>JACQPT010000138.1 GCA_016207415.1 Ignavibacteriales bacterium
CCGACTTATGCAGGCTGGTTTGCCAATACACGCGGTTCCCTCCCTGATGACATTGCATGCACACTGCCGAGTACTGTTCGACGGACAGCGCCAGGCTGGAGTCCGGTTCTTCCACGTGCTTGCTGCGTGGACCATGACAGGACTCACAGTTGGATGATTCCAGATCCCCGCGCGGGCTTTGCCCGAAGAGGCGTCCATGTGTTGTCTTATGATATTTCTGGCTCGCCTCCTCGTGGCAAGCGATACAAGCTTGTTTGTCGCTCACGAACGTCGCTCCTTCGAAAGCGGGGTTCAGTTTCACCCAATCCACTCGACGGCTGTCAGAATTCGATTGCCCGTGAAGAGGCATCGGCTGCAAAAGAAACAAGAAACATAAAAATACCACTGTGATTGGTGGGTTTTTCATTTTTCAACCTTTCGTCGGTTGGTCGTTAAGCGTATACAGATTGTCCGACTTGCTGTAACTCTAATGCCGTTGTCGGACATTCATTGACGCAGAGCATACACCCATCGCAAAGACTGGGCCGCGACAGGTAAGGAAATGTCATCATTTTTTCTGGAAAGCTTTCCCTATTGCGTACGCTATGGAGCTGTAAATACGAAAGTAAATCACCTTCAGCCTTCGCTAAAATGTTGACGCGCATGTCGATTGCCAGCGGCTGGCAGACATCCATGCAAATACCACATGAGATGCAAAGTTTCGCATTGAGTTTAAGTCTGAACATTCTTTGCGCCTTCTGTGATCGCTCTGCCGTACAGTCTGAGCGCTTTCGTGGTAGCGTATGCACCCACGACGAAAAGCAGGAGAAACGTGATGTAGAACGTAATGGTCGCAAGCTCCGGATTGAGGTTTGAGCGCCACGAGCGCAGCAATTGCCAAAACGCTGTTCCAGCGGCAGCGTACTCCCGGCCCGGAGATTCCATCACCAGCACGTATCCGATTGTGTTGAGCAATGCCCCGAAAACAACCCAATACGTACTCAAGCGAAAAGATCTGTTAACATCCTCCGCGTTCCGAAATACTTTAAGCACCAACGCCATCGACAAGGCTACTGTTCCGAGAGGGACGAAGGGAATGCCGATTTTGATATCCGCCATCAGGTCGAGATTGAGATGCAAGAAGCCAATCAGGACGGCAAGGAGCAATGTCCCGTCTCGGAGAACAATGTACACCAGCCACCACAGGTCGGCGGCGACTCTCAAGGTTAGCCTGCCAAGAATACGTTCAAAATATGGTCGTCCGATGTGCAGTAGAAAGGAAAGTATGGAGAGCAAGATCCCGACATCACACAGCGTTTGTGCCGTCCAGATTTCCAGTGCTTTGTATGTCGACATGATATTTATTCCTTTATTATTTCATGAGCCAGTTCGTCGATTTTCGCCCTTGCATCCTTCAACGTGACTCTGCCCTTCTCTGTTATCCGATAGTATTTGCGCACCTTCCCATTCACGGTCTTCTCAGACGACCGCAGCATCCCGTCCTTATCCAGGGAGTGAAAGATCGGATAGAGCGTGCCTGGACTGATGTCGTATCCATTACGTCTTAGCTCGTCGATAAGCCCGAGGCCGTATACCGGTCGCTCGGACGCGTAGTGGAGGATATGAATTTTGATGAAACAAGGAACAAGCTTCGGATGGTCGAATCCATCTTGTTATCGGGTTTCGATATCGATTGGCAAAATATAAGATGAACGACCAAAACTCAAGTTTCGAGGCGCCTTGATATTAAGGAGAGTGGAAGAAGACTTTGTTACACGAGTCAACCGGTGTGCCGGAGGGCTCCTCCTTTTTTTAAGCGAAAAAGGTGGTTTTCTCTGATTTCCAGTGCGGGTTTTCCCATCGTTGAGAATTCACACGTTCAACTTTTCAACAATTGAGAAAAGGGAGAGCGGTCGGGTGTCTCGGACAACCCCTTTGTTCAACTGGCTTTTGCCCTCCTCAAACCGGCTGTGCTCAAAAAACGAAGGGCGGCTTATTGCCGCCCTTTCGCCAGCCAATTGTGGTTCAACAAAATGTTAAGATCAGATTATCGTAACAAAATCATCTCCTTCGTAGCTCATCGCCACGGATTTGACACCATCACGTTTTGGTAGCCCCATGTCACGTAAGTATAGTCTTGTGCTACAGACAAAAAGCTTTTCGAAACTTCAGACGAGCTGTCGTACTGTGTAGCATATAATTAACGCTGCGTTATTCTCCGCTCAGCAATTGGCGGACAAGCTCTTTAATGGAAGGAATATGTCCGTTAGCATAGTAGGGATCCTCCGCAAACCGGTATCCAATCGCGCCGGAAAACATGAGCTCGTGCTCGACGTTAATTCCCTGGATGACTTTTTGCAGCGTCTTGAGAATGCAATAACTCCTTGGGTCGGGACGCAGGCCGGTGACGTACCGATGCTCTTCGCTGTCCATCCAGCCACTGAACCTGCAACCCGCCAGACATCCACTGCAGTCGGACTGGTCTTTCTGAATCTGCCTCGCTCTTTCCTTTGTTAGAAAGAGCAGTGTCGAATCGGGAGTTTTGATGGCCGCGTTGAATCCCTGCTCTTTCCACGCTTCTGCCCTCGCCCAATCATCGGGTTCGACATAGACTGTACTTCCCGTGGAGGTGAGAGGCTCGCAGAAATGAGCGTCGGGAGCTTCTTTGTATTCAACCTGACGCGTTGAACGGTCGTAGAGCTCGCACAGGAACGCGTTGTTGATTGCCGATGAATAGAAGCTCGTGGGACTGAATTTATTGAGAAGGATGTCTTCCCTCTTGAGCGTGCGGAGTTTCTTCTTCCACTCATCCGAAATCGGGCTTTCCTTTGTCAGGAGAGGCCTTGTGCCAAGCTGAAACGCTACCGGGCCGATTTCAGGATTGTCGATCCAGTGTGCATATTCCTTCAAATTCCATACACCGCCGGCCATGACAATCGGTGTAGCCCGCAAGCCTACCTTGTTCATAAATTCCCGGAGCGTCGCCACACGCGGGTATGGGTCTTCAGGGATGAGAGGATTCTCTTTATTCGAAAGACCGTTGTGGCCTCCGGCCAACCATGGATCTTCGTAAACAACGCCTCCAAGAAGTTGGGAGACTTTGCTGTACGATCGCGTCCAGAGTATGCTGAACGCCCGCATCGAAGAAACGATAGGATAGAAATAGGTTTTGTACTTTTCAGCAAGCTCGGCGAGTTTGTACGGCATTCCGGCGCCGCAGGTAATCCCGTGAATCATTCCCTTCGCGCCGCTAAGAATTCCGTCGACCATCATTTCTGCCTTCGCGAGTCCCCATAGGATATTCATGTGAATCCTCCCTCGGCCGCCGGAAATTTCATGCGCTATTCTTGCCTGTGCGATGCTTTCACGTATGGCGTCGTTCGCAAGCTGTTTGCTCCGGTTTTGTCTCGTCTTCTCGCTGCGCCGAACGGATGGCTCATCCAGTGCCTCACAGCTCAGATTCGGGTACGTCCCCGAAAACGTCCCCACGGCATCCGCTGCGGCAAACGCACCCGCGGTAAGACCGTTGCTTACACCAACACCTTTCCCGCCCTCTACGATGGGAAAGACTTCGGCCCCGGAGATCCTTATTTTCTGGAGGGTTTTCAAGGAGTGGAGATGTGGCCGGGCTGGTTATTGAATAACCGCGCCTTCACCTTCGATCTGAACAACGGTTTTCGGCCCTTTGACTGTGAAGGGGTCAAAAGTCTTTCCTTCTTCTTTGGCATGGTGTTCACCCTGTTCCATCTGCTTCTCCTTTGACACGGTTTTGACCGAAACGACGCCTTCCGCAAGAACTTTCTTCCCTTTTGCTTCGACGGAAAAAACGATGACGCCGTCTTCCGCTTTGAACCGAATACTCTCGTTTTCCTTCTCTCCGGCGACCATGATCCAGCATCCCTGGTGCGTGCAAACGTCGAGCACAGCTCCCTCCACGAGGACCCTTTTTCCTTCAAACTCCTTCGGGTTCTCGAGGATATCGGAGATCTTCGTTGTCGATTTCAACGTGAGTTCCTTGCCGTATTTCTCTCCCTGACCGGCAAGGAGAATATTGCTGAGCAACAACGCAAAAACGACCAAAGAAGGCTTTGTTTTCATTCCGTTTCCTTTCATTCATCGACCTTGGATTTTCTTACACGACAACACATGCAATTTGGCGTAATATCATGACTTTATCAATACAGAAAGACAATCATCGAATTCCTCTGAGATCGTGGAAGTTCCGCATCAGATTGCCATCCCACACCTCCGGCAAAAAACTCTCCCACGCCTTAGAAATCCTGCCGGCGCATTATTTTCACGGCAAGCGCCATTGGCAGAATCGCCCACAGGAGAAGTGCACAAACAAGCAGCGTAACGCTCATCGCCGAACCTCCGAGAAATCTGAGCAACGCGGCTCCAGCCGGACCGAAAATTGTCGCCGTATCGAAGATGATAAGCGAAGCTACCCTCACCACATCGACGGGATTGCCGAATAAGGAAAGGAACAGGAAAAGGTTCATCGTCGAACCGCTGAGCAGCAATGTTATTCCAATGGCGAGAATATCATAGAACAGGACAAAGAAAAACCAAAGGAACAACGCAAATCCGAATGCCTTCGATTTTCTGCGCGCGAGCGTGGCGACAAGTATGGAGAGGCTCAAGAAAACAAATGCCAAGCCAAGAGAGAGCACGGTAAAGGCAAGATAACTCGTCAATCCTTGAGGTCCGGATTTCGAGATAATCATGATACCGGCAACCATGAACCCGCTGGCCATTGACAGAGCTATGGAGGCAAAAAGGCCAAGGGCTTTACCCATGATGACTTCAGATGACAACACAGGCTGTGAAAAGAGCAACTCCGCCGAGCCTTTGTCTCCGGTGAAGCTGAGCGTTCCCATGGCCAGGGAAACAAGTGGTATGATATAGAGAACGAGATTCAGGACGCTCGCAGAACTGCGAGCAAAGTTCTGCATCCCGGAAAACCCTTCAGCAATCATGCCGAAGTAGGCTATTCCTGTGACGAGAATGCCAAAGATGACGGCGAAGATCAACGTCCACTTGTTGCGGACGTTGACAGTAAGTTCCTGACGGGCAATATGAAAAACCGGACTAAACGTCACGTTAGTTTTCCTTTTCACCGCAGCAATCAGCGCCGCAGCCTGAAGAGTTTTCCGAAATCGGTTTTGCGGCAGGGTATTGACCCACGATAGCTTTGGCTTGCAGTGAGTCTGACACAGCCACTTTTCCGGACCCCATAGGTGTTTTTATCCCTGTTTCAACAATGATTGCCCGCCCCTTTTCCACCCACGCCTTCGTCCGATAATCCTTGTAGAATTCTTGTGCAATTGCGACCTCCGAATGCATCGCCCTGAATTTTTCCATGCATTCAATGTCGTCAAACTTGTAGGCCGTTCCATCCACCGCGATGATTTCCGACGCAAATGCCTGGTCTGAGAAAGCCATCTTGCACTGTGCGCAAGCGTCCTCGGCAAAAATGTCGACGGGCTTGATTTGTGAAGTTGAGCAACCAATTAGAAAGACAGTCAAAAACAACACGAGAATAGCCGACCCACTTCTTTTCCCCCTTCGGAACGGGGAAAGAAAAGGGATCGGCTTTGAAAACGAGTTACTGGTGTTGACCCTCAAATGTCTCCACATAGTGCAAATACATGTCTTCGATTGTTTTATTTTTGAGAAACTTCTCACGCAAACCGTCCACGGATTCCTGCGCGACAAGTTTTCCGCTCACAAAGATGCCAACTCGGTCGGCAAGCTGCTCAGCTTCGGCCAGCAAATGCGTTGAAAAAAGAATCGTTTTGCCTTGTTCTTTCTGCTCGAGAACGAATTCGCGAAATCTCTTTACACCCTGAGGATCGAGACTTGCAGTGGGTTCATCAAGCAACAGGATGGGCGTATCGGGCAGGGAGATCACCGCTAAGCCGAGTCGCTGCACCATGCCACCCGAAAATTCCCCAATGTATTTTTCGGAGAATCCGTTGAATCTAGCCTTCTCCAATGCTTCATCCGCATCCGACCTCGAAATGCCCCGAAGCGACGCATAAAAATAGAGGATTTCCCGAGCAGTGAGGTTTTCAGGAAAAACAACCCGTTGGGGCAAATAACTCACTGAAGCTTTAGCCCCTTTTTCGTGCATCTGAACGTCGATGCCATGAACAAGAATCTTGCCCGACGTTGGTTTCACCAACCCGACGATGGACTTCATCGTCGTTGTTTTACCACTGCCGTTGGGACCGAGGAACGCAAAGATTTCTCCCCGTTTCACTTCAAAGGATACATCGTCGACAGCGAGAATTGTTCCGAACTTTTTTGTCAGATGGCGAGCGGCGATCATTGACGGCTCCTTCGTTTCATCACCAGGTAACCAATCACGAAAATGCCAAGGCCTGGTAATGCTGCGAATAATGGAACTGAATCATTCGTCTTCTGGTGGTTACCTCGAGAAGGTGCGAGCAAGGTCAGAATACCAAGTTTCGAGAGGTCGACGGGTTTTACAAGAGGCATTCTGTCAACCTCGGTGTTGATATTCATGACGGGAAAGGCGTTTGCAGCTACGGCAAAGGCTTGCGATGCAGGACTGTAAAGATACAAACGCAAGTGAGGCGCTTTTCCTTCAAGGTACTGAAAGAGATTCTGGATTTTCATAGGAACATCGCCGACGCCGTCTTGGTCGATATCGTATCCGTCGTATGAGCTCCAGTAATTGCCGCGGTCATTGCGGTTCCACCGTGTTTCCGTCTTTTTCCCGACGACCAGCAGCGGGCTCAGGTTATCAATGAAGTTGTTTTCTGTGAAAACATTCCCGTTAGAGTTCTGAAACATCTGAAGCGCCGCATCGTTTCGCGCAATGATGTTGTGCTGAAAAACATTGTTCCTGCTTGCCTCAAAGAAGAGCCCAATGTTATTGTCCGCTACGACATTGGAATCGACAATCATATCGTGACAATCCTGAAAAAGGATTCCATATGAGGCGAACCCTCTGTTGCGTAGGAATGCATTGTTACGAATCCTAATCCCTCGTGAATACATCACGGCCGCGCCGGCAACATTGTCGGTGAAGGAGTTGAGGAGGAAGACGTTCGAATCGGCATACATGTAATGCAATCCATAGCGCACTCCACGCACGTTATTGCGCTCAATGTGAGTCCTGCTGGCATTCTGGATGTAGAAGCCATCGCGAACGTCGGCGATGTCGTTGCCATCGAGAATGTTGTCGTAGGAATTCCAGAGGTGGATTCCGCTGCCACGCTCACCAAGCTCAAGCTCCTTCCGACCCCGGATGTCGTTCCGTCGTACGCGGTTGTTGTCTGCTCCGAACAAGTAAACTCCAAACAGCACGTCCTGCAAAACGTTATCTTCGATCACATTGTAGTCTGATTTTACCAAAATCCCGGCGTCTTCGTCTACAAGCATTTTTCCTGAGCGCTCCACGACAAACCCTCGCACAACGCAAGAGTCGACCTTCACGGTAATAACGCTCCCGACACCGGTGCCCCTGATGACCGGACTACCGAGACCGATAAGTATCAGCTTTTTGTCTATGATGATGTTTCCGTCGTACTCACCGGCTGGGACGAGAATCGTCTCTCCGGCCTGCGCGTTTGAAATCAAGGATTGCAAGTTTGATATTCCTTGAGACTCCATTTGACCTGAGGCCAGTACTGCGATTGCCGATATAACACTCCAGGGTCTCATGATATGCTCATGACTAATGTGAAAATGACCGCGAAGAACACAGACTGGCCCAAGAGAATAAACCCGAGATTTTTGAATCTGACTCTGTTGGAGAGTCTGATGGTCCCGTAAACTGAGTGAATGATCATGGGAACGAATGCAACAAGAGCCAGCTCGGTTGTGTAATGAAATGATGCGAGCAGCAAAACCGCAGCCACCGTGACAACATGATAAGCAAGATTCAACCAGCCAAGCGAGAATCTTTCCTTCATTCCGAAGACGTTTTCTTTTGCTTTCGCCGCTTGAATCTTCATGTGGACGTAGAACACGGTTGAGCCGAAAAAGAGAAGAGTGAAGCTCCAAATCTGAAACCCCTCAACATTCAGCGTCCCTTCCAGAAGATAATAAGAGCTTAGACCGGTCAAGGAGAGACCTAGAGTGGCCACCAAATCTGAGCTTATCGTCTTTTGAGAGCCCCTCGTGAGGAGGAATGTGGCCACAAACGCCAAAAGAGACAGAGCTCCAAATCCCAGCAGCCACCAAAAACCTTGCAACAACAAAGGAATAACCAGGAAGATAGCATTAAAGAAAAAAACCGCAGTCCAGAATTTAGCGTTCTGAACCTTCTGGTCTTCTTGAGCAACCAAAAAGATGTGCCTGAGGACCGTTTGCAAAAGCCCCGACGCCATGAACACAGCGACTGTCGAAAGTGCAAGCAACAAGAGTTCTCCCGACACGACCTGCTTTACGCTGGCCACGACGATCATCGGCACGAGGAGGACCGCCCACGCACCATGCTCTTTTGGCAATGGGATGTCCCTTATACTCATGAGGAAATTTTCGAATCTTTCAACATCGCTCTCCTCGAAAGCCACATCGCCACCAGGAAGAGTGCAGGAACCAGAGCCATAAAATAAGAACCGACCTGCGGATAACTGTAGACCTCAAAATTCGCCATCGTTGAGTGCCCAAACATAGGTGGCGTGAAAGGAGGCACTTTCACGGCGGCCATCGGGTCAAGCTCATGCCCGTAGAGATACAGCTTATGGTAAAAGCTCCAGAGAGAAAAGATTCCAAAGTACGTGAAGAGAACAAACAGGTCCACCAGTTTCGACATCTTGCCGAGCACAACGACTCTGAGTGCAAGAAGCATCACACCACCAATGACGAACGGAATCCATTTAAACTCGGTAAAGTCGTCTTCGACGAGCGGCCGCATTCCGATATAGTGATTGAGCGAATTGATTTCCTTCAGGTCATCACGGTTCGGCGACTTTTCTCCCTCCAGCTTGTAAGAGTAGATGTTCAACACCAGTCCCTCAGGGAATTGATTCGAATAGAGCTCCATGTTCCACAACGGGAAGAAAAACGTCGGGAGGAGCATCAATGCCGCGGCAAGGATTATCGCGCGACTCTTCAGGTCAACGGGCGTCTCGAAGAACGCCGTTGTTTTTTGGATAATCTTTTCCATTTCTGGAAAATCCTTTCTGAATCTCGGTAGATCGGCCTTAAGTCCGACCTACCGACAGTTATTACTGAGATGCTATCGAACTTCCTCCGCCTTTCACCAGCAAATATCCCTGCATTTCCTGGTGCAGAGCTGAGCAGAAGTTCGTGCAATAAAACGGATACACACCCGGTTTGTCTGCGACGAATTCTATCGTCTTGGTTTCGCCCGGGTCAACAACGACGTTGATATTATACTCATTGATGGCCAAACCGTGCAGTTCATCCGTGGTTTGCTCTATATTTGTCAGATAGACCGTCACTTTGTCCCCTTTGTTCACTTCAAATGATGTCGGCGTAAACGATGTGCGGACGGCTATCATGTAGACTTCAACATTTTTGCCGTTTCTCACGACCTTTGCGTCTTTTTGATCCCAGATAGCTTTTGAATGTTTGTTTTCTTCTTTTGGGTAGACCTCTATCGGTTTGATCTTGTCGGCTTTCACAATTTGAGCATAGTGCGGTTCGGGTTCAGTGAATGCGTCCATGACTAAACTCATCTTCTCTCCGTCGATGTCTATCAACTGCGAAGACTCCGGTTGCGACGGCCCTACACTTAAATGACGGCCGTGAGAGAGTTTATTCAGTGAGATCAGATATTTGCCATCGGGATTCTTTGTGTCCCCCTCGGCGGCCGCGAGGTGTCCGATGTTGTACGCAACAGGAATCTTATCCACAACTTCCCACGTCCCGAGCTTCCACTTGGCAATGGCGCTTTCGACAAAAAGTGACGTGTATGCAAAACCTTTGTCGTCAAACTGAGTATGGAGGGGCCCAAGACCAACATTGACCTCGGCATCTTTTACGGCATCATAGCTTAATACCGGAATCCCGTCCTCGTTGCCCGTAAAGTCTTTCTTTTGAATGGCTGTCATCATTTTTTCATAATTGAACACCGTGGTGATGCTCTGGAGCTTTCCGCTGGCAACAATGTATTTGCCGTCGGGGCTCACATCTACCCCGTGCGGTGATTTCGCTGCCGGCAACAAATACACGACACCTTCGGTTTGCTTCGGGTCTATCACCTTCACGCCGCCAATCATCCTGAACTTGCCATCTTTGATCGCCTTTTCCGCCGACTTCCAGTTCACCGCAACAACATAATCGCGATCCTTCTGCGTCGACGTGACTTCAAGCTTCCCAATCGCCCTCTCACTGTTGTAGCATGTCCAGAACCCCCAATCTTTGCTCGGACCCTTTCCTGCATCGCCAAGATCATAATTAAACGGAGGCATGAGCACTTGCCAGCCGAGCGACATGTTGCCGGTCTTCGGGTCAACAGCAATTCCAGCCACTACACCCTTGTACTTCGTTGCGTAGTCTTCGATCTTCTCGTATGAGCCTTTGGGAAGGGGTATCGAGAAGCGCGAGCCGGCCAGAATGTATTCGGTGTTCTCAGTGCTGAACGATGAGCAATGATTTCCTGAAACGTTGGGAAGAGGTCCAAGAATTTGTTTCGTCTTGAAATCCCTCAGGTCGATTCGAGCCATGCGGTTGTTCGCGTTGTCCGAAATAAACAACCATCGGCCATCATAGTCGCCGTCGGTTTCACTGAGCGACGGATGGTGCGCATCACCCCAGGTGTAACCGCTAAGCATTTCTTTGGACTCCTTATCGAATCCATATCCAGTCGCCGGATAGGGACTAAACACTGGAATTGTGGAGATATGACGCATCGACGGAATTCCATAGACGTATACTTGTCCCGAATGTCCTCCCGATTTGAAGATATAATACTCATCAAGATCTCCTGGTGCCACGTAGCTCTTGAGCGCCGCTTCTTGCACATCAGATCGTGCGGACACACGACCTTTCTTTTCTCCGCCACAACCACCCAGAATGCTCGCCGCAAGAACGAAAACAGCAAGTAAAAAGATTCTTGTTTTCATAAGTTGACCCTTGTTTAGTGAGTTATGTTAATGAGATGGATAGAACACATTTGTTAATCACTTTTTGACCTTCAATTCTTTCTGTTTCAACTCGTACGCGTGTCGCAGTTTTTCAATTGCTTCCTTTCTCTCTTCCTCCGTCAATACGATCATCGTCGATAACACCACCTCCATTGTACCCGTTGGTTTCGCAAGAAAATCGTCAAGCGTCCTCCCAAAACGGGACTGAACGTCTTCGACAGCGAGGGCAAGGTCGGGGCCGATCTGTGCTGCGGCATCGATTCCAAGTGTTGAAACCGAGTGACAGACAAAGCAGTTTTTCTTCACAAAGAATGCCCCCGGACCTTTGAGCATACGCTCTTCCTTTTCAGCTTCCTCTTTTGTCGGGACATCTTTGAAATTGTTGTTTGGGATATAGCTAACGGGAATATCCTTTTTCTTCCAGCTCATGACGAGCATCGAAAGCGCATGCGCGTCTGCGCTGTTGAGATTAAAATTCGGCATGACGGATTCAGGCACGAGTTCTTTCGGATTCTTGAAATGCGAAACATGCCATGTGAACTCCGTGTGCAGTCCTTTGATCCGTTCATAATTGAATTGCTCCGGAGACTTGTCGCCTTCGTAGGTGAGGTCAGGGCCAACAGTTCCTCCTCGGCCGTTGATAACGTGACACGCGCGACAACCTTTCTCGGTCACCAGCTCCTTTGCGCGGTTGATGTAGCCCGCCCCTTTTGTTTCCTTATCGAAACGATGGCATGAATTGCATTGCACCTGCATCAACGCCTTTTTGTCGCTCATGACGTAAAAATCGCCAAGCTCCCTGCCGAGCATGGGCTGTTGCCATTGTTCCACCAATCCATGAGCAGCTTCCATATCAGTTGCGTAACCCTGGCCGCCGTGACAGGTTGTGCAGGTAAATTTCGAAAGCGGATGACTTTTCAGGATTTCCTTCGGATGAGTTCGGTAAGGCTCAGGTGCGTTTTCCAAACCGCTCCACTCAACGCCCTGATGGCACGTGACGCATCGGTCTGCCTTGTCGAGTTCTTGCACAAAGATTTGTTGAAGTCCGCCGGGGATTTGCGCTGCCCGTTCGGGCCCAAACTTCTCTTCGACGAAATCCTTGAATTCCGACTGATATTCCGCCCATTCCGGAACAAAATAGTCGTAGATGCTCCACCCAACGCTCGCGACGAGCATAATGCCAACAATGCTGAGAATGAACTTGTCGGTTTTCACAAATGTGAGTTTTTCTTTCATCGTCGTGTGATCCATGTGTCGTTCTTTCTCGATAAATCAGAATTTCACGGGCATTGTCGGCCACTGCTCCCACGGCCAGTAGAAATTCCAGTAAGGGCCGCGCAGAAACGTCCCGACAATCGTCAGCACAATGATGAACAAACAGATGCCGATGAACACGTAGTTTTGCCCGCTCCGCTCACGCGCAAACCAGACTCCGACCGAATTTACGCCTGATCTATCCCGGTAAGGCCACCAAATCGCCAGTCCCAATAAGGCTGTGGGAAGGAGAATGCCTCCGACCAGTGCACCGTTGATCGTGAATGAGCCGAGCTTCACTGTTGTGATCGTCACCAGCTCCTGAAGCCAGAGAAAATACCATGGTGCCTTTGCAGGATTAGGTGTGACGGACGGGTTTGCTGGAGCCTCCAGAGGTGCACGGAAAATCACCGACAGGATCAAGACGCTGAGAAACGTCAGCAATGAAACGATCCAGATTCTGCGAATCAGGTGAGGAGATGAAGCAACAGAGTTCTTTTCTTCGTCGATGGAGACCGTTCGCACATGTACACTCGTGCCATTCGTGATACCAAGAAGTGAGTACGTCTTCGACTTGACCGGCTTTTGAGCTTCAGGTTTCATCGAGCTCGCTTCCTTGTCGGCGACGGCGAGTCCTCCGTCCTTCCGGACACGCCACATGTGATAAGAAAACAGCAACAGGACCATCATCGGCAGGAAGAACACATGGAGCACGTAGAATCGAATAAGAGCATTTTGATCGATCGTACTGCCTCCCAGGAGTACGAAACGAATCCAATCGCCAACGACCGGCGCGGCGCTCGCAATGTTCGTCCCGACAGTGATTGCCCAAAACGCAAGCTGATCCCAGGGCAGCAGGTAGCCTGTAAACGAAAGAAGCAGCGTAAGGATGAAAAGCGCGATGCCGATAATCCAGTTCAAAGGACGGTTCGAACCGACGGCAATTCCATTCTTGTACGCTCCGGTCAAGAAGACTCGAATCATGTGCAAGAACACCGCCGCGACCATGAGATGTGCGGAGATCCGGTGCATGGACCGCAACAGCCAACCGAAAGAAACGACGAACTCAATATCCTTTATCGAGGAGTAAGCTCGCTCCACCGACGGGACATACAAGAACATCAAAACGACACCCGTGACGACGAGAATGATAAATAACACAAACGAGATCGTCCCTAGCCACAGCGAGTAACTCCAGGAAAGACTCTCTTTTGAAATTTTATTCGGGAACCAGTGAAGGAGCAAGTTCTTGACAATCGCATCTCCGGCTTCTTTCTCGCTGCCGGGATTCCATGTCCATGTAAGCCTCTTATAGAGTTTTTTCGTTGTTTCGACCATTGGCATAAAGTGACTCCGTTAGACTGTGAGCCGAAAATTCTGTTCCACCTCTTCGCCGAGATTGACCACAAGCTGTCCGTCGTCGGGAGCGATTTCGAGTTTATACCAATGCAGCGGGGATGGCGCAGGACCTGCATAATTCGTTCCGTCGGCGTAAAATTTTGAGCCATGACAGGGACAATGGAACTCAAAGGTGATGTTCTTCTTTTCGTTACCTATCTCGACTTGTTTCGGCGAATTCAGTTTCGTGTATTTCACCGTGCATCCAAGGTGCGTGCACGCTCCTGAAATGGCATAGTAGGATTTGGCCTCTTTGAAAACATAGAGCCGCCGGTCTTCGAGAAACGTCACGCCGTCCGCCAGCTGAGACGGCAGACCAATTTTGAATTTTTGCGGCGCTTCATACAGTACGTTGGGCAGAAGTGAACGGAATGACTGATAGAAGAATCCGGCCAGACTTGCCAGAACCCCTCCCGTCCCGACGATTTGGAGAAACGACCTCCGGTCAGATTTCGTCGAATTCGGTTTCGACAACTGCGCTTTCAGGCTTTCCAGGAGTTTCATTGTTGTGCTCTCCTCATTGGCTTCAGACAGCAACTCGTTGTTCGTAGTAGAACACTTCCATGGTCATCGCATCGGTCGGACAGCGGACTGCACAGAGGCCGCATCGAATGCAGGTTTCATCGTCCTTGATCATCGCCGAGGCGTGCTGAAAGGGGTCGATGTTGTACTGCTTGAGGAGTTTTGCTTTCGTTGCTTCGTCAAGGTCGAGTTCCGATAACGGCACAAGTTGGAGGCAGTATTCCGGACAGACATCGACACATCTGTTACACATGACGCATTTGTCCGCATCGTAAATCGTTTGAACGTGACAGGCAAGACACCTCTCCGCCTGGCGCCGGGCTTGTTCTTCGGTATATCCCACCTCAACTTCAGAAATTCCCGTGCGACGGTTCAAGTCAATCGTCGGGGGCGCCTGGCGTTCAATTTGTTCGAAGCCGTTGGGCCTTGTGAACCTCACCGACGGGATTTTTTCTATTGAAAGATTAAAGTAGGTCTGGGATTTCCTTCGTCGAAGAAATTCGTCGATTGAGAGTGCGGCGCGTTTGCCGTTTGCCACGGCATCAATGATGTTCCGCGGGCCAAACGCAGCATCGCCGCCAGCATACACACCTTCGGCAGTCGTGGAGAGCGTCGTCGGATCTACTTTGATGAGTTTTCCCGGCGTTAACTCGATACCGTCAGACGAACGGATGAAGGAGAGGTCTGTCTGCTGGCCGATTGCCAGAATTATTGAATCGACGTGGAGTTTCTCGCTCAAGCTTCCATCATATTCCGGATTGAACCGTCCGTTCTCATCGTACGTGCGCGTAACGCCGATGAATTCCACCCCTTGCACTTTTCCTTTTTGCCCGAAGAATCGTTTTGGGCCGCGCTGGGGATGAAAGATCACTCCCTCTTTCTTTGCCTCTTCAAATTCTTCGTGTCCCTGGGCAGTCCGAAGTACTGGCATTTCCTGAAAAGACTCGAGGCTTGCTACATGGACTTCTTCAGCGCCTCTCCTCATTGCTGTTCGTGCAGCGTCCACAGCAGAATGGATGTCCCCTTCCTGAGGCTCTATTCCCCCACGCAAAGCTGTGCGAGCCGCATCAAACGCGACGAACCCTCCGCCGATGACAAGAACTTTCCTGCCAAGGTCAACCCGGTATCCGTTGTTGATGTTAATCAGATAGTCGATTGCTTTGACCACGCCGTCTAAGTCGGATCCTTCGATGCTCAGATCGCGTCCTTTTTGCGTTCCGACTGAAAGGAAGATTGCATCAAAGACCTCTTTCCGGAGATCCTTGAGGTTGAATTTTTCACTGAGAGGTTTGTTGAAGACGATTTCGACTCCCAAGGATTTGATCTTCTCAATTTCCTTGTCGATGAGTGAACGCAAGAGCCGATATTCGGGAATTCCATGTCGCAGCATTCCGCCCGCAACGTTCGTAGCTTCGAATACCGTCACGCTATAACCCATCAATGCCAGGTCATGCGCGCAAGATAAACCTGACGGCCCTGAACCCGCGACAGCGACCTTTTTATTCTTGGCAGTCTTCTTCTGTGATTCGATTTGCAGCGGCAGGTGCCACGGCCACTTGTTTCCCGGCTCGCCGCCACCTTGCAGGAGCTCGTTCTGCGCTTCGGGGTCGAGAGATTCAACACCGTATTTTTCCGTGACAAACCGTTTCAGAGCGCGAATGCTTACCGGCGCATCGATTTTTCCACGGCGACACCAGTCTTCACACGGCGCCGCACACACGCGGCCGCAAACGCTGGCAAAAGGGTTGGGCGAACGGGCTGTGAGGAAGGCCTCTTCATACTTCTGCTTAGCAATCAGCTGAACGTAGCGCCCCGCGTCCGTGTGAATCGGACAACCTATCTGGCAGGGCACGAGGTTTTTCCAAAACTCGATATCGGGAATCTTGATTTCGAAACTTGAAGGCATTGCGGTTCTTTGCGTCCGGTCTCATAGAGCAATTCCTGTGCCATTAATCGGACTTTTTTATCTGTTATTTTTGTAGCGAAAATGAGGCTTTTTATGAGTTGGCCTAAGGGGGCTTTTCTCACTGTTGAGAAAGCGTCTTTTTATTTGCAAAACGCGACAATTGAAGGTGACGGAAGGATATAATTCAATCTTGGATCGAGGAGTGATTTTGGAGAATTTCGAAGTAGTCTCCGGGAGCGTTTATGTTTTTCAAAAGGAGTTCGCCGTCTTTGCCAAAATCCGCTTGCAGTGCGACGACTGTCGGACGGATTGACTTCAGAAATCGCTTGACGGAGTAATCGCCACGGGACAACCAGGTCTGAATCTTAAACCGTAACTGAGTTCGAAACAAACCACATAATGGTTGAATATCCTCAG
This sequence comes from Ignavibacteriales bacterium, assembly GCA_016207415.1. Lineage (GTDB taxonomy): Bacteria > Bacteroidota > Ignavibacteria > UBA10030 > UBA10030 > JACQPT01. Next base: position 16,567 of record JACQPT010000138.1, read on the forward strand.
CGAAGGAAACAACTGTCGCTTCTCCTTGCGCACGCTCGACAACGTAATGAATCAGCTCTGCATTGACCAAGGGCAGATCGCACGGGACTACAAAGGCATAATCGGTGTTCGAATAACAGAGGCCCGCATGCATTCCACCTAGCGGCCCACAATCGAGGATGATGTCGGGAAAAACAGGAGCCCCGAGTTCTTCGTATTTCTTTTCACGACCCGAAACCACAATCACGTGAGGAAATAACTCCTGAAGTAGATCGGCTAGTCGTTCGAGAAAGCTTTTGTCACCTAATGTGAGCAAAGCTTTGTCGCGACCCATGCGGGAGCTTCGCCCACCTGCAAGAATCACGCCCGTTGTGTTTTCGCATTTGATAGGGCACACTTTCGACATTACCCTCCGATGGCAACCATGGCACGATCTTGCAACTTCGCCAATTCGGCCGTGTCGGGATGGCCGCTCCATTTTGCTTTCACTTCAGATTGTATGACATCCTCAATTTCCTCTCGGCCAGCACCCGAGCGGAGGAGATTTTTCAAGTCCGCACCGTCACGTGCAAACAGGCAGTTGCGAATTTTTCCATCCGCGGTCAACCGCAAACGATTACAGTTTCTGCAGAAAGGCTTACTCATGGTTGTAATGAAACCAATGACGGCGTTGTTCTCCTGGACTTGGAATCGCACCGCAGTTTCCGGACCGTTCGGTGCCAGAGGCCGAAGTGTATACACAGTTTCAATGCGTTTCTTCATCTCGGCAAAGGAGATAAAAGCCGCGGAACTCCATCGATTACCGAGGAAGGGCATGTATTCAATGAAGCGTACATCAACGCTGCTGGTTCCCGCAAATTCCACAAAGTCCGGCAACTCATCATCGTTGAATCCCTTCATCACCACCACATTGATCTTGATAGCCTCGAATCCAGCATGTCGCGCCGTTTCAATTCCACGGACCACCGTCATTAAATGTGCGTGCTGTGTCACGAAAGTGAATTGTTCTTCCCTCAAGGAATCCAGGCTGATGTTTAATTGCTGGACTCCAGCTTCGCGAAGAACCTTCGCCTTGTCCGGAAGCAGCACACCATTTGTCGAAAGAGCGAGACAACGAAGAGCCGGTATATTCGAAAGACGTCTGCACAAGTCTTCAATCCTCTTCCGGACGAGTGGTTCTCCACCGGTCAGACGAATTTTCTCGACGCCCATGCCAACAAAGATATTCGAGATGAATTCAAACTCCTCAAACGAAAGGATTTCGGTTCTATCTCTCGATTCCGCAAAACCTTCTGGCATGCAATAACGGCATTGGAGATTGCATTTTCCCGTAACCGAGATTCGGAGATACGTTTGGTGACGGCCGAAGGAATCTACGAGCTTCGACATCATGCTTCCTTTACTTTCTTTTTTTCCTCGTGATATCTTCAATCCATCCAAGAGCTGCCATCATTGACGGAAATCCGATAGTAGGCAGGGAAAGTAACGCGACGTGCAAAAGTTCCTCGGCTGTGACTCCGGCTTTGAGAGGTTTACGCACGTGAGAATGGACAGCACCTTCAAGGCGTGCTCCTACGGAGATGCCAACCTTTACTAGAGCGCGGGTTCACAGGTCGAGGGGACCAATTCTTTGCACTTCATCTCCTAATCTTTTGTAGGCTTGGGCAACCTCCGGAAAATCTTTGCCGAATTTTGTATATCGTTTTGGAATCTTCGACATCTCAGAATTCTTTCGTGAGTAACACGTTCGTCTGGTAGTTGGATAAGATTTGACTAGTTCTGGTTTACCGAGCCTTTTATTTGGCGGCACTGCGTGCAAAACAGTTCGGTCGGCTCTTGACACAGAACTTCATACGGAATGTCCTCACCGCACGCTTGGCAAAAACCGAAAGCCCGATCTTTGAGACGAGCAAGAGCAAGAATGATCCAGCCAGCTTCAACATCGAGTTTCACATGGATAACCTTCCCTGGCCCGCGAAACGGGATTTTAGAAATGCTCGACTTCAAAGGACGCCTACTGAATTCAGCGGCCATTTGCACATATTCCGCGTCGACCTCACCATGCGTCGAGGCAAAGATTCGACAGAGTCTCTTTTCGAGTTTCCTTTTGAGGATTCTTTTTTCTTCGTCAGTCAACATTGTTGTTTGCATTCAGTCGTGATCTTGGAAATCCGCTGGAACCGAGCAAGGTTTAACGGTGGAAGGACATCCGATGGCACGGTGGTCCATGGACCTTTACTTCGTGTATCCAAGCGCTTCTTCCGCTTCTTTTCTCACGACGTATGCCCTATCCCATTCGAACGCTTCGTCAACTCCAATAATACGTTTGCAGATTTTTTCGAGATGGACTTTTTCTTCTGAGCTAAGGTGGCCAAACTTAGCCAGTTTTCCCAGACTTCGTATTGCCTTCGCACGAATGCCGTGATTTGTATCAGCCAGATTCTTGTGCAACTTTTCCAGGAAGTCGCTTTTTACCTGACGAGGAAGTTGGTGCGGAGGGATAGATTCAACGAATTTGCCGATGGCCCTCGTCGCCGTGTCACGCAGTTCGACATTACCGGATTCTGCAGCCTCGAGAGCACACTCAGCCGCCAGGATGACCTTTGGCGATTTGACTTTTCCGAGAGCATACAGAATAAAGGACCGCCTGGAAGAATCCTCTGATGATTTGTATGCCGAAATCAAGGGCTCGATGGCATCAACTCCAATTCGACCAAGCGTCTGTGCGATGGCAATCTGCGATTTCAAATCCCCTTCATCGAGTTTTTCCAGAAGAATCGGAACAGACGACTTACCGAACCGCGCAACGAGATCAATAGCTTCTTCAACAACGGGCACCAATTCGGGCATGTCGAGCGGGTCAATGTAAAAGAGAGTCGAAATAACGTCAAGTAACCCGCGCGCACTCAAGCTTCGATTTTGAGCAAACTCTTTCTCCGACAACTTCAATCCTTGCCGAATTTCCTCAAAGTTTGTGCTTGCCAGCAGGGATTCAATTGTTGAGTTCGATTTGTCTGACATAGTCAGCCTCCCCACTATTTGTGTGTCATGCATGCGGAACAATCAAAGGGGTCGGGCTTCTTTTCGACATCTTTGTTCGGGCCCACAACTTCGTTCAGAGCGACATCGAGTCTTACAGCTTCGTCGTGCAATAACAGTGTTGTCAGACGGCCCATTTCACGATAGAAATGATTGTCTGAGGAATTCATCAGGATCTTGACAAAAACCGCCGTCCAACGTCCAAGATGATCCCGGAGAAACTTGCGTTGCGTGTCAACACATATTTCCAGCTGATCCGCATTACCATTCTCGCGTGCGTAGGCTTCGTTCAATGCTAAAAACGACATGAACTCGAGCTCCGTACCGATGAAATCCACACGTTCCGTATTGTCATCGGCAACGTCCAATCCGTATGCATAATAAAAGCCGGCAATATCTGCCATTGCCTGCGTCTTCTGGAAGACGTTATCGTAACCGTATTCAGTTTCGTAGGGAGGACATTTTGCAGAGCCAAGGTGCGCAAACAAACGATTGTATTCGTACTCAAGGCGGTCAACCGTGAGTCCTGCATCTGTGGGTGTGAGCATTGCAAGGACATCGCGAATTGCGCATGTTAGTTCTGAACTCAAAGCTTCATTTCTTAACAGGGCGTTTGAGTGCTGCTCTTGCGAAAGAAGCTTGATGTTTTCTTTGGACGGGTATTGAAATACCTTTGCCAGGACTCGATAGATCCGTGCTCTCACCTCAGCTGTTGTGGCCTCAATGCCCAGGGCTGTTGTATTCATAGTCTGTCCCTCACTTTGCCTCTATCGAAAACTTATACCAGTTCGTTACCATTTTTTGGCCGTTTCGGTCTTGCAATGAGCCATCCCACACAGCGAACGAAACAGCGATGCTCATTCCTGACTTTAGGACCACATCGTTCCGATCGTTTGACGCAAGGGGCCTCACAAACACAACCGACCACTTGTCATCTTTCCAGATTCCTTTGCCCGACACGTTTTGCTCCGACGAACCTTGTGATGTTAGTGTGCCAAAGCCTCGTGCGTTAAGATCTTCGACGGGAGAAACTCGCAATTGCGAGCTCAACGGATTCGCAGAAGCCCAACCCGCATTCCACGGCATCGAAATCTTGCTAGCGGAATCTTTGCTCACGAAATACTCCATTCGGGAGCCGCCCGAGACATCAAAAAAGTAGAAATCAGCATCATTTCGAGGGAAAGCGTTGTCCACGCCGGCGTACTTCTTCAAGTCAGCTTCCCACCAGCTTTTCCATTGCCAGATATTGACTGCAAAATTCGTGTCGCCCATACCAAAGAACGGTTGACTTGCCGGGTCAAGAGGAAGTTGTATAGCAGCTGCGTCTCCGAACTTTCCTACATGCAGAGCCTGGTCATCCTGAGTAGCGTCTTCCCATTCTAAACGGAACGCCAGAGACTTCCCGTCGGTGACGCTCTTGACAGTAACACGATCTATTGGAGTGTCTCTTTGCCACAGTGAAATCAAAGCTAGCTCTTCGCTTTTTACGGCGTTCCATCCCTGGAAAGCCGGGTCAGCGAACTTTGCGATATCATCTGTTAACACGCTCTCGATTTTGTGGTCGGTCGTGGTGTACGAAATCTGAGATTTGCCCTTTGACAACGAAAGAACATAATACACAAGCGACCATCGGCGGTCGTCTGCAAGATTTTTCCTCTCAGCTAAAGTCATGTGATTCAGTTCTTCTTCTGATGGCCATTGCGAAATGAATTTTTTGAACTCCCCTACATCGTCGGAAGAATAATATCCTTCCAGATTCGTCAGGTCGCCAAAACTTTCGCGCCCCACTGCAAGTGCATCTTCCCCGTAACCTGGCATCGGAGTTCCTCCGATTCCTGCGCTAAACGTACGATAAATATCCTGCGGTCTTCCACCTCCCTTGAAAGCCCCGGCCCTTGTGAAATTGTACGGAGGGATTGGACGGCCGTCTTCATCCGCAAGGTTTTTTGAGGAGGGGCCGTCGCCTGTGCCGGTCGTCCCATGGCACATCCAGCAGCCGGCAAGGGCGAACACTGCTTTTCCTTTTCGAATCCTGTCAAGCGTTGATAAAGGTTCCTGTCCAACAACAAGAGGCTCGGGCGTAGTGTCTGTTTTGAACCTCTCAGAGAATGACTTAACGTAGGCAACAAGATCTGTGCGCTCCTCAACAGACAAGACATCCCAGGCGGGCATTGCGGAACCCGGCATCCCGTTGCGAAGAGTCCGTTCGAGATCATCGTCTGTTGGAAGAGAACCTGAAGGGGTTGATTGGAACTTGAAAACACCTCTACTGAAATCTCTGGGTTTTGGAAAAAGATACACTGCCGCTGTCCCCTCACCTCTTCCGTCAACCCCATGACATGTGCTGCAGTATTTGAGATACAGCGATTTTCCGTTCTCGGCCGAACCCGAAATATCTTGGCCGGAGGTTGGCCAAACTTGAAAACCCATCATCATCAGCCCAAAGATCACAACGGCGAAAACCAATAGGGATTTCATCATTTCTCCTCCCTTGGAATAATCATGTTCGTCGATCACCATTATTGGGATGTGCTTTTCCTCGCTAACGGTTCCTTAAGTGACGTTGAAATGCTTTTCGGGCCGAACAATAACCGGATCGTCAATAGGAACGCGAATGACCTCCTGTTTCTTTCTCCCGTAGCCAATGACCTCATCTCCGTCGACTTTGTAACTATAGATGAGTCTTTGTGTCGCTCCGAAAAGTTGGAGAACTCCGAGCAGTTCGTCCGTTGGGCTTGCATACTCCTTAATGGCGTAGTCAACACCCGGTCCGAACATCTGTTTCAAATATCCTCGCGGAGCCCACCGTGGCGGGATGTAATAGATATTCGGCTCCGTGCCAAACTGCGGATATAAAGGAAGCGCAACTTTCGCTCTATGGACGAGATAGTGAACCGGGCTCTCCGGATCATCAATCCATCCCTGCAACCGGATTTTGCCGACGCAAGCGGAAATACAGCGAGTCACCATTGGCTCTCCCTCAGTGAGCGGGTCGGAACCTTCCACTCGAGGATAACAGGCAATGCATTTTTCGGAAATTCGCGTTTCAGGGTTAAACATCGGTTTCTTGTACGGACACTGCTCCACACATTTTCGATAACCTCGACACTGACCTTGGTCAATCAAAACAATTCCGTCTTCAGGGCGTTTGTAGATCGCTCCACGCGGACAGGCTGCAAGACATGCGGGATATGTGCAGTGATTGCAGATTCGCTGCAGATAGAAAAACCATGCCTTGTGCTCCGGGAGCTTCGTTCCGTCAGCAGTGCGGCCCTCTTTGGAGGCCAGCGTCGAGTAAGCAGTGTCTTCGTAGAAGTTTGGAGAGCGCCACTCCTTTTCCGTGGGAAGATAACCGAGAGCCTGCTCTCCGCTTGTGGCTGCCCTTTTCTTTGCCGCTTCGAAAAGTGTCTCACCGCGATAAACTCCGTATGGCTTTTCCGCATTTGCCATGGAGCCATCCCAGCCGGGTTGCGGACCAAGCAACTCCAAGGTTTTCACGTCCCAGCTTTGCGGATATCCGCCGTAGGGCTTTGTTTCAACGTTATTCCACCACATGGATTCCTGTCCCTTGGAGTATGTCCACGTACTTTTACAGGCCATCGTGCACGTCTGGCAGGCGATGCAGCGGTTGATGTTGAACACGGCCGCGAACTGTCTTGTTGGCCTCTTGCCTTCGTAGGGATATTCCATTTCACGGCCAAGTTGCCAGTTGTATACTCTAGGCATAGGGTTTCTCCTTTCCTATTCGGGCTTGCTCCAAACGCTCTCAACCAGGTCTCGAACATACTCTTCCCCCCGCTCCTTGAAAGCGTAATAAGGGCCAGCATAGAACGGATTCCGAAACGCCGCGAGAATTTTCTCATTCGACCAGTGCATCCGTTTCAGCTCGATGACAAAAGTCTCTGCCATCTCAGCCACGTGATCCCTGCCTTCTTCACCTGGAACAACAACATGGGTCAATTCGAAGTCCGTTGGGTTTTGCGAATCATCAGGTTCAGCCATTGGAATTTCCTTTCTCCAGGAATTCTCCGGCGAGATATTTCTTCATGGCGTCATTTTCATTCGCCGGCGTCAATTCGGTTTTTATCGGATCCCATACACCTTTGCCGTTCATCCCGCCATCTTCTGCCTTTGTTATCCGAACGAGAGTTTCTTTTGGACACGTATTGGGCGAGTTGGTATCCTCCTCATAGCCTTCGCCTATGTGTTGCCCTATAACATCTTTTCTTACGAGCGAATCAGTCATCATCGTTGGCTGAAGCCATCCGCGGGTGATGCTCTGCTGCGAGCCGTACCGGAAGCTGGCTTGATATCCCGTGTCTTCGGAAACAGCTTTTCCATCTTCGCGAGTCTCGTGCGCCTTCACCGACTTGGGAGTTGCCATGAATGCGGAATGTTTCATCATTGTCACACCACGCGGATACGCGGGATTATATTTGACCCGTAGCATTAATCTGGCAACCTTGTAAAAAGGATCATCGGGATTCCAACCTCTGTACGGACGGTCGGCAGGGTTTGCATCGACGTAGACATAGTCGCCGTCATTGATCCCAAGTTCTTTTGCGTCCTCAGGATTCATATTGATCTGGTGTTCACCGACGCCGGGCATTCGTCTGTCCATTCGATAAGGATCGCCGAAGTTGTTGCTCCAGATAAAGTTCCAATCCGTCACTGCCCAAGAAGAGTGATTGGTATGTCGGGACTTTGGCGTGAGACACCAGAATCGATATCCCTGTTCCCAGAGGAAGCTTCGTGTCTGCTTTACTTTCTTCCAAGACATTTTGACGTTGTTGACCGAGCGCTCATCTGCTCCCGGATGGTTCAGAGGAAGACCATAGTTTTGAGGCCGGATGGCAGAATGGGAGGCAACGATGACATTGGGAAGGTACGGCGTCGCTTCAACAGGCTCCCGGTGAACAATGAGGTTCTCGCCATATTCTATGAATTCGTCCTCCTCGCGGTAAAACTCAATTCGGCCCGTTTTGTTGTAGAAGGGTTTTGATTCGTGAATCTGTTCCCACCCCGGGATGCGAGGATACGTTCGGAACATCATCAGAGCCGCCGCGTCTTTCTTGAGCAGATCGTCGATCTTGTATCCGCTTGTCGTTGTCCCTGCATCAAGGACTCGCTGCAAGTAAACTTCCGATTTCCCTTCCAGAATGAATTTGAAGAAATCTCGATAACGTTTGTCTCCCGTGATATCGGAAAGTTTCTCCGCTGCACCCGCCATGATGAGGGCATCGTTGCGATTGTCGAAAATCGGCTTCACTCCACCTTTCCAGGCCTGTAGGAATGGATTCGAGCATGATGCCGTCATGTCGGGAAATGTCAGCTCTGCCCAACACTCCGCGGGAAAAACCAAATCAGCAAACTCACAACTTCCCGTCCATTCCATCTCGTTAACGCAGATCATTTCGACTTTGGAGTCGACATTCTTTGCCATGTTGTACGCCCATTTGGCGTTGTTCAGTAAGTTCACATTGGCTGTCCATTCGACTTTAGTCGGGGTTGGCATGTGAGACTTTCCGGTGAAGACTTTTCGTCCGCCCTTCGTTTCAACAATAAGCGGTAGATCTTCATAGTTCCAGTAGCATGGATTCTCAGGCTTGTAGTATTTCTTGTTCTTGACATCTAGTCCATGTGTGTTCGGCTCGAGATTCATGTTGAAAGGATCTTCAGCGTTGAACTTTGGCAGTCCGTCGAACACGCAGAATTTGTAATTCCCAGCCCAATGTCCAACACCTGAACCGGGTTTGCCTATGTTCCCGGTCAAGGCCATCCACAGGAATGTTCCTCTTGTTGTGATGTCGCAATGGAAATAGTGATTTACACCTTCGCCGGTGTGAACCGCTGCAGGTTTGATCCCCGCGAGATCCTTCGCGAGCCGGACGATGAGCTCTTTCGGAGCGCCGGTAATCTCGTGCGTTGTGTTCAGGTCATATTCAGCACAAAGCTCTTTATACAATTGAAATACGGTTTTAACGTTGATTTGCTTTCCCTTTGTGTCCCTCACCGTGAAGCTTCGCTCAAGCGCTGGATCAATTCCCTTTTCGTCCACATATTTTCCAACATCCTCTCTTGTCACGGCAACAGGCTTCTTTGATTTAGAATCCCAGAGGACAAAGTCTCCCCACCGCTGTCGCGCTTCGACGTCGATTTTCTGAACTTTTATGCTGTAGCCTTTCAATTCCTGGTTCTTGTAACCTTTGAAAATATCCGAGGCACGAAGAAGCTTCAATGTGTCCATTCGGACCAGGAGCGGCATGTCCGTAAACCGTTTAACAAAAGGCGCGTCGTATAGCTTTTCTTTAAACAACACGTTTGTGACGCCAAGCTGTAAAGCCGGATCTGTTCCCGGGCGGATGGGAATCCAATAATCGGCTTTTTGTGAAGACGGACTGTACTCGGGAGCTATGACAACAATCTTTCCGCCGCGCTCCATTGTTTCAATCCACCAGTGCGCGTCCGACATTTTGTTTTCAACGAAGTTTACACCCTGAATAATGAACAGTCTTGCATGCCGGAAATTGTTATGGTCGTCGTCGTGCGTTTGAATGCCAGTGACCATTGGATGCCCCGGCGGTAAGTCGCCGTGCCAGTCGTAGTTTGTCCACGAACGCGCGCCGTACGGATCCCTGTGATGTTTTCTTGCTTGTTCCTCATCATGTAAGGCAAGCATGTTGGCAAAACGCTTCAGGGCTTGGATCCGAAGAACCCCGTGCAGCGACATACCAGGCCTGATCTTCACGACTTGTCCCCCGCTCCCGTGCATTGCTTCGATCATTTCTTCCGGATAGCCCTGCATCCTCAGTTTTTTCCCGCCTTCATCGCCCGCGTATTTGTTCATCACATGCAGCAAGCCTTTTGCCGCATACGTGGAGATCTCATCCCAGTTAACTTTAAGCCAGCCGTCTTCGCCGCGCTTGAAATATTTCTTATCGGCAGAGCCTTTCGCATCCGTTGGAAACCCGGAGTCGGCCCATTCCTTCCAGCCTTTGCGAATCATCGGATACTTCACCCGGTAAGGCCCGTACATGCGTCGGACATATGTGAAACCTTTCAAGCAACCACGAGGATTCCAGGAGGGGGGAATGCTATTGCCATAGATGTCAGTGACAGCCGTTGCATCGTAATTCTGCTCTATGTGAACGACGATACCGTTGCGAACAAATGCTCGAAGTCTGCAATTGTGTGTATCATTTGGAGCGCAAACATACGTGAACGTGCGGTCGTAACGATATTGATCTCGATAGACCTTTTCCCAATCTCGGTTCGGATAGTAAGCGAGAGGATTGTCGACCTGGCGGACAAACTGAAGCAAATCGAGGTTAAGGAGGCTATTCAGCGCAGCAGCTCCAACGATTCCTTTGCCGGTTGTGTTGAGAAAATCGCGACGGTTCAGCTTTTGCATGGCGGGCCTCCTTCTTTTCGCTTTTTGAAGGAAATATTTCAACAGACAACGGCCGCGAAACCGCTGAAGGAACATCAGACGGTCAGTCGTGCGATAAGATCCAACTTGGGGTCAAGTTCTTTTCCTAGTACGGCCAGTGTCTTCTCATTCAATATGTTCAACACGATTTCTTTTGCTCGCTTCCATTGCGCGTGTACCGGGCATGGATTCTTGTCTCCGCAGCCGGGAAAACCGAGGATGCAGTCGTCAAGGAATTTATCCCCATCGATTGCACGAACGATTTCGATCAGTTTTATTTCTTTGGGCGACCTGGCCAGCGAGAAACCGCCATTGGCGCCTTTGAGAGAAACCACAACCCCGCTTCGTGAGAGTGTCTGAAGAACCTTGCTAAGGAAATGGTGCGGAATGTTGAGACTTTCGGATATGTCTCGGAGAAGCAGATACTCGTCTTTGGGCTGCTGGGCAAGAAAAAGCGATGCTTGGAGTGCGTATTCGCAGGACTTGCTAAAGATGAGAGACACAGTATTTAGATATTTAGACCTGTTTGTCCACAATATAGAAATTCATCGCTATCCTGTCAAGTACTTTTTCTTCGCGGGTCCTATGTCATCGCGTCAGATGTCCCCTTATGCCGACACCCGTGCAACAACGACAAGATCCTTTGATTCGGGCGATTGATACTCTTGAAGTGCAATACTTCCATAAGACTGAACTCCTGTGAATCCGGCTTTTTCGAGTAGCCCGATAAGCTCCTGGTGAAGCCACGGCCGGATCGGAACAGTGAGCAGTCTTCCGTTTGATTTTGGTGATGACCTGTCAAGAGTCTGCACGTTGAAAAGGATTCGGCGGTCCCGATATTCGTACGACCTGATGAATGTTTTCGATGTCGTAACTTTTTTGCTTTGCAGTTGTTCCCTTTCAGCAAGGATGCGGTCGTAGTTGAGGTTTTGAATAAGCAAGACACCGTCTTCCTTCAACAAACGGAGAAAATTCTTGAGAACCACCAGCATGCTCTGCTCTGTGAGCACATGAGCAAGAGAGTTTCCCATGCACAACACAAGATCACATTTCTCTGTAACGACATCGGGCAGATTCTCGAAGCTCCCAACAAGTGCCTTGACTTTGAGTCTCATGTCCGCCGCATGTTGTTGCAGGTGTTTCACCATCTCCTCCGAAGCATCAACGGCAGTCGTTTTAACGCCAAGCTGCGTCAGCAGCAGGGTATGGAAACCAGTCCCGCTTCCTGCATCTAATGCCGTCGACATCTTGTATCTGTCAACAAGCATGTGGAAATACGGCTTTTCGCGGATGAACCTTCCGTCAAAATCCGTCATGAGATCGTAGTCCTCAGCGAGCGCGTCATAAAAACCTGCGACTGTCTGATCATCGATCCCGGCGTACTTAGTCATGAGGTCCATAGTCGGGTACACTCCCTCGATTGTGTTGATACGCCGGCGAGTCCAATTGCTGAAACCGGCGTTGATATTCTTCTTTGCCGATTTCGTTTTGCCATTTTCCAGCCAACATCGCGAGGCCTGTGATTGCCACAAAGGTGCCTGCGACCAAGCCTCCAAAAACCCAGGATGGAACCGGACGCATGTTCTTCGACACTTTCATGTTCAGCGTATCCTTCACCGGACACACTTCAACGCACGCGAAGCAGCTCATACATTCGTCGCTCCACACCCGCCCAACCTTGTGCACCCTGATGTTCGCGGGGCATGCTCGAGTGCACAGCTCGCAATCAACGCATGTGGATTTGTTTCTCGTGATTTTCAAAGGACTGAGGAAACTCAGAAACCCCAACAACGCTCCGTAGGGACACAGATACCGGCACCAGAAATTCTTTATGACAACAGACAGCGCCACGAAAATCAGGATCGTCCATAAAGCAAATGAATCGATGTTAGCAAAGAACAAATACATCTTGATGTCGGCAACCTTGTTGTAGGGACTGTAAATGAACGTTTTAAGTGCTGTGACGTCCATTTGAAGAATTACGGATACGAAGAAGAGAAGCAGGAGATACTTCAGAGAACGAAGGGGATAATCGAGCCAGCGATTCACAGTGAGATTCTTTTTGAAGATTCGCTTTCCCAGGATCCACAAAGATTCGCTCAACGTGCCAATCGGACACAACCAGCTGCAGAATGCCTTCTTGAGGAACAATCCTGTCGCGACAATTGCCAGAAGAATGAACAAGCCGGACGGATGCACGCCGTTGATGATGCCCGTTTCCAACCAATACTTGAGGCTTATCAAAGCACTGATCGGGAGGAAGCCTTCCACTCCGGGTGGGCGCTCGAAAAAAGGTTCGCTCCCGTTCGAGACTCCCCACTTCACAAAGAGGTGAAATTCCACGCCAATCCAAATGACGAGCAGCAGGAACGCAAATTGAACGACCGTTCTGAGGAACTGTGGATCATCTTTTAGTCTTACAATGAGCTTCTGATACCATGTCCTTTGCGCTGGAAACCCAAGTCGCACGCGTCGACGTTCGGGAGGAATCTTTTTTATTCTCGGCTTCGACACCGACCTGCTTCGGTGGGCGTCCGACCATCCCTTATCAGAGAAGTGTACGATGATCTCCTGTTCAGCGACTAGACTCATATCAGATAATTTGCTCCGAAATAACCGCAAAAATTTTTCAGCTCGCGACTGTTTGGTACTCAGGCTTTTTCATTTCTTTCGCCATTTCGCCGATATTTTTGCCTACGAGCATGCTGTAGATGTTGTCCCTCAAACCCGCCCAATGATTGTGCACTGCGCAAGGATTTTTTTCCGAACATTCCGGGAACCCCATCAAGCACTCGTTGGCGAATGCTACGCCATCAATCGCCTCGACAATATGAAAGAAGGTGATGTCTTTCGCGGGTAGGGCGAGGGCAAATCCTCCCGTCGGACCTTTTTGCGATGTCAACAATCCTTTATAGGTGAGATCCTGAAGAATCTTTCCGATAAAGTGACGCGGGATATTGAGATTCGAAGCAAGGTCCTTTATAGATGTCATTTCCCCCGCGGGCTTCAACGCAAGGTACAGCACCGCTCGTAATGCGTATTCACATTGTCGACTGAAGAAAACACTCATGCAGTTCCTTTCTAATGCGCCTGTAATTCTCTTTTGTCTTCGGCTCCGACGGAGGGTTGGTGCACTTTCGGCGGCTTTACTGTCAACACCGGGACGTGCGAATGCCTCACAACTTTTTCCGCGACACTTCCCATGATGATGTGGGGAAGCCCTGTCCTCCCGTGCGTTGCCATGACGATAAGGTCGATGCCTTCCTCGTTGACGAATTTCATGATTTCTTCATAGGCAACACCACGCTTTATCACAGCCACCACATTCTCAACCTCTCCCAGCTTTTCAGAAATGAACACCTCAACAGTGGTTTTTGCTTTTTCCGTTTCATCGTTCAACGCGGTTTCAAGTGTGAAGTCCACCGTAGGGAATGAAACGACAGGAACAACGTCTACTGTGTGAAGGATAAAGAGTTTCGCTTTATACGCCCTCGACAGTGATTTCGCAAGCTCAAACGCCTCAAACGACAGTTCCGATAAGTCCGTAGGAACAAGGATTTTCTTGATCGTTTTCATGGTTTATCCTCGCATTCTGTTTGGCGACGCTACCCCCGACTTGTGCTCAGCCAACAGCATGCCAGAGGATTTTATCTGTTTTCGACGGATTTTTGGAGCCTGAAGGAGGTGAACTTCTTGAGGTTGAGAAGGATTTGCAGAAGTAGGAAAAAATCAGAACCCGGGTAACCGCAGACAAAATTACGTCTGCGTGATTTGTTACTAGCGCAAGTTAAAGGTGCCGGCACCGGGATTGTAAACGTCATGCCGCCATTCCCAAACCAAAACCTCGTTCTTCCTGTTAAGCCGATAATCCTCAAACTCAGCTTGTGATTGAAATTGGATTTTGTTGCCGTTGTGGTCATACACCTCGCAAAACATGCATGAACTGACTCCAAGTATGTCGATAGACTCTTGCGCCGACATAATATCGTTGAGTGGACATCGAGTCAATCTTTGTTTTCAACCATTGCGGAGTATCTCGCTCGAAATTAAAAGAAGTCATGCCGACATCCTCACAAGCGATAAGCATGCAAAACAAAAAAATCATGAGGAAGATTGGCTTCGGCATTTCCTGATTACCTGCCGCTAGAGTAATGCAACGTATCAAGGTTTGGAATCGAGAAGGCAAAACACTTGTAATGTCCGAAGGACGGACCACCTAGCCCGTATGTGAATTGCACAAGCCAGGCTTCATGTCCAGCGCATTTGGCTTTCTCCGCGAGCGTCGGCAGGATATACGCCCTTGAGGTTTTGCAGGCCACGGCGCCGAGTATTCTTTCCATAATCTCTTCGTCTTTCCCTAACTCGGAAACCTTCGAGATCATTCGCTGAAGTAGTATTGCTCTCCTTTGCTCGGAGTAATTTGTATTAAACGCGGAAGCAATTCTGTGCAATTCGGCGCTGTCAGGAAACAATCGCGAGAATGTACTGCCAGTATAGTCGACGGTTGAAACCCTTACCGTGACTTCAACATCATCAGCGGCATTGATCGGATTGTCGATATCACAAGCGACAGAGGTGAGAAGCAACGAAGAGAAACAAATCGAAATGAGGTTGGGGGCTTTCTTTGCCGGATTCCTCTCCATTCCGGCGGAGATTCAGATCAGAAAGACTTCAGCTTCTAACCAAAGCTGCTCACGATTCCGTCCAGCGCCTCACCTCGCGCATACATCTCGTTCAGTTTTTGCACAATCCTGAGTATCGATGTCCGGCGCTCCTCAGCGATGTCATGTATAAACCTGTGGATATCCGGATAGTCGCACTCGCTTTCCATCCGTTGATAGAATTCCATGAGTTTTGTTTCCGCGCGGAGGGCTTCGTTCAGAGCCGCACACATGTTGCGGCACGCATGGTTGCACATAAATTCTTCAAGGTTCATGGTGGGTCCTTTCATGAAATTCACGCTGTTACGATCGATTGAGCAACCAGGTCTTTGCCCCGCGCCAACGCTTTCTCGTTGACGGGCAGAAGATTCTGCCGGTGCGCTGGCAGGACTTTTCGCAAAGCTTTCATCACACTCTCCGGTGATACAATCGGCTTCCGCTCCAGGAACGCGCCCAGCATCACAACATTTGCCACCTGCTTGCTGCCGAGTGCCTGCGCCTCTTTCAACCCGACGATGCTCAGAATTTCGATACCGGCCGAGGTGGGAGGCTTGATAATCGTTGATTGCTCGTACAGGAGAAGCCCTCCCGGTTTTATTTTCGCACGAAACTTGTCCATGGAAGGCTGATTCAGAATAATGCCGGAATCAAACATCGAGACAATAGGAGAGCTGATGCGTTTTTCGGAAATGATCACGATGCAATTCGCCGTCCCCCCTCGCATCTCCGGACCATACGAGGGCATCCAGCTGACTTCTTTCCCTTCAATCATGGCGGCGTACGCAAGGATTTGCCCCATCGAAAGCACACCCTGGCCGCCGAAGCCTGCGATGATGATTTCATGTGTACCGTTCATTCTGTTCTTGCCTCCTTTTGTTTCGTCATCGGCCTGGTGAACTTTGACAAGGTCACTAGAACACATCTCAAAAATACCTTGTCATGCCCGCGGATTGTTAGCGGGCATCCAGAAAATAGCCGTTTTCTGGACTCCTGTCCGACTCTAGTCGAGATCTCGATTCGATGTGAACATCGAATCGGACTTAAAATCCGCAGGAGTGACATTGTATTTTTGAGATAGGTTCTAACCACACATCCCACGTTGCGCCGAATCGCTGCGAATTTGCAGCTTGTACTTCCCGGCTTTCTTTGGGTCTCGTTGCACAAAAATATTGTCTCCCGCTTTGAGCCCTTCCCATCGAATGAAGTAATGCTCATGCGCAGATTCCGGCCCGCGACATTCGCAGTGATACGACTCCACCTTCGCACGCTTGTGAGTTGCACCGTGCATAAGGTCGAACTGCCTCCCGAGCATCGGGAAGAATGCGAGCTTTTCTTTATACACGAGAATGTAGTTCTCGCGAGCTTCTTCCGCCGATATTTTACGAGAGTAAGTGTCCATGCTTCACCAAACGGGCTAAGCTCTTGCGTGACCTCCGAACCCATGGCACGACAACTCCCAGCGCAAGGGAATACCTGAGGCACCATTCCCAATCCGTAACCCCGACACCGGAAACCAATATGCTGTACACATACATAATGGCAACCGATCCCAAAAAAGCCGCCAGGGCAATACTAAATCCTTCAAAGAAAACCATGACGTATGTCAAATCGTGTTTACTCATGTTTTTTTCAATTGCCGCTTTGACTCTTGGCCTTTGACAATGACGTATGCAATGAGCGCGAAAAGGAAAAAGAC
>JACQPT010000135.1 GCA_016207415.1 Ignavibacteriales bacterium
AAGGCGGTTCAGCCTATGCCATACGGGAACTGGAAATCTTCGAGTAGTTTTGAAAAAGATGCGGTGAGAAGTATGATCCTGCGTTGTATCGCGTGGTTGTTGCTGTGTTCTGCTCCATTGGCCACACAGACTGTGCTTTTCCGGGAAGATTTCAATGACGGCGACCTGGATAACAACCCGCCCTGGGAGCGTTTCTTTGACGTTACGTTGATCAAGGCCGATACGACGCACGTCCTTTCTCCTCCTTTCTCGTGCCGGATCTCAACCATTAACCAATTGTCTGCTCTCGAAACGTTTTCGCACATTTACCGTTCCTCTCTTCCGTTTGAGATTTCTCTAAATGTTTACGTTGCATCCATGGGAGACGAGGCCATCCCTCTTGGCGTCAGAGGCTCTTCTTCTGTTTTTTTCCTTTTTTTCCTTCCGGGAAAGGTCCAGCTCACTGTTCTCAAGAGCAAAACTGGGTGGGATCCGGCGAATCTCGATGTACCCGGGGGTTACACAATCGGACAATGGCAGAATTTCAAAATTGCGTACGACGGAATCGGTACGACGTCCCTTTCGATTGACGGCGTGACAAAGGGGACAGTTTCGCAGCCCTATGTAGACGACCCTTCTATCCTTCAGATCGGAAACAAGTATTTGCCGCACACAAGCACATTTTATGTCGACGATATTCAGATCACGACAAACGCCCCCACACCCGCACCGGCAAAAGTGTACGTTGTTCTCTGCTCGGACACGGATACCTGGGACGGATTGAATGTCAACAATTACACGAATTTTCTCCGGTTCGGTTTGTTCTCCAGCCCTACCGGGAATGCCGCGAAGGTCATGGACCCTGTCTTCCGAAGTAAGGTCAAGGACAGCAACAATAATCCCATCGTCTTCACATGGTTTATGCTCGAAGGCAGCATGGTTGCAAAGAACACCAATCCCGAGGTCGTCCATCCGTGGATCTCAAACCTCGAAATGATGACGAGGTATCATGGTGATGCTCTCAAACAGGCAAAAGATGAACTTTCATATCATTATCACAACTGGATCTGGAATGACACGGACGGAAACGGCGTGCATCACTGGAACCAATCAACCGATCTCCGCGAATTCAGAGACGACTTCCTGCAGACGATTGGCCACTTGATTATCGATGGTAATCTCATGCCCACCTCCTTCAGAAGCGGCTGGCATTACATGGACAATGAATGGGAATGTCTTCTCGATAGCCTCATTCCGTATCGCTTTGAGAACGCCTCTCCGGCAAAACATGATGATACAACCGAACCGATTGACAATGTCTACGATTGGTCCCGTTCCTCTTTGGAATGGCTTCCGTATCAACCTGCTGCCGATGATTACCAGTCTAAGGGTTCGTTGCGCGGATGGGAAACGCGATGCATCTACATGAAAACCGTGACAACATCTTCCATGGCAATGCCTTTTTCGCGGGCGATGGGCGGTGAAGACCAGGTCGTCACAATCTGGTCACACCTCGCGGAAAGCGATTTTCCACAACAGATTATTTCTGTGGATTCCGCGCTGCATCGAACGGCTCAGTATTTTCCGGGAGTGGTTTTTGAATACGCAACAGCGACCGGAGTTATGCAGAAGTGGCGGAGCTTAAACGACACAGTACCGCCCCAAATTCAAACATCCATCGTTTCCCGGCCGGATGGAAAAATCATCGTCATTTCAGTCGACGAACCCATCTGGCAGGCGGCGCCGCTGGTTTTCCTGAGTGGAAACTCGGATTCGCTGGTTCAAGTACCGGCTGAATTCTGGCGCGAGCAAACGTGGAGAGCCACAGTAAGTTCGAATTTTTCAGCCTACCACACAGCAGGGATCGGGGTTACCGACACATCGGGGAATTCAGCAACAATGCTTGTTAATCTGGTTGTGAGCGATGTGCAGGAGGAATCGAAAAACCCCGCAACAACATTTCGGCTGCACGAGGCCTATCCCAATCCGTTTAATCCTTCCACGATGGTCACGTTCGACCTGCCC
>JACQPT010000133.1 GCA_016207415.1 Ignavibacteriales bacterium
AAGTAGAGTGGGGAGGGCGTCTTTGATGAACAAGAGATTATTCTGGATCTCGTGCATTTCTCCAACCACAACAAGTTGATGTTGCTTGCACTTCGCTATGAGATAATCAATCGCTGGCAAGGCATTTTGGTCGATCCAAGATTGGAAGAAGAGTGAATCCTTGTGGTCGAGCGCGGAAACATCCCTGGGTAACTTGTCTTTTACCCATTGAGGAGCATGAAAGGTTTGAGATGGAGATGCAATGGGAAAAAAGGTGAACAGGACGACAAGCAATATATTCTGTGCGAGTGTGACGGTTTTCATAAATCCTCCGAAGCAAACCAATTGCAGCTAACTCGTCGAAAGACGCTCTACTGGCGAATCAGCGGCACAAAGCGCACTGGCAGCTTTTCCTCCGTAACGATTCTCCCGCCCCTCTTCCGCAAAAGCGTCAACGTCTGCACGGACCGGACCTCGCCCACAGGAATTACCATCACCCCGCCATCTTTGAGCTGCTCGACGAGAGGCTGGGGAACATGTTCTGCGGCTGCTGTCACGAGAATGGCATCGAAAGGCGCGTGTTCTGGCCATCCAAGATAACCGTCGCCGAGTCGAACAAGGACGTTTCCGTAGCCCAGGCGTTTCAGTCGGGCGGCAGCTGATTGGGCCAGTTGCGGGACGATCTCAATGGTGAAGACGCTGTCAACAATCTCAGCCAGCACCGCAGCCTGATAACCTGAGCCGGTTCCGATTTCGAGAACGTGCTGGCCCCTCCCTGGCTTGATCAACTCTGTCATGAGCGCAACAATGTACGGCTGCGAAATTGTCTGGCCCTCGCCGATGGGTAGCGGAAAATCTCCATATGCGTCGCCAATCCTCTGCAGAGGCACAAAGTTGTGGCGAGGAACGGTTCTCATGGCACGCAATGTCGCAGTATCGCTTACACCGCGGGCACTGATTTGCTCCCGAACCATCCGCTCTCGAGCCTTCGTGAATTCTTCCTGACCGAAGCACAAGGAACAGCTCGAAAAGATTGCGACAAGGAGAATTCTTTTCATTTTTTTCCACCGATGGGGCCAAGTATTGCGTACGAGTTCTGTGCCCATTGCCATTTTCTGTCTCATGAATATCCGGATTTTCGTTTAAAAATGTAGTACAGCGGTATCCCACAAGCTACGGTGCCGAGAGCAATGGACGACTCGAAAGGCCGTTGCAAAAACGCGAGTGTAAGCATACAAAATCCTGCCACTATGTATATGACGGGAGCAAGACGCAATCCAAGATGAGGTCGTATTTCCGGTTTCAATCGGTAAACCCCAAGGACTGCCGCGATCGGGAAGATTCCAAGTGCGAATCCCATGAAAGTGAGTATCTGGTCAAACGTTCCCGAAAGCACCATAACGACAGCCAGCATTCCTTGAAGAGCAATCGAGCGAGTAGGAACTTCAAAGCGCGGATGAACGTAAGAGATGGACCGGAAAAAGACTCTGTCACGCGCCATGGCATAGTAGACGCGGGGGCCAAGCATAATGAAGGCGCTCAATGAGGAAAAGAGCGCAAAGGAAATCAATACCGAGGCAATCGTTTCCATCTCTGAGCCAAAGAGGGATCCCATCGCCATTCCAACAACGGAAAGCACTCCGCTCATGTCCGCAGGGCTCAGCGCATAGACGAGCATGACATTCAGCCCAACATACAGTGCAAGGACAATACCAGTCCCGGCAAGCAATGAGCGTGGCAGATTCATGGATGGATCTTTGACCTCAGCTCCTAAATATGTCGAGGCATTCCAACCGCTGTATGCGAACATAATCCACATGAGCGAGAGCCCAAGGGTCTTCCATCCGGCAAAATCGAACGAAAAACTTGAGGGCGCACGAAAGTGAGTAACATCTCCGGAGCCGAATGCGAGCCCCGCGGCAACGACGGCGAGGATCAAGCCAACCTTCATCACGGTAAGGTAGTTTTGAACCCGCGCCCCTATCTCGATTCCCCTCATGTGAACGAATGAAAAAAGAAGAATAATAATGACCGCAACAATGCGTTGTGGCTCCAATGGAAGAAAGGGCATCGCCATCCATTCGAAGAGGTCCGGAAATGCCCTGTTGAGATATTCGCTGAACCCTATCGATGACGCAGCAATCGGCGCAGAAAACCCCACGACGAAAGAAGTCCAACCAGTGAGGAAGCCAAGGACCGGATGAAAGAGTTTTGTAAGAAAAATGTACTCGCCCCCGGCTTCCGGCATAGCCGCGCCCAGTTGTCCATAGGAGAGGGCTCCGCAAACCGCAATGATACCTCCGACAACCCAAAGGGCGATCATGATGATCGGATCGGCCAGGTCGCGCATGAGCAATCCGCTTGTGGTAAAGATCCCTGCGCCCACCATGTTTGCAACAACAATATTGGTCAACGGGAAGAGTCCAAGTCTTCTTTGGAGGGTTAAGTCTTTATTTTTCTCATCCATCCGTTCGGCGGGAGCGCGGTGAATCTTTCGTTCGAAGAGAATCTGAAACGACTTTAAAAAAGGTAGAGAAAATTTCTTCGAGTTTCTCGTGTTGCAGGAAGGTGGGTTACGGAGGGGATTTCGATGTGGAACGAAGGAGCTTCTCGACTACCGAGATCTGGACGGAGGTTATTTTTTGGATGCCTAAGCTCTTGTCAACTTCAGGACGGTAATTTCTGAGCGTGCGCCCAAGCGAACCGGCGGTCCCCAATAACCCGTCCCTTTGCTGACGTAGACCCAGGTGTTTTCGCGTTTATGTAATCCCAAGACATATGGTTGGCCCACGGCAGCAAAATCGTTCCATGGGAAAAACTGTCCTCCATGAGTGTGGCCTGAAATCTGGAGGTCAAACTGAAACGGCTGGGCCTCATAGATGCTCTTGGGCTGATGAGCGAGCAGAATTCGGACGTCGCATGCGGGCGCGCCGGAAACGGCAGCTTCGGGACTCGAATTCTGAGCTTTTATGAATTGTCCGGCCGTGTAGTCTGTTACTCCGGCCAAAAGAAGGCTGGAGGTTCCACGTTTGACAACATGGTGCTGATTAATGAGAGGTTTGTAGCCGAGACGGTCGGCTTCCTCAATCCACGATTCGGCGCCGGAATAGTACTCGTGATTTCCCGTGATAAAATATTTTCCAAACGGCGCTTTGAGCTGAGCCAGCGGCTCCACATGCTCGTGCAAATACGACACAGAGCCGTCCGCGAGGTCGCCGGTGAAAGCAATGAGGTCAGGGTTGAGACCATCGATTTGTTCAACTACCGTTTCCACAAATGGGCGCTTGACGGTGAGGCCTGCGTGGATGTCCGTGATCTGCAGGATGCGAAATCCCTCGAAGGCAGCCGGGAGATTTTTCAAAGGGATCGGGACCTCAAGAATTCCCGGGCGCCTTCGTGCTTCATAGATTCCGTAAGAAGTCAGAATTCCTGCGGCCCCGATCAATCCAAGGTCAGCCGACTGTCTCATGAATTGCCTGCGTCCTTCATCAACAGGCGTTTCAATCGGCTTTCTTAACCACGCCATAATCTTCATGTATGCGCTATAGAAAAAGAAGACGAGGTCTCTTGCCAGAGTGAGCGTGAACACCATCGAAAAGAATCCGAGGCTTACATAACCTACCCACGAGAAGACGTCGAACCAGAAGCCTTCTGCCCTGCTGATATTGAGAATGAACGCAAGCATGGGA
>JACQPT010000144.1 GCA_016207415.1 Ignavibacteriales bacterium
CAAGAATCCATCCCTGAATTCCCCCACAGCCTTCAGCAAATCACCAGCCTTCTTACCCATAACGTATATCCTCAGAGTTTAAAGAGGCTAATTCGCATTGGCATCAACAGGACATGCCGTCAATGTTGTTGAACAACGCCGCTCCGGATCTAATTAACCCAAGACCAAGTAATTCATCCAATGCCGTCGAGATAGCAGGGGGAGTTCTTTTGATAGAACAACGGCTCCTCCGGCCGTTGTCTCTTTCTTGATACTCGCAAAGCTGTACGCCGCTGAATCAATGGGCTCGGCAGAAAGTTTCTCAATCACACATGCGAAGGGCTTTTAACACGCTGCTAGAGGTCGTAAGAGACTGAGAATTTCATCGAGCGACCGAAGATTGGGCGGCCACTCGGCGCAGTCAGATTGCGCGGATCTCCTTCAGTCAAAGCATCAGAGTCGGTCACGTTATCGATATGGACGCTAATCGACAGCCCTCCGGTTGTTAACAATGCGACACCGGCATCGATCTTTTCATAGCTGTCCAATTTGACAATATTGGTGTTGTCGGCGAAGCGTTCGGCCACAAGACGCACCGCTCCGTAGATGTTGACGCTGAAAGGTCCAGCTGAAAGATTGTAACTTGGCCCAAGCCGGACTTGCCACTTGGGCTGACGAAGAACCTCATTCCCGACGAGCGCAGGATCGTCAGATTCTAAAATATCCGTACTTTGGAGGGTCGCGATCACGCGGACTGTTAGGTCGCGGTAGAAGACTGCCCCATCCAATTCAACACCCAAAGACTGAGTTCTTAGCCGACGGGGCGTAAACCCTCCGCCAACAAGACTTTCCAAACCATCGTAGTTTGTCAGATAGCTAGTGGCGAAAAAACTGAATAATGTTCTTGGCGCGTACTTGATGCCGGCCTCAAATTGTCTCACTTTTTTCGTGCTTCGGTGATTCTCGCGGATGTTATCAAAGTGTGGGAAAGCGAACCCGAAGGAGACGCGCCCAAAGAGGCCAAGGTTTTCAGTCAGGTCGTAGTTGATTGCACCGGTGAAAGCCCATTCAGCATCATCGTGTGATACTAGCATGTCGCGGGTACCGTCTGGATAGCCAGGCCCGGCGTCCAGGATATATTCTAGTTCTATCTGTTCTCGGCGGACACCCAGATCAAAACGTAGGAAAGGTGTCGACTGCCATGATTCGGCTGCATAGAACGCAAACACGTGTGCATCGCCGACAGATTCAATCCCGTAGGACCTGCATTCGGAGTTGGAACCATTAGCAGCCAAACTGTCGCACGTGACTCCCCGGATGAAGTCGCCGTTTTTCACATTGTGAACAGCGGCGGAGTTCCCCAGTGTCCAGAAGTCCTTTGCCGTCCACCACGCCTGATAGAAGCCTACTGCGATTTCGTGTCCCTTCCAGACCGTGGTCAGGCTGAAGTCGTTGGTTAACGATTCGATGTCTTTCAATACGACCCAGTGGCCATAGTTCTGGATCCATGCTGAACCGCTCAATTCCTGTCCGCCCAGGGTTGTGATGCTCGAAACTCCAAGCTCGGATACCCGGATCGGATTGCCGTCCGGCACAAAACCGAAGGTATTTGCCTCACCGTTGGTGTAAGACAGATTGTCCCGGACTGTCCAGCCGGATCCCAGATCGAAGCTCCCGTTGATGCCGGTAATGCTTCCTTTCCAGCCGCGCCCATTGGAGAAATCGAAGACCGCGCTATCACCCTGCCCATTGATTTGCAGAGTGCGGAAGCGAGTTGCATTGCCAAGTTGCGTGAATGTGCCGAGGTCATTGCCAGTATTGAGCGCCATGGGCAAAATCCATTGACCGAGGTCATTTGTCATTCGTGTGAATCCATTAATCACGCCACGATCAAAGATTTTCGTGAGCTGCGCCGTGAATTGCTGGCCTTTTTCCGCATTAAATTCAGCGTCCCGGATCCCCGGGGATGTCTGGGCATACCCACCGACCATGTAGTAAAGCCCGTTGGTGAGTTTACCGCTGACCACGGCATCGACTCTCTGGAGAGTGTAGTCGGATGTCGAATATTTCACACGGGCTTTCGTTTCTTCGCCGCCCCGAAGCAATGTGAAATTCATCGTCACACCCGGTCCACCGCTTGAAAACACAGAACTGGGACCGCCACGAACGGCCTCAGCCATTACTACGGTTTCATCGATCCGAAAGATCGAGCTTTGCTCGAAGAACGAAAGCGTTTCAGTGCCATACAGTGGTGCCCCGTTGATGGCCATTGTCACAAAGGGTGCATCACTGCCGCCAGGAAGCCCACGGACATCAATATTTGCTCCTGCGATGCCACCGGAGCTTTCAGACCAAACACCGGGGATCAGTTCCATAAGACTTGCAGTGCTGCTTGGCGAGAACTGCACCATATCCGAGGCTTCCACCGTGGTTATGGCAAAGCTTGCATCGCGCTTTCGCATTCCAACTCCACCCGGCGTCCCTGAAACGACCACGGCTTCCAGGCGCAAAACGTCGGTAGCCAAGAAAAAATCTTGCATTACTATCTCTCCGGCATCCACCTCTACGGAGCGCGTCTGAGACCGAAAGCCCACTGCACTGGCCCGGACATCATGCGTGCCGGCTGGGACGCGAGCAATCGTGTATTCGCCGGCTGCGTTGGCCGCGGCTCCAATAGTTGTGCCCACGACGAGCACGTGGGCAAAAGGAATCGACGAGCCCTCTTCATCAAAAAACCTACCTCTTATTATGCTACCATAGAAGATTGGATTTAGCGTTAGCACGAACGGATCAGCAGGAACGATCTCATTTGCGTTAACCTTGATCGGCTTCGTATAGTTTGGTTCATAATCTGCCAGAAAAGCTTCCAAAACATGCGTTCGATTCACATCTAAACCGCTTACACTGTAGCGGCCAAGGGAGTCTGTCAAATCCTCGTTTCCTGACTCTCTATTTCTCACTATCACCTTATGCAGGGGCTTGCCTGTTTTCCTGTTTACAACACTTCCATGGATGCCACCTTCCTGCGCGTGCAATGAACTTGTAAAACTACTGCTGATGGCAACAATTAATCCAAAGAAGTATCCGTAACAAACGCCAAATGGAATTGTTTTCTTCCCCAGCCTCACCATGGATCTCCTAATCCTTTACAACACTAACGAACAAAGATCGTAGCCTCCTTGAAACTTTTCTCAGGATCGGCCATAATATTGCAAGCATCCAAACCATGGCCAAAAGCCCCAATACAGCGAGAATATTCAATCTCAGCCAATCGTAAATGTTGATTCCTTCGTGATCCATCACAAAAACACCAGTTGTGCTTACTTCAAGGCGACCTAGTTCTTTACTTAACTTATGTATTCCCTTTTTTGTCGAGTTAAAGGATAGCTCGTAGATCCAATCAGATGAGATAACAGGAACTATGAACTCGATTGAAGCTTTGCGTTCGTCAAGGCCCGGACCCATTTTGTGAGTGCGGTATTTTGGCGGGTTGTAAAACAGATTGAGAAACCCTCTTTCATATTGCATAAGCATCACAGGTTCTGCCAACGAGAACTGTGAAGTATCAAAGAGTACAAATCTAACCTTTGCATTTTCTAGGTCTTTCGGACCGAACTTGTAGATGCTTATTAGAATGGAATCGACTCCATTTGTCAAGCTGCGTGACGCATACCCCTGAGATTCCATTTCCCACTTCAATTCCTCAAAGTCAGTAAGCGTACTGTAGTATTGATTCGTCAGAAAAGCCAACACACCAATAACTGCTACTTGGTACAAGTAACGTCGAATGCTGCCGTGAAAATCGTCCCCCTCCCTCCTCTTTATTGGGACTTCTCTTAGCAACCTTCTTCTGCCTCTTCTCACGATTTGTGCTTTGGATGGCACGGATATTGACCAAGAAATTAGGAGAATCATGCATCATCTTCGACGAGTAGTAACGAGAGCCAGGTTCGCAGGCATCGAACGAGTGTCCACCTCATAGTCTTTGCCCCCGAAAGCTAAAACGTAAACCGAAAAGCCTCCTTCGAATGCTACTTCGCATTCTCCAGAGGCTCTCACAATCCGGTCTGCACCCCCAACCCCCTGGGGATCGTCAATCAATTTCGCAAAATGTAGCTTATTCCTAAGCGTAAAGCAAGCCTACTCCTAAGAGCGGTCAATTCAAGAGCTGTCAATTCACGTAGATTGCTGAGACGTTGCCCTGACGGCCAAATTACTCCCTTTTCTCACACGAGCCCAACAGAAAAAGGCGGCTCGACCAGAGCCGCCCTGTCGCCATCCAGACGCTACCCAGAAGACATGCGCCTGGTGTATCCCAATGGGGGACGCCCCCAATCTAAGGCTTCGAATTACGCCTTTCAAACCGCTTTTGCGGGCCTATTTAACGGCTTTCCCCGCCGTTGTCCGGCCGAGTCGGACTTCAAGATAAGTCCGGCTTTCTGAGGGGAGGATGCTTTCTTTGATTCTTGGGATCCTTTTGCCAGTCATCTAGCCACTTGACCAACATCCCAACTACTCGATCAACATCCTCCTCGGACATCAGCTCTCCCTTCGCAACCTCGATTCGGATGGGAGGTTGTCTTTTTCGACGTCTCTTGCGCCGTTTCTTCATCCCTAAGTGCTGATCAACACGTCTGTCGGAATATGCATTTTCTTGTGAATTCTGCGGATCATCTCTAAAGACAAATTACGACGACGATTGAGGATCTCAGAAACCCTGTTTTTTCCTCCAACAACCTTTGCCAGATCTTTGTTGGTCCAGTCAAGTTGCTCCCTTCTGAATTTGATGGCTTCAACCGGATGGGGAGATTCAAAAGGGAAATTCTCTTCTTCATATTTCCCGACAAGAATGGACAAAACCTTGAGAATATTCGCTTCGGCGGTTCCCTTTTTTGCAAAGAAGTTTTTCTCAATAACCTCTAGAGCAGCTTCGTAGTCCTTCTTAGTCTTAATAGGCTTAAGAAATCTAAGCAGCCAGAATGTCTTCAGCGTATTCCACCATTAGCTCTGTAGGATTCTCACGGCCCAGGACCGAAATCGTTCCAAGCGTTTCCACAGGTCCTTCGTCTATTCAGGTGAATACAGCTCCCCCAAATATGAGACCTTTGTTTTCTCTTCCATGATTCTTCTCAGCTGATTGAGTGCTGCGGTCGCCTCTTCCGAAGTAGCAATAACATCTTCCAGAATGCTAACTGTCTCCTCATGATTTGGCCCGACGCTCTTCTGACCTGATTGCTGGATACATAACGCATCCGCAAAAGCAATCGCTGAATGTACGATGAGAACCCCGGCCGCGGTCCAATATTCCAGCTCAAGAGAGTCTTTCGCCGCATCGTGAAAATGTTCCGCTACCCGCATATACTCCCGGTAGCGGGAACGATCAACTGACTTCCTACCTCTGCGTTTTGCCAATCTGCAGGTCCTTCAAGTCCTTACCAGTAATGACCTTACCGGATCGGCTAATATCCCTCATCAGCGGTTTTCTTGCGTTTCGCCGGACCTCGTCCAATGTAAACACCACAGGGGCCAACTTCACACCGAATTTCTTGTAAAGGTTGGGCGCTTCAGCGTCAAGGATTTGACGCACGCCGTCTTTTTGCTTTTCCGATTTCACAATACAACAAATGTCGAGATCCGATCGGGGTGTCTCTTCATTCTTTGCGACACTGCCAAACAGCACGGCGCTCAACACTGAGCCCTTCAATACGGTTGAGAGGGTCGTCATGAGGACTTCCGGGAATTGCCGTTCTGAATTGTACAAGTCGAGAAGCGCGTGATTCACAAGAAAATGCTCACGATTAAGTGTAAACAAATGATCTCTGCCACCCCGCTGACGGCGCACGATTCCAAGCTCCTCTAATAAGGATAGTGCTTTGATTGCTGACCGGGGATGCATTCCCGATGCACGCGCAACCTCATTCCCGGTAAAACCCGTGGTTGTGTGTAAGAGAACTCTCAGCACGGCCACACTCGACCAGGAACGGAACACTTCGTCTAGAACATGATGAATAACCATTTAACACCGGCTCGGGATAATCATATACTTTTGTATATAAATATATACTTTTGTATATGAAAGGTAAATTGAAAGCGCGGGATCTTCTTATTTTACTTTGTGGCCGTAAAGTAAAATAACGGAATTCTTGTTTTAGGAAGGTTTTTACCAGCGGTTTTCGCGTCGAACAATCACATCACCGAACAACGGCTCCTCCGGTCGCTTACATCAATAACGACAAGAGGACGATGGTAACCACATCTGTGGACAGGGCCACCCGCCTACGCTACGCTTCGGCGGACAG
>JACQPT010000145.1 GCA_016207415.1 Ignavibacteriales bacterium
AGGTCACACAGTGGTATAACGCGGCCTTTATGAGCGAGGATCAAAGGTTTGCTGCAAGGCGGCCCGATGTCCTGGTGTACGAAACCACGGATCTGACGGAAGACTTCACGATTGCCGGGCCGATAGACGTGCATCTCAACGCTTCCACTTCAGGGACGGACTGCGATTGGATAGTCAAGGTCATCGACGTCTTTCCGGACTCCACTCGAACGCCTCGTCCCACGGCGATGCGCGGAAGAGTGTTGGCAGGTTACCAGATGCTTGTGCGAGGGGATGTGTTGCGAGGCAAATTCCGGAACAGTCTCTCCAAGCCAGAACCATTCCTGCCGAACAGGGTCACGCCCGTTCATTTCGTTTTGCAGGATGCATTTCATACTTTTAAACGTGGACACCGGATTATGGTTCAGATTCAGAGTACCTGGTTCCCGATGATCGACAGAAATCCCGGCAAGATTATGGACATCTACAAAGCAAAAGATTCCGACTTCCAGAAAACGACGCAGCGAGTATACCATTCGTCAAAGTTTTCTTCCCGTGTCACGTTTGGTGCGCTCAACAAATAAAACTGGACCCACAGGAACAATGCACAAAGTCATGCACACGATCGATTGTCTCCTGAGGTCAACGACGCTCTCGATGAACGTCGATCATGAGACGCATGTCCGTGTGCTGCAGATGAGCGACGCAGACCAGTTGTTCGCCGTCACGGACAGAAACCGCGAGCATCTTCGTGCGTGGCTTCCCTGGGTCGACAGCAACCAAAACCTGCTGGACACGAGGCGGTTTATCCAGTCGGTGGTCGACCAATTCAAGGCCAACGAGGGATTCCAGTGCGGCATTTGGCACAAGGGGTCCTTTGCCGGTGTCGTCGGCTTCCACAGAATTGACTGGATGAACAAAAACGTCGAAATCGGCTACTGGCTGGCAAAGGAATTTGAGGGTAAAGGCCTCATGACGAAATCGTGTAGGGTCCTTGTCGACTATGCGTTTCACGAATCAAAGCTCAAACGCGTGCAGATTCGGTGCGCAACAAGAAACACGAAAAGCTGCAGGATACCCGAACGACTTGGATTTCGCAAGGAGGGAATCGCTTTGCAAGCCGAATATCTTTATGGATGCTTCGTGGATCTCGTTGTGTATGCCATTACCGACACCGAATGGGCCAAGATTGGCGGGTTGCAAAACGGTACGAGCGAAGTCGTTCTCTCCGGTGCGAGACCCAGCGACGTCGAAAGTATCGACGCCATTGTAAAAGCGCTTTATGAGTGCGTGACCTTCGAGCCGCTGAAGAAGCCCGATTACGAAAGGCTTCGATCACTTTGTCACTTTCGAGCAAAATTCATTCCTGCGAAAACGACCCAAGATGAGCCTGTGTCGGTTCTACACATAGAGGAATTCATATCCCGGTCGGACAACTCTGCCAGGGAAACAAGGCTTGATGAGAAGGGTTCTTGCGAACAGGAGGTTGGCCGAAAAACCGACTTGTTTGGAAACATCGCACACGTCTTTAGTGTATACGAGTCAAGGTTCTCGAAAAGCGACGCTCTTGTGAGAGCTCGCGGCATCAACAGCATTCAGCTCGTGAAAGATCGGGGCCGGTGGTGGATCCTGAGTATTGCGTGTGACACGGAACGACCGGAGAATCCGATACCGAAATAACCACGCCTCGTTGCCCTTAAATTGCTCTTTGACCTTCCAGCGGAAATTACGTACCATCATTGCACCCATCGAGGGAGTCTGCCATGAAAGATTATTTTGTTCCCGAGAGCGACATTGACCGCCGCTCATTTCTTTCTCTTGCCGGAAAAGGCCTTGGCCTCGCCACTCTTGCCTATCCGGCGGTCGGCGCTTTGTTCAACGAATTGAAAGCGGCAACCAGGCGTGTCGAACATCTTTCCCCCGCCAGCGCGGCGGCGGATGAGGATTTTTGGTTTGATATCCAGCAGTCTTTCAGTATTACCCGTGGAATTACGAATCTGAACAATGGTGGCGTTTCCCCTTCGCCGCGAATCGTAACGGAAGCGCTCGTGCGCTACATCTGGCAACAGGAGGACGTGACTGCCTACACCATGTGGCAGATCCTGGAACCTCAGATTGAGACAGTGCGGACGGGTTTGGCTGAAGCCTTTGGCTGCGACCGGGAGGAAATTGCCGTTACACGCAACGCCTCCGAAGGACTCGAGATTTGCCTCTTCGGCCTTGACTTGAAACCCGGCGACGAAATCCTCACAACAACTCAGGATTACCCGCGCATGCTGACGACACTCCGGCAGCGCGAGCTGCGTGAAGGGTTAGTGCTGAAACAAATCAAAATACCCATCCCGCCAAAGAATCTCAGTGAGATTACCGAAGCATTCGAGAAAGCAATCACGCCGAAGACCCGCGTGATCCTCATTTCGCATATGATCAACATAACGGGCCAGATCGTTCCGGTGAAAGAGATTTACGAATTAGGCCGGGGAAAAGGAATAGAGGTCATCGTGGACGGAGCTCACTCGTTCGCGCATTTCGACTTCAAGCAAAAAAACCTGGGATGCGACTATTTCGGAACCAGTCTGCACAAATGGTTATTCGCTCCCAAGGGAACGGGAATGCTCTATGTCAAGCGCGAGAAAATCGAAAGACTATGGCCTCTCATGGCAGCAGACAAGAAACAGGTAAACGACATCCGAAAGTTTGAAGAGATCGGCACGCATCCCGCGGCAAATCACCTTGCCATCGGCGAGGCGCTGATGTATCACAATGGACTTGGCTCCAGGAGAAAGGAAGAACGCCTGCGGTACCTGAGAAATTACTGGGCCGACAGGCTAAAGGGTCTGCCGAATGTGCGCTTCCATACATCATTCGAGAAAAATCAATCCTGCGGGATTGCCACGGTTGAAATCGTCGACGTCGACCCGGTTGCCGTCGGCGGATATCTCATGAGCGCACACAAGATTTTCACGACTCCGATCGTTCATGACGAATTCAAAGGGATCCGTATCACGCCCAGCGTGTACACCACCTTGGGCGAGCTTGACCGTTTCTGCGAGGTCGTGACCGATATTGCGAAAAAGGGACTGCCCAAGACGTAATGACGAGAGCCGAACTCTTAAGGGTCTGGCTACAGATTCTTCACATCCATTTCCTCATCACAAATACATAACAAGGAGGGTTCCATGGGAAGGAGCATTGTCCGCACAGTAGCCTGTTTGTTTTTTGCAACATTGTTTTTCGGCCTTGACGCACTTGCCCAACCGGCTCAGTCGCCAAATTTCCCTCGTTTACGTGTGCCACGCATTAGTCAGGGACAGAAAATCACACAAGTGATCGGGCTGAGCGAAGTGACGATTTACTACCACCGCCCCGGTGTGAAAGGGCGCACAATATTCGGCCCGAAGAGCGCAAACCCGCTCCAGGCATACGGTGAAGTCTGGCGTGGTGGTGCAAACGAGCCTACCCTTTTTACGTTTAGCGACGAAGTAACCATAGCCGGGAAAAAACTTGGCGCAGGGACATACCGCTTCGTGACAATCCCCGACGAGAAAGAATGGATGGTCGTGTTCAATTCAGAAGTGAAAAACTGGGGAACAGTCTATGAAGAAAAATACGATACCCTCAGGTTCAACGTGATGCCGCAGTCAGGACTACACGAAGAATGGATGTCCTTCAGTTTCACAGACATCACTCCCGCCTCTGCAACGGTCGTGCTTGCGTGGGATAAAGTCCGGCTTCCGTTCAAGGTCGAATTCAACACGGTCGGAAAGCTCCAAGCCTCCGTCGGTACCTGGCAGATTCTGAATGCTGCAGCAAGGTCCGCGATCGACCATAAGATGTACACCACGGAAGCGATGGATTGGGCGGATCGTTCCATCGCCATGAACAAAAACTTCAACAACCTCCGGACAAAAGCCGAACTTCAGTCAATGGCCGGAAAAACCAAAGAAGCCATCGCCACGGCTGATGAATGCCTGAAGCTGTACAAGGCGGCGGATCCGAAAACGGTCGGCTCGTTTACAAAAACTGCATTCGAGGGGTTTGAGAAAATCGTGGCGAACTGGAAGGCGGGAAAAACCGGAACGAACTGAATTATACGATTCGCAGGTCGTCCTTAAGGCCGACCTCCCGGATTAATGAAGCCTCATCACGTCAGCGATGAGGCTTTTTTATTCGCTATCAAGCGGTGAAAAACCAACGCCACTCCAGCAACGACCAGGCATCCAACTACCGGATACCAGAGCCACGAAAGCTGTACAATTCCTAGGAAATACTCCGACGCGAACAGGGTAAGTACGACCGCTTGACTCACCACAGCTCCCCAAAACACCGCAGTCCCTTTGATGCTTTTCAAATAAAACGCCGTCAGAAACACGCCTAGCATCGTCCCGTAAAACAACGAGCCGATAATATTAACGGCCTCTACCAGAGAGCCAAGCCCGCTGGCAAACTGCGCAAAGCCGATTCCATAGACTCCCCACAGCGCCATCAGGATTCGTGATATCACAAGATAATGTCTTTCATCGGCGTTCTTCCTCACATGCCGTTTGTACACATCGACGATGGAGCACGTAGCCAGGGCGCTCAACTCCCCGGAGCTTGACGACATTGTCGCCGCAAAAATACACGCAAACACCAGTCCGACAAGCCCGACGGGCAAGTATTTGGAGACGAAAGAAAGGAAAATGTAATTTGTGTCGTTTGTAACGACAGGGCCGCTGGTGGCCTCAACGATGCGCGCTGCCTCCTTCCTCAGCAGCTGTTCTCTCTCCTGAGCGCTTCGCACAGCCTCTATGGATTGTTGTGCTCCTGGCTCATCAGCCGCTCGTAAAGCCTGGAGATAATCTCTCAGTTTCTCCGATTTGTCACGAAAAATTCCCTCGTGCTGTTGTTCCAATTGTTCAAAGACTCCTCGTTCGCTGCTTTCCCGGATTTTCTGTGTTTCAACCGGGTTAAAAAACAACGGAGGACGTTCAAATTGATAAAACACAAACACCATTGCGCCAAGCAAAAGGATGAAAAATTGCATGGGCACTTTCGCCATTCCATTGAAGAGCAGCCCCAGGCGACTCTGCGTCACTGACTGTCCCGTGAGATACCGTTGCACTTGAGATTGGTCCGTACCAAAATACGCCAGTGCCACAAACATGCCTCCAATGATCCCCGACCAAAAATTGTAGCGGTTGCTCAGGTCAAACGAGAAGTCGATGAGGTTTAGTTTTCCCATTCCCCCTGCGACGTGAAGCGCCTCCGCGAAGCCTACATCCGCAGGCAAAAGATGAATTGTCATGAAAAAGGCTACGAACATGCCGAACATGATGATCAGGAGTTGCTGGAAATCCGTCCAGTTCACTGCTTTCACTCCACCGGAGGTCGTGTAGATAATCACAGCGCCACCGATCAGCGTCGAGGTAAGTCTGATGTCCCATCCCAGCATGACGGAAAGCACGACCGACGGGGCGTAGATCGTCATCCCTGCACCGAGCCCACGTGAAACAAGAAAAATGATGCTTGTGAGTGTTCTCGTCTTCGAGTCAAAACGGTGTTCCAGGTATTCATACGCCGTAAACACGCCCAGCTTGTGAAAGATCGGCACGGCAGTGATGCTCAGAATCACCATCGCAATCGGCAAACCCAGGTAATACTGAACGAACCTCATTCCATCAACAAACGCCTGCCCCGGTGTCGACGTAAACGTGATGGCGCTTGCCTGCGTCGCCATGATGGAGAGAGCGACCGTGTACCATCGCATTTGGCGGTCGGCAAGGAGATAACCTTTGATATTGCGGCTCCCCCTGCCTTTGTAAATACCGTAGGAAACGATAGAAGCGAGCGTGAGGGCGAGAACAACCCAGTCGAGAGTCCTCATTGAAACGACCGGGAGAAAAAATAGAACAAAAGAATAAGGAGAGCTAGCTCACAGAGAACGGCGGCGTAAGCACGATTCCATGTCTTGAAGAAAGGAGGAGAATCGGGCGCTTGGTCGGGCTTCAACGTGCGGAAAATTGTATTACTTCGATGCTTCGTCAGGCCTGGAGATATTCTTCGCAGACACGAGATTGACAAAAAGTCGGTATGCCCCTGGAACACCCGCAGGTAATTGACGGAAAAATGCGAAACCGGTGTAAATGTAGATGCCCTTTCCGTACGACGCCACCAACAGCCCTCCCGCTTTGGGGCTCTCTCCGGGATCATTGGTGGCCATCACGGAATCATATTTCACATCCCATGCGTTCGCAAAATACAACCCCCGTTCCTGCGTCCATCCTTTGAAATCGTCGGCAGTGATGTTATTCGGTGAACTCAGGATTGCGTTCTTGCGGTTGAAAAATGTCACCGGGGCATGTTCAACGGTAACTCTGTCGCGGGAGATG
The DNA here is from genome assembly GCA_016207415.1 of Ignavibacteriales bacterium. Classification (GTDB taxonomy): domain Bacteria; phylum Bacteroidota; class Ignavibacteria; order UBA10030; family UBA10030; genus JACQPT01. Next base: position 6,351 of record JACQPT010000145.1, read on the forward strand.
GTCAGAGGATAGGGCCCGATGTTTTCCGATTCACCCCGCTGAAACGTCACGTACTGAACGATGTACGTTCCACCTTTGGCGACGTACTCCATCAGTTTCTTCTGATGAGTTCGGAGTTTCGGCCGGGTATTGTAGGCGCGCACTCCGGCTACAATCGCATCGTACTTCGAAAAGTCTCCCTCGGCAATCTCATCGTCAGAGACAAGCGAAACGCTGTAGCCGACTTGTCGCAACGCCGCAGGAATTTCATCTCCCGCTCCCATGATATAACCAATGTTCTGTCCGCGTTTTTTCACGTCAAGGCGCAAGAGTTTCCCTTCGGCGATTGGAAAGACCGTTTGAGGCGGAATGTGGCTGTACCGGATGGTACGCCTCCCGTGTCCTATTCTCTTCCCCCCCACTTCAACCTCAACAGAAAACGGACCGCTCATCGCTCCGTTCGAAGGTTTGACGGAAAAAGCCACAAACTGTTCTTCATCTTTCGTTTTGAATTCGAACGATACCGCTTCGGGCTTCACGATCCATCCCTGAGGCATCTGCAATCGAACCTTCCCTCCCACTCCAGCGACTCCACTTTTCAGATTCACTTCAATCTTCTTCTCACTGAGGCTCGGGAAAACATGCACTGCTTCAAGAAGGTTCACAGCTACCGAGGGAACAACTTCAAAAGGCCGATACATTTCTCCCTCGACGGGGTCGACAGAGCGAAAGCGGACCGGCGTTGTGACATCTATTTTGCCGTCAGGGGAAGCCAAGGTGATTGTGACAGTAAGTGGGGCTTCACTCTCGGGTCTCCCGACGAGCCGCTCGTCTGTCACAATGTAAGAGCCGGCTTCAGCTTCTTTCTTGAGCCAATACGGCTGAGTGTATTCCTTGTCAGAAGGAAGCTTTGCAACAAACGTAGCACGGTGAGGAGCATTGTATTGAAGGCGTGAGTTCAGAAGTGTGTCGTTCACTCCATGTTTGACGGAAATACGTTCCAGGATGAATGAATATGGTGAGCGATTGATGACGACAGTTGTCAGCTTCACTTCGCCCCCGGGAATCCCGGAGTATTCGGCTGCAAGCGCGTCCGTCCAGATTCCCGCGCAGGATTTTATCACGGCCTCAATTTCCTTTTTTTTCACTTCGACCCATGGGTCGGAGACACGTTGCATTGCCTGAAATGCCTTGAAAAGCAACGGAATCACTTTCGATGGTTCCTCAGGATCGAATGTGCTGTATGCCTGGGCGAGAATCTCTCCGATCACCTTACCGTCTCCGACGCGAGACCAGTCGGTGTTTACGTCATCAAACAAATCGTCCTTTGCAGGGTCGCCCGCAACGTGCTGGAAATAGTTCATGAACTCGCCGCGATTCTGTCCGGCGCCAAACCCCTGGCTCTTATGCATGCTGCGACTCTCCCCGGAGATTTCAGTGTACGATTTGCCGAGAAGGTTATTGTAGCTCCCCAAGTCAAGACCGACAGTGTTTGCGGGCGGAGAAGGATTCTCACTCTGTTGGAAGCGGAACACGTTCCACACAAGCCGCTTTGCCTTCCAGGGCTGAACGTATTTCAACTGTTCGGGAAAACGTGTTGGATCCGCTGCGGCTTCAAAAGCTTCAATCGAGAAGGCTGCCGATGCAGTGTGGTTGCCGTGGCCCCCCTGCTGCAGCATAAAACGGTTCACAAGAACGTCCGGCCTGAAACTCCGAATGACCCAAACCACATCGGAGAGCGTTTTTTCCTTTCCCCAAAACTGAATCGTCTCTTCTTTCGTCTTCGAAAACCCAAAATCGATGGCCCGGGTAAAGTACTGTTCCGCTCCGTCGATGTTCCTTGCGGCAAGAAGTTCCTGTGTTCTTATGACGCCCATCAGGTCGCCCTGCTCCGGGCCGATCAGATTTTGGCCTCCTTCGCCACGCGTCATCGCCAGATACGCAGCCCGATAGAGTCTTCCTTGTGTCATTGTGGCTAAGAAAGCGGTGTTTTCGTCGTCTGGATGTGCCGCCACAAAGAGAGCAGACCCAAGGACTGTTAGCTTCTTTATGGCAAGCTTGAGCTCGGCGCCGTTCATCACCTTCGGGGGTTGGCCATGAAGCAACGACCCAAAAAAAGTCAGCACTATGACGAAACGGGGAAAACGACCCGGCGTGACCATGTGCGCTTTGTGAAGACTCCTCCGGTTTTCCAACATTTGTTCGATTGACGACCAATATACAATGCACCCTGGGAAGCTGCAAGACCATTTTGAATCAATGAAGGTCGGCGAATACGAGCCAATTAGCCGGGGCGATGGACCACGAGGTTGTTTGTTCCGAGCCTTATTTTGTATTATGTTGTTGTTATCGTATTCCCACTATGCCATCACACAGGTAAGGAGGTGCTAAAAATGTCCAGCAAACGTGCTTTGATATGTGTCGTAGTTTCGCTGGTTCTTTCGTCTTTGAGCCTCGAGGCCCAGCTAAAAAAACGAGTTGCCATTGCAACCTTCCATGACAAAACCGGCAGCGGCTACCATTCACTCGGAGAGGGCGTGGCTGACATGCTGGTTACAGCTCTGGTAAAATCGGGGAACTTCAACGTCCTCGAACGGCAGGAAATTGAAAAGGTTATCCAGGAACAACAGTTCGGCCAATCATTCATGGTCACACCTGAGTCGGCTCCGAAAGTCGGCCAGATCCTCGGTGTCGAGCTGTTCGTCGTCGGTAGCGTGACTGAATTCGGCACAAAGGAAAGCAGCCTCGGAGGCAATGTGCCACTTTTCGGCGGAGCTGTCACGACAAAAAAAGCCCGCGCGGTTGTTGATATTCGACTTGTGAATGTGAACACGGGAGAAATCATCGCGGCGGAATCCGAGGAAGGTGAAGAATCAACGACCGGTCTGAGCGTTCGCTACGAAAGCATTGACTTCAGCAACCCCAGCCATTGGAACGACACCGATATCGGCAAAGCGACGCGGGAAGCCGTCAACGGCTGTGTCGAGCTGATTACCGAAAACATGGCAAAGGTACCGTGGTCCGGAAAAGTTCTCAGAGTGAATGCCGACGGCACGATTTTAGTCAAGCCGGGGTCCGAGGGCAATGTAAAACCGGGAATGGAATTCGAAATCTGGCGGAAAGGCGAAGAAATCAAAGATCCCGATACGGGCCTTTCTCTCGGGGCCGAAGAGGAAAAAATCGGAAGTGTGAAAGTGAAAGAGGATATGTTGCAGGGCAAGGCTTGCAAAGCAACGGTCCTTCAGGGAAAAGATTTCAAGATCGGCGATATCGTTCGAGAAAAGAAGTAAACTCTCGTTGCATCGCGCAGCCAAGAAGCCGTCTTTGGAGGGACGGCTTTTTTGTTTTCCATTTTCCCAATCATTCCCTATCTTTCGTCCTGATGATGAACATTCTGCTTCAATCCTTCCTCCTTCTATCTCTGACGACGGCTCAAGCACCGACCGATTCAACTTCTTTGGCACACGAGGAAGAGGTGCGCGCATGGCACGAGCGCCGGACTCGAAACCTCCATCGCGATTATGGCTGGTTGACACTTATTGCCCTTGAGTGGCTTCGGCAAGGACCCAACCACCTGAGCGGTGTTGGCACCCTGACTCTCACGAATGATTCTCTTTTTTTTCGTACAGAAAAGAACGTCAACGCGACACTCAACGATGAACCGTTCTCAGAAGGTCCCTTGATTCCAGAAGGACAAAACGTCCGGCCAGACACCGTAAGGATTGCCTCGAGAACGTTTGTCGTTATCGAGCGTGCCGGCCGTTTTGCGGTCCGCATGTGGGATAAGAACGCGAAAACACGAAAAGAATTCGGCGGCATTGAACGATTCCCTATCGACCTGAAGTGGCGTTTCGAAGCGCGCTGGGAAGCTTATAACCCGCCCAAACAGATCAAAGTGCCGACGGTCATTCCCGATTACGAACAAGACTATCCTGTGCCCGGAGTTGCGATTTTCACGTTCGCAGGGAAACGGTACCGTCTTGAGCCAGTGCTCGAGGAACCGGACGGAGATTACTTTTTTATCTTCGGCGACAAAACTAATGGCAGAGAGACCTACGGCGCTGGCCGATTCCTGTACGCCAAACCGGCCAAGGACGGTAAAGTCATCATCGATTTTAACAAAGCCTACAACCCTCCGTGCGCATTCACGGAATATGCGACTTGCCCTCTTCCGCCTCCAGGCAACAAACTCCCGATTTCTGTCGAGGCGGGAGAAAAAAACTACGCAAGCCACTAGCGTAACGCCCGCAATGCTCAGGATCATGCGGCGACCGCTCAGTTTACTCTGCTTCCTGATCTCATTCTGTGGTATCCTTCATCACAAGGAAGTCTTTGCTCAAGAAGGGTTGAAAGACATCAACGGCGTGCAACTCTACACGAAAGTCGTCGGAGAAGGACTACCCCTCGTGATCGTTCACGGCGGCCCGGGGCTTGATCACTCCTATCTTTTGCCACAAATAGCACAGCTTGGCAAGTACTATAAACTGATCTTCTTCGACATGCGCGCAAGCGGGAGGTCGAGTGTCAACATCGACACCAACTCGATGACTCTCGATACTCTTCTCGAGGACATCGACGGAATTCGAAAATCCTTCGGGATTGATAAAATGAACCTCATGGGCCATTCGTGGGGCGGATTTCTAGCGATGCAGTATGCGGTCAAATACCCCGATCGCCTGAGTTCACTCCTGCTTATCAACACAAGCCCGGCAAGTTCAAAACTCAAAGACGAGACTGAGCGCGTGGCGCAGTCCCGCATGACAAAAGAAGACAGCGAGGCGCGGTTAACACTCTTGCGAAGCGAGGCGTTTCGAAGAAGAGACCCTGCTGCGATGGCGAGCCTGTTCCGGATTTCCTTTCGAGGCTCCTTCTTTGAGCCACATTACGCCGATAGCCTCTCCCTTGTTTTCCAACCCAATTATTCCGCCAGCAGTGCCATGCTTCAGCACCTTTTCAAAGATCGGGCGTTGTTGAACTACGACCTCAGTCGACGGCTCAGTGCGGTCCGATGCCCCACGCTTATCCTCGGTGGCGAATATGACCAGGTCTCGCCGCAAATATTGCTGGATCTTCAAAAATCGATCCTATCTTCTACACTTGTTATACTGAAACATTGCGGCCATTTTCCGTACATTGAGCGGCAGAACGATTTCATCGCAGCCGTCAGAGATTTTCTTCAGTAACGCCACAAAAATTAGACATAAACCTCCACTCCTATGCGGCACTATCAACTCTTCATCGACGGCGAGTTCGTCGACTCCGTTTCCCGGCAAACTTTTGACTCCATCAACCCGTTCAACCAGGAAGTTGTCGCGAAAGTGGCTCGTGGCAATACAGAGGACGCACAACGCGGCGTGGCTGCCGCCCGCAAAGCGTTCGACGAAGGGCCCTGGCCCCGAATGCCACGAGAGGAACGAGCTTCATTCCTCAAAGCGATCTCGGATAAGATAAACGAAAAACAAAAGGATCTCGTCGCTCTCGAAGTCCTCGATTCCGGCTCAACCGTCCGAAAAGCGAAGGAAGATATCTACCTTTCTGCGCGGAATATGCATTCTTTCTCCAAGATGGCAGCACTGGATCTCACCGAGAACATCGAAGGTCTTTCGAAGCCTGGCTTTAGTCAGAATTTTCTTGTGAGAGAACCGGTGGGCGTTGTTGGCGCCATCATTCCGTGGAACTTTCCGTTGAAAATGGCGATCTGGAAAATTGGGCCAGCCCTCGCCGCCGGCAATACTGTCGTGCTGAAACCCTCGGAACTGACACCTTGCACGGCCATGGAGCTCGCCACCATTATCCGGGAAGCAGGAATTCCAAAGGGTGTTGTCAACATTGTTCCGGGATTTGGCGAAGATGCGGGAGAAGAAATTGTGAAGAGCCCTTTGGTCGACAAAGTCTCCTTCACGGGCTCGACTGCGGTAGGGAGGAAAGTCATGGCCCTCGCCTCTCAGCACTTGAAAAAAGTGACGCTCGAATGCGGCGGTAAATCTGCCAACATCGTGCTGGATGACGCCGACCTCAACCTTGCCGTCGACGGGGCAATGTATGCCATCTTCTATCATCAGGGACAATGCTGTGAAGCCGGAACGCGTCTCTTCCTCCCTAAAACGACCTATGATGAGTTTATGGACAAATTGATTGCGAAAACCAAAAAACTCAAATTGGGCGACCCCAACGACGTTGCGACGGACCTGGGCCCTCTCATTTCAAAAAGGCAGCAAGATCGTGTCCTCGGATACATTGCCGAGGGCAAGGAGCAGGGTGCTCACGTTACCGTAGGCGGCAGCGTCCCGACTGAGCCGTCACTTTCAAAAGGATTCTTTGTGGAGCCAACTGTTTTTACAAACGTCGACAATGCAATGAAGATTGCGCAGGAAGAAATCTTCGGCCCCGTCCTCGCCGTCATCCAATACTCGTCGGTGGATGAAGCTGTTGCCTTGGCCAACCGCTCCATTTATGGCCTTGGAGGCGGTGTATGGTCAAAAGACAAAGTACGCGCAATGGATGTCGCCAGGCGCCTTCGCGCCGGAACGGTGTGGGTCAACGAATGGCATTTGATCAGCGAGAAAGCTCCCTTTGGAGGGTACAAGCAAAGCGGCATCGGCCGCGAGTTCGGGCTTGACGGCCTCAAGGAGTACACCGAGGCAAAACATGTGCACGTCGACGAACTAGGAAGCCGTGAAAAGAAGTTTTGGTACGACACAGTCGTCCCAAAGTAGTCCATTGACAGCGTTGACCACCAACCAACAAATCTCCCATGGATATTCAGAAAAAAACCGTTCTCGTCTTAGGTGGCTGGGGGCTCGTCGGGTCGGCAATATGCCGAAAACTTGTTGAGCTGCGCCCGAAACGAATTATCGTAACCTCCCTGCTGGAATCCGAGGCAAGGGAAGCAGTCCAAACTTTACAACATGAGTTTCCACATGCCGGCCGAAGTTTCTTTCAGCCCTGGTGGGGGAATATTTTCGTCCGACATTCCCTCAAAGAAACGCCGCGGGAAGAAATTCTTCGTGCCGCTGCCACGCGCGCCATGCTGATCGACGACCTTCTGGATGAGTTTTCCACAGAGGTGTTGGAACGATCGGCAGTGTATCGACTGCTAAAAAAATACAGGCCTGAGATCGTTATCGATTGCATTAATTCCGCAACGGCAATCGCCTATCAGGATCTTTTCAACATTGCACGTGAGGTACGCAAGGAATTGAAAACCGGAAAGAGCGCATCGATTCAGGAAGCAACCGAGCGCCTCCTCGCCACGCAGTACACTCCGCAGCTCATCCGTCACGTCCAGCTCTTGTATCGCTCGATGCAGAAAGTCGGCACGAGAATCTACGTTAAAATCGGCACCAGCGGAACGGGAGGCATGGGGCTGAATATTCCTTATACGCACAGCGAAGAACGTCCCTCATCGGTGCTTCTTGGAAAATCATCTGTGGCCGGCGCCCACACGATGCTGCTGTTTCTCATGGGCCGCACCCCCGACGCTCCAATTACAAAAGAAATCAAGCCCACGGCCGCTATCGCATGGAAACGAATCGGATTCGGCGAGATCAAGAAACGCGGAAAACCTATCGAGCTCTACGATTGCCTGCCGGAAAACGCCGTCCCCCTGAAGAACACACTGAAACTCACGGATGATTCGCAGAAATGGACTTCGCTCAATCAGCCGCTTCGGTCCGTTTTTATCGATACGGGTGAAAACGGCACTTTTTCCCGGGCGGAATTCGAAGCCATCTCCACTCCGGGCCAGATGGAATATGTGACGCCGGAAGAAATTGCCGAATCGGTGGTGTACGAGATCAAAGGCGGAAACACCGGCCACGATATCATTAACGCGCTCGACAATGCGACGTTGAACCCGACATATCGAGCTGGATTCATGTTCGAGCAGGCATTAAAACAGCTGCGAATTCTCGAGGAGAAACACAACACGAAAAGCATTGCGTTTGAGATTCTGGGCCCGCCCCGTCTCTCGAAACTCCTGTACGAAGCCCACCTTTTGCAGTTGACGTTTGAAAAAATGAAAGGAATCCCTCGCGCGACGCCGAAAGAAATGTCCGCAAAACTCGATGCATGCGTTCGGTCAAACGCGGAACTGCGTTCCCGGATAATCTCCATCGGCATTCCCATTCTGTTATCCAATGGAAAGACCCTCCTGCGGGCAAAAGAGATCAAGATTCCTCCTTACCGCGGGGAAAACGAGTTAAGCATCACCGGCAAATCGCTCGACGCATGGGCACACGATGGATGGGTAGATTTGCGGACGAAAAACATGGAACTCTGGAAACATCGCTTCACAAGAATCATGAACGACACGGAGCTTATCCCAAAAGGCGAGACCTCATCGCGCCACTTCCGCTCAAAAGGCTACTGGAACAACTTTGAGGATATTGATCCGGGCAAACTCGCTGGGTGGGTGTTCTCTGAAGAAGAGAAGGGAAAGAGGATGAAGGCGTAACGATTGCGGATTTTCGATTGCGGATTGCGAATTTGATACTCACCTGAAGGAGGATTGAATGGATTCCGAAGAGTTGAAGTCCCGGTCACAGGACTTTGCTGTTGAGGTCATACGGTTTGTAATGAGTCTCCCCAATAGCAGAATCAATCACATTTTGGGTGATCAAGTTCTTCGATCGGTGACTTCGGTGGGAGCAAACTACCGGTCCGCATGCAGGGCCAGATCAAAGGCTGATTTCATTTCGAAAATAACAATCGTGGAAGAAGAATGCGATGAAACTCAATACTGGTTGGAACTTTTTCTGCGAGTCGGCGTGCCAAACAAACAACTTGTCGAGCGACTACTGAAGGAAGCTGCAGAACTGACAGCCATATTTACTGCTTCGGGAAGAACTGCCAAACGAAACAAATATTAGACCCTAACTTCTATTTCGCAATCCGCGATTCGCAATCCGCAATTATTCGTACCGCAATGCTTCAATTGGATCCAGGTTTGCCGCCTTCCACGCAGGATACACGCCGAAGATTACTCCCACGATCGAACAAATCACGAACCCCAGAATTGCCCAGTCAAGCGGAAAGACGGGCGGTACTTCAAACATGAGCGCTACGAGGTTTCCCATCAGAATTCCAACCAGGATGCCGATGATCCCGCCTATCTGACAGAGCACAATCGCCTCTGTTAGGAACTGACCGAGAATGTTCTTTTTTCTGGCGCCGATCGCCTTTCGAATGCCGATTTCCTTTATTCGCTCCGAAACGGAAACGAGCATGATGTTCATAATTCCGACGCCGGCAGCAAGCAAAGACACAAAACTGATGAACCCAACTCCAAGTTTGACATACTGAGTAAAATTGTTGAACTGCTCGATCATGGAATCGTTCGAGAACACGGAAAAATCATCCTCGGCGCCCGGAGCTACTTTTCTCACCGTTCTGAGGATCGTACGGGCCTCCTCCAGGCAATCTTCGTAGAGCTCAGGAGACTTGGCTTTGATCATGATATTGAGAGACCTGCGCGTTCCAAATTGGTCCTGGTACACGCTCAACGGGATGGCGACATAGTTCTCGTTCGGTCCACCGAGAGAAGCTCCTTTTGGCTCGAACGTCCCGATCACGGAGTAGCGAACACCGTTGATTTTCACCTCCGAACCGACCGCATCTCCACGGGGAAAGACTTTCGAAACAATATCGCGGGCGAGAACAACGACTTTGCGCGCGTTTCTGAAATCATCGTTCGAGATGGATCTACCTTCCCGGATGACCCAGTTATTCGTAGGGATGCCGTTCGGCGTCTCTCCAAAAACCATAACATTTGGATTCGTTTTTTCGCCAGTCAGCGCCTGCACCACATTCCCCTGGTCAAAGGCTTCAATCCCGACATACATCGCCGTCGTGATCCGATCCTCTACTTTTGACGCCTGTTCATAGGTGATGTCTTTTCGATTTCGGGCCTTTAACCATTGTTGCCGGCTTGCCATCACAGGGAATTTCTGAATCTGGAACGTGTGAGCGCCCAGGTTGCTCATCCCGCTTTCAATGCTGTTCTGCAGGACATCCACCGCCGTCATCACGCCGATAATCGAGAACACACCGACAACAATGCCAAGCAGAGTCAACACCGAACGCAGTTTGTTGGCCCGAATGGCGTTAAGAGATATTTTGACTATTTCGCCGAAATCCATTTTACGGCTTTCTACTCATACCGCAACGCATCAACAGGATCCATTCGGGAGGCACGATAGGCAGGCAAGAAACCCGAAATAACCCCCACGAGAATTGAAACAAGCAGTGCAATTACCACAATGCTGACGGGCATGGCCGTCGGCAGCACTTGATCGATAATGAGACTCAGCGGAAACGCAATGATAATGCCGATGATCCCGCCCATAAGACAGAGGGAAGCTGCCTCCATAAGAAACTGGAAGAGGATGCTTCGACGTGGAGCACCGATGGCCTTTCGTATGCCGATCTCCTTCGTCCGCTCGGTCACCGAGACAAACATGATATTCATGATTCCGATTCCGCCGACAAACAGGGAGAGGCCAGTGATGAACAATCCCACCGCAGCAATGACTCCGCCAATCTGGTTGAAAAAGTTGACAAAGATTTCCTGCTGATTGATGGCGAAGTCGTCCTGCTGCTTTGGGCTCAATTTGCGCGCCTTGCGCAAGATCCCCCTCACCTCTTCCTTCGTTTCTTCCAACTCCGAAAGGTTGGCCGCTTTTACCATGATGGACAAGCCACCACCATGCATTGACCTGAACTCTTTGAAGAACCTTGAGATAGGCACATACACACGGTTATCGAGCGATGCCATGCCGAGAAAGGAACCCTGACGTTCCAGGACACCCAGAACGCGGTATGGATAGCCTCCCAGTTTAATCACTTTTCCAAGCGGGCTTTCGCTTGGAAACAAATTCTCAGAAATCTCTGACCCTATCACGCACACCGGGCGACCGCCGTTTGCTTCGAGCGAGGTCATGAATCTCCCCAAGGCCACGTTGACATTACTGGTCTCAAGAAAATCTTCGTCCGTGCCCAGGACAATTGCATTCTCTATCAATTTTCGGCCGAACTGGACGTTTCTCGCGGTTGAGTTGAGAGGCGAAACGCTCTTTGCCGTTTCTGCGTTTTTTTCGATCGCGCGGGCCTGTTGCATGTTGATATCCCTGCGATTGCGAATTTCCCACCAGTTCTGTCCGCCGCCCCATGGCCACTTTTGCACGTACAGGACATCTGCGCCGATGGCAGCTATGCTTTTATTGAAGGCGCGGTTCAACCCCTCGATGGCAGTGCCCATCAGGGTTACAGAAACAATGCCAATCACAATGCCCAACGTCGTCAGGACCGACCGCATTTTATTCGCGCGGATGGCCCCAAAAGCGATCGACAGGCCTTCTTTCAACTCATCAAGAAAATGGCGCATTATGCTGAAACCGCTGCCGAATGTTGAACAACACGTCGATTCGCGACTTTTTCGTCTCTTTCCACTTTGCCGTCACGAATATGAACAATGCGGTGCGCGTGCGCGGCGATGTCTGCCTCATGGGTCACGAGAATAATCGTGTTCCCTTCACGATGCAGAATATCAAACAGGCCCATGATTTCATCGCCCGTCTTGCTGTCGAGATTTCCCGTTGGTTCGTCGGCGAGGAGGATCGAGGGCCTCGTAACAAGTGCCCGCGCAATGGCAACCCGCTGACGTTGGCCGCCGGAAAGCTCATTGGGTTTGTGGAGCGAGCGATCGCCCAGGCCAACACGGTCAATGGCTTCCTTTGCTAGTTTTTTTCTCTCGCTGGAGTTTACGCCGCCATAAATGAGCGGTAGTTCCACATTGTGAAGTACATTTGAGCGCGCCAGAAGGTTAAACGTCTGAAAGACAAATCCGATTTCCTTATTCCGAATTTTCGCGAGCTGGTTGTCGTTCATCTCGCTGACGTTGACGCTGTTGAGTTCATACAACCCCGACGTCGGCGTATCCAGGCATCCGATGATGTTCATCAACGTCGATTTTCCGGAACCCGAAGGCCCCATAATCGCAACATATTCGTTCTTGTTGATCTCCACGTTGAGGCCCTGCAGCGCGTGTACTTCTTCGGCTCCCATTTGATACATCTTTGTGATGTTGACAAATTTGATGATGGCCATGCTATTTGCTTTCTCCTTTATCCGCAATGGTTCCCGTTTTCCCGGTCTTCTTGTTTTCGACTCGAACTTTTGAATCATTTTCGAGGTCACGGTTGATGGCCTTAAAGGGTCCCGACACGACCTCCATGTTCTCGGCTCCCCCCTGCGTCAGCTCGACATACGCATCATCACTGATCCCTCTCTTCACCTTCACGGTTTTTGCTTTTCCTTCCTCGACGACAAAAATAACTTCATCAAGCTTGTCCTCTTCCTTTACCTTCGACTTTTTTATGGCGAGTTGAGCCTCACCCTCCTTCGGCTCTTCGGGTTTTGGTCCTTCCACCTTCGGCACGCGCACCGTCACAGATTGGATAGGTATGGCAAAAACATTCGCACGCGTTTCGGTTTCGATATCGGCTGCCATGGACATGCCGGGACGAAATTGGATGCCTTTCGGTGCCTCCAGCAAAATTCGCACTTCAAAATTTGTTACTTGGTCCTGCGTTTGTAAACCGGTTGTTTTTGCCGTGTTGGCGATGCGGGATACCGTGCCAACAAACCTTCGATCAGGATAAGCATCGACTTCAACGCGCGCTGTGTCTCCGATGGAAACTGTCACGACGTCGTTTTCGCCCACGTCAACCCTCGCTTCCATGCGTGAGAGGTCGGCGACGGTCATGATTTCCGTGCCTTGTGTGAACGTGCTTCCACTGACCCGTTCCGCGAGTTCGGACTTCAGCTGGCTTACCACTCCATCCATGGGCGAGTAGATCGAAGTTTTGGCAAGAGTTTCGCGAGCTTCCTTCAGTGAGGCTTTCGATTGGTCGTAGGTTGCTTTAGACACCTGGTAAGTCGTTCGGGCCGCGTCCATGTCGGCATCCGAAACAAGCTTTTTTTCGTAGAGTTCAGAGACCCGCTTGTGGTCCGCGTCGGCCTTCTGGAGATTCGCTTCTGCCACGCTCATTGATGCCTGCCACCGCTCAAATTGGGCCTGGTACGCGTCCGGCTTGATTCGGACGAGAAGCTGCCCTTTTTGAACTCTCTGACCTTCGCGTACCGGTAGCTCAATGATTTCTCCGCTTACTTCGGCATTGATCTTGACCTGCACCTCGGGCTGTATCTTTCCGGTCGCCGTAACAATTTGTGTTATCGTTCTCTTCTCTATTTTTTCAGTTTGCACCGTGACAATTGTTTCCTTGTTGCTGCCAAGGAAAACAAGCGCGACGAGACCCAGGAGGACGACTCCAATGATGGAGAGAATAATGACTTTCTTTTTCGATTTCTTGTCGTTTCCGTTTGCCATAGTTATACTTTCTTCATGTAGTGGAGTTGACCCATCTGATCTGAATTAATACGCCTTGTCACCCATAACATACTCAAGGTTCTTTCGGGCGATGATATAATTGTAAGTAGCGTTGACCCTGCTTGCCTGTGAATTCACGAAGTTCGCATTTGCCGTCAGCAAATCGAGGAGTGTTCCCGATCCGAGATTGTACCGCTCCTCAGCGACGCGCCGATCTTGTGTGGCGGAGAGAACGCTTTTCTCACTCGCCTCGAACTGCTTCCGCGCTGCTTCAAGGTCTAGAAGAGCTTTCTTGACATCCACGCTAATATTACGCTCCGTCTGAAGCAGCGTAAGCTCGGCGTTACGTCTCGTTGCCTGAGCTGCCTGAATATTCTGGTTTGTGAGAAAGCCGTCGAACAAGGACCATCGAAGGCTGACGCCCCAGTTGATACCGCGGTTATCTTTGATTGACTCGAATTCCGAACTCGACAAATTGTAGCCCGCAAATGCGCTGACACTCGGCCAGTACCTGCTCGAAGCCGATGTGACGCCTGACTCTGCCGCGCTGTAGCTTTCGACCGCGCTCTGATAGTCCGGTCTGGTGGCGGTCGCTCTCTTCCGAAGTGATACAAAATCTTTCGTTATTCCTTCAGCCGTGCCGAGTTCAGCAGCATCAATATCAGTGCGAATAGTCGGATCCTCGATCTTGTAGTCTTGACCAATGTCGGCACCAATAAGCGATAAGAGGTCAGCGACTGCCTTATCGTAATTGTTCTGCGCGCTAATCAGGCTCAACTCGTCATTGGCGACGATAGACTGCTGTCTGTAAACATCTGCGAGAGAAAGAGCGCCGACGCGATTCGACTCCGTAATCCTGTCGAGCTGACGCAAGTCACGTTTGAGGTTCTCTTCGCTCACTTTGACAAGTTGCTCGTTTCGCAGGACATTAAGATAACTGCTCTGCACAGAAAAAACGATAAGCTGTCTTGTTCGTGCGGCGGTCTGTTCGGATGAAATTGCGGTTGATACCGCCCGATTGAAGTTTGCTTCACGGCTGAAACCGTCAAACACCGTGTACCCGACCGACAGTCCCGTGGAAAAGTTATTCACCGTCGAACTCAGTGCACCGACCGAGAACGGAATACCGCCGATGATTTGCGTTGAGGCCGGGCGTTCTGATTGCGTACGTGTCCATCCCCCGCTCGCAGACAACGTGGGCAAATAAGAGCCGTACGCCGTCAAAACCCCGCTTTGCGCCGACTCCATGTTGTTCTGCGCCTGCCGCACACTCACGTTTTGCTCAAGGGCAATCTTGATCGCATCGTCCAAGGACAATTTCTTGCCCTCTTTGTTTGGCATCTGTGCGCCTAAGATCTGGAACATGCAAAGTCCGATAACCAGTGACAACTCTATCTTTCTCATAGAAACTTCACTCCTCATGACGAAAATAAGAACTGCTGACGTGGATTATGAATATTGAGAGGTCAACGAAAATGCTCAAATTCCTTAGATATAGACGTGAAAATCCTCCTAAAGTTGCACAAAATCACATCAAGGTACCACTATTTCTCGTCAGATGTTAGACTGCGGTTCGCGAAGCATAGTTTCATGGCAAGGGGACAAGAAATGTCTGTTCAAGGAATGCTCCAAAAACACCATGCCCACCGGGGATGTTCGTGAAATCCGGTTCGTCGAGCCTCACTATGAATTGGTCCTGAAATGCGTTTGCGATGTTATAATAATTGTAGAGATTGTCCTCCACCTGGGTGAAAACAATCACTCCCCGACGAAATGCCGGGTTCACATAAGAGGCGCGAATGCCGGCAAGCACGGTACTGTACGCAAACGAATCAAACCATGCGGTATCCGTGGCTACCTTGTTCGAAGTTCTGAACACTGTGTTAAACCGTCTCTCGACCCTTGGATAGAAACCGCCAAATGTTTTTTCGTTTATATAATATGTCAAATATTGTGGGACTTCCACTCTCAGCATCTGACCCGCATTCTCAAACTCAACGAAGAATCTCAATCGATAACCTTTACTCTGGGGCGACAGATTGAGAACAAACCCCATGAAGTCGTTCAGCGTCGTCATCCCAAGGTACTCTCCCGAGTCGGGAACCGAAACTTTTGATGCCGTCATGCCAAACTGCTGTGAACTTATCTTTAGATTGTACGTTTCTCCTGGAGCCAGTGTCAAGGGCCTGAGGACGTACGCCTCGATATCGGATGTGTAACGCGATTTATCCTTCCTCACGATTGTTGTGTCACGAAACGCAAAAACGGAATCTCCGTCCGAGACCGATACACTGGCGCCCACAATTGGAACGTCAGCCGTATTCTCGAGCGGGTTAATCCCGGTTGGGTTGTATGTCCTGTACACTCTCGCGATCGTAAAATCCCACTTGTTGGAGAGAACACAATACGCAACAATTTTTTCTTCATAGGGTCCTCTGGGCTCAAAAAGTGCATCACAGCCGACGAAGGACAAAACCAAACAATACAACGTAAAAGTGCGTTCCCTTATCACAGGTCGATACTCACTGTAGCGGAGGTTATGAATGGCAGCGAGTAAATCGTCTGGCCCGTTTTTCTGTCGAAATAAAAAACGTTTCTTCTGTCGTAGAGATTGATGAGGCTTATGCCAACCGTGCCTTTGACGGGCTCCCGAAGGAGGACGTACGAAACACTTGCATCGAGTCTGTGAAACCACGGCATCCGGGCAGCGTTCTTTTCGCCGAGGACAATATACGGTGCGCCCGTCTCATTCCCTTGCGGCTCCTCGAAGACATCGCTCAGGGTAAGCCTGTCGAAATAGCCGACCGTCTGAGTAAACGGCAATCCCGATCCAAGTTCCCACCTAAAACCGATATCGAGGCGTTCGATGGGATGAAAAACGGCAAGTGCGTTAAGCGTATGACGCCGGTCGTATCGAGGATAGTACGAATACCCGCCCAGATCTACCCTGGTAGAGGCGAGTGTGTAAGCCGCATAGATATCGAGGAGTCTCAGCGAAGAACGAACGAGAAATTCCAGGCCATACGATTTTCCAATCCCGTTCATGTACTGGGGGTCCCTGATATCGATCTGATCCTTGTTGTATGCGAAGAGTTTGTCATAGTATTTAAAGTACGTTTGAACATTCACGGACAAGCCGGCGGAGAGAAATCCCTCCACCCCGGCGACAGAATGTGTCGCGCTTTCGTACTGAAGATATTCAGGGATTCTCGTCCAGCCCTGGAATATGGACAGGACATCGTCTTCATTCGTCAACGCGACAAATGTCTGATTAAACCAGCCCTGGGCGATTTTCATCCGCCAGAGCTCGTTCAGCTTGTAGCTAACGGTAAGTCGGGGTTGAAAGGTGGACAGCGAAAAGCCGTAATTGAAAAAAGAAAAGAAGTCCGAGTGAATCCCTCCGTCAAAAGTGAAGTCGCCTGCTTTCTTTTGATACCGGAACCAGCTGGCTACCTCGGGCCGTTGTTCATGGATTCTCAAACGAATGCCGTTACGGTTGATAAAATCATACTCGGCTGTCGGGAGGATCGACTCAAACCCATACTGATACAATTCCCCCTCATCTCCGTAGACCGTGGCATTTGCTCTGACACCGATCTCGCGAACTTGTGTGTACGCAGAAGGGTTGACCCTTGAACTTTTCCCGTCGCGCTCGGATCTGTATCGTGTACCAAAGATAACAATCTCTCCGTACATTCGATTTGCCACGAGCCCGCTGACTGAGAGCGCACCGCCGTTGCTCAGCCATGCATAGTCCGGGTTTGAGGTGTTTGCTGAAATGACGTCGTCTCTGCTCACGAGGCCGCGGAAACTTACTCTCCCACCTCCCCAACTTTCCAACGTGGCTTTGTAAAACGCGTCGTAAAAACTCAACGGCACATCTTGACGCAGAAATGGGCGAAAGGGTTTAGAGGTATGCGATCTTCTTCCACTCACCAAGAAACTCGAATTTTCAGAAATCCAGGTCGATCCTTCCAGGCTGACGCTGGAGGAAAGGAAATTCATACTTGCACGACCACCCAAACGGTCGGACCGTCCGTCTTTGGAATTGAGATTCACGACGGATGAAAGCCGGCTGCCGAATCCTGGAGGAAATGCTCCAAGGTACACCTCCGTCGAACGAATGAGATTCGGGTCAAAGATACTCAGAATTCCAAACGCATGGTACGGATTATAGACACGCATGCCATCGAAAAGAATAAGGTTCTGATCGCTGGCACCGCCGCGAACGAAAAAGTGCGAAGTCACATCACTCGTTGAAATCACTCCGGGAAGCACGAGGATCGAACGGAAAACGTCTTCCTGAAGAGTAACGGGAACCATCTTGAGCTGCGTCTGCTCAAGCACATGCACACTTGAGAGCGTTTCCGTTATCGGCGTACTCCTTCGCCCGATAACCTCTATTTCAGGCTTTTCAACGGGAGACGGCTTGAGTTTGATGTGGAGAGTGATGGGATCCGGACCCGACACAGAGATGAAACGAACCTCCGTGTCATACCCGACGTAACTGATATGAATCTCATAGTAGCCCGTATCGACATTCGGAATGAGAAAGAATCCTTGAGTGTTCGTCGTCGCCCCTTTGTGGATATCCTTCAACAAGACGTTCGCGTAGACCAGACGTTCTCCGGTAACGCTGTCCGAGACGATACCACGAATATCGACGTTTTGGGCGAAGAGGGAAAGCGGTGAGGCGAGGAGAAAGAAAAGAAGTATTCGAGAAGACATCATGCCGGCGCGTTGAACCAGGCTGTCACTCGGCGTGTTTTTCGCGGATTTCCGACATCGTGCTCAGGATTTCGTCTTTGATTTCGAGCAAGTATTTCAGCGCCGCGTCATGGTCGTTGGGAATGACCCCGTCCAACACGGCATCGGTGATTCTTTGCTTGAGGCGGCCCACCGCTCGCCCTGGCTCAATTCCGCAGACTTTCATGATTTCCTCTCCCTTGACGGGAGGCTGCCAATGACGAAGATGATCCTTCTCCTCCACTTCCTTCATTTTTCTGGCAACATTCTCGTAGTTTCGCCTGACCTGCTCCACCATTTTGGGGTTTTTTGACGTAATGTCCGCGCGACAGAGGATCATCAAATCGTCGATCTCGTCTCCCGCCTCAAACATCAGTCTGCGGACGGCGGAATCTGTTACGAGGTCATCGACAAGCGCCATCGGACGAAGGTGAAGCCGTACAAGTTTCTCTACAAACGGCACGTGTTCCATCGGAAATTTCATGCGACGGAAAATAGGCTTCACCATCCTTGCTCCGGCCTCTTCGTGGCCATGAAATGTCCAGCCAACGTCTTCCTTGAAAGCTTTTGTTTTGGGCTTGGCAATATCGTGCAGCAAGGCAGCGAACCTCAACCAGAGACTTTCGGATTTCTCGGCAACATTATCGACAACCTTCATCGTATGAAGAAACACATCCTTGTGGTGATATTCTTTTCGCTGCTCCACGCCCGCAAGGGCGAACACGTCCGGAAATACAATCTTCATCACCCCGGCGTCAAACATGAGCTGTAGTCCGACAGATGGTTTCGTGCTTCCCATGATTTTCAGAAACTCATCCGAGATTCTTTCCTGGGAAACAATCTCCAGCCGCGGTGCCATTTTCCTTGCGGCTTTCAGGACGGACGGCTCCACGTCAAAACTGAGCTGGCTTGCGAAACGCATTGCACGGATAATGCGGAGAGGATCGTCGTCAAATGTCTTCTCCGGCTCAAGCGGTGTCCTGATGACTCCTTTGCGAAGGTCTTTACGGCCATCGAACGGGTCGACGATATTGCCGAAGTCCTTGCCGCGAAGGGAAGCTGCAATCGAGTTGATGGTAAAATCCCTGCGGGAGAGGTCTTCTTCAAGGCTTGCCTCCTTTACGGCGGGCTTGCGGGATTTTCTACTGTAACTTTCAGCTCTCGCACCGACGAATTCAATTTTGTGGTCGTCGAGTAGCAGCATCGCCGTCCCGAACTTCTCATAGACCACAAGGTTTGCTTTCCCCCATGCCCTGGCGACTGTCTTTGCAAATTCAACACCATTCCCGACAACAACAATGTCAATGTCCTTCACCGCTTTTCCCAAAAGTTCATCGCGGACATACCCCCCAACCACATAGACACGAAGCCCCGCGCGATCCGCAAGGTCGCCGATTTCTTTAAGAAGTCGATTATGCAGGCCTACCTTCAGTACGTTCATGCTAGCCTAATGTTATCTTCTGTGAGGCGATTTTCTTGAGAATCTCCTCGGCCACCTCAAGAGCCTGCAGCCCGTCTTTCGCGGTGACAGGAGGGTCAACGTTTTTCTGAATTGACTGAATGAACAGCTCCAGCTCGTACTTCAAAGAGTTCACCTCCTTCACCTCAGGCTGCTCGTACACGATGAGGCGTTTCCTTTTCCCCTGCTCGATTTTTCCGAGCATCATCGTCGGTTTTGCGCTCTTGTCGTCCGCATCCAGCAGGCGAAACACTTCAGCAAGTCCCTGGGCAAAATCCAGCGAGATGTACGCGTCCTGTTGAAACATTCTCATCTTGCGCATCTTGTTCTGGGAAATGCGGCTCGCCGTCACGTTGGCCACGCAGCCGTTTTGAAACTGGAGGCGCGCATTGGCAATATCGAGGCTGTCCGAGACCACGGCGACACCGTTCGCATCGATTCTCTCCACCGGAGAGTGCACCAGGCTCAGAATCAGGTCGATGTCGTGGATCATGAGGTCAAGCACCACGGCGACATCAGACCCGCGAGGGTTGAACTGAGCCAGACGATGCGACTCAATAAAGAGAGGCCGTAAATTGTACGGCTCGATCGCCAGCACGGCAGGGTTAAAACGCTCGATATGCCCAACCTGAACCTTCAACCCGTTCGACGACGATTGACGAACAAGAAGCTTCGCCTGCTGAATTGTCTCGGTAATCGGTTTTTCGATAAACACATGCAAGCCCGCCTTCAACGCCTCTGTCGCCACATCAAAGTGATTTGACGTTGTCGTGACGATGCTGACGGCTTCCACGTTCTTCAGCATTTCGTCAAGACTATCGAACGCGCGCGTTCCAACCTCGGAAGCCACGTTACGGGCCTTTGACCTGTCGATGTCGTAGACGCCGACGAGGAAAGCCGTCGGGGCCTCCGCCAGCATCTTAGCATGAAGCGCCCCCAGGTGGCCGACCCCCACGACGCCTATTGTTGTTTTCGCCATACGAGAACTTGTCTTAATTGACAGTCGCTTCGACGCCGCCCGGGCTGGATCCCTGAACATGCCCGACGATGCGGTCAAACCCGCCGTATCGCGGGTCACGATAATAGATGAATGCTGAATACAGGTTCACGGTTTTCCAGTTGTTTCCTTCCACTGATATCCAGTCATTCCTCCCGACGACATATTGATAATCATAAACGCCGCGGCGCAGCCATTGAGAAAGCTTGTATCGTTTCGTTTCAGCATCATAGGTCATTCGCCAGTCGTCCGTCAGGTTCCAGCCGTTGAAATCGCCAACCGCGTGCACCGAATCCAGATCCTCCGAGTCGCGCAACAGTTCAAATTGAAACCTTATGTAGTCTGCATACCGGTCGCCCGACGTTATGATCGACCCGCCATTACTATCCCTCGCTCCCTGGTGAAGAAACCTGCTCACATCAGCCCCTTCGCGCGGGCGTGCCTCTTTTCCGGGAGGATAATGGTCAATGTTGCGTATATCCACCCGACGATACTCGTTCCCCGGCATCACGTTATCGATGACAAACTTCACTTTCCGCAAACCGAAGCCATCGACAAAAGTATTAGGACTGTCATCATCGGCTGCGATGCGGAGAGATGAATACAGTGCCCGATTGCGATAGACGTCCACAGTTTTCAGCAAGAGAGGATAGAACTGTTCGTCTTGGTTCCCCCCGTTGTCCGGGATGCCGAAGCCGACCTCCACCTTGTTTACCTGGTTCCATGGCGACACGACGGAAGGCAAATACCTGTTTCGAATCTGCATCGTCGGCAACAGAAGATCCTCCACGACAAAGAATCGTCCCGCGGCAAAAAGTTGTTTCTCCTTCGCATCCCATACCTGAAAGATGTAATTCCCCGATTGAGGAAAGCGCTCCAGAACCGAAAAGCCCGGAATTCTGACGGTGTAATGAAACGCATAGTGCTGGACAAACTCCGGTGCAGGGTCAAAAGGCATGGGGAATTTGGTCGTATTTCGCAATTCATCGTTGATGAAAGAGTTCTCCGTGATGCGCCAGTCCTTGTCACAGTGAAAAACCTTCAACCGAAAATCCAGCGGCTCTTTCGCCTGAAGGTCAAACTCAATCGTCACCGGCCGGTTTGCCAGCCCTGCGATCGGTAGCTGCCCCCGCCCCTCACCGGAAACACGCAGCCCTTTGATGTGAGGTGAAAAAACCTCCTGACTGAACGACCAGATGGACAGGAACATGTTGATACCAACGAAAAATGTTTTCATTTCGACAACTTATAAAGAGTGTAATAGACGGTGTCAGGGTTTCTGATTGCCAGTCCGGGAAAATCTACTGTCATCACCGGCCGCAAAGAGCCCGATTTCAAACGCTCTTTCTCTGTCGAACGGTCTACTATGTAATCGGGATGCAGAACGGCTTCGTAGGCCTTTTGCACCATTCCCGCATCGTACGAGGCTCCATGAAACGACCGGCGAACTTCAGGAGTAATCAGGCCTTCAACATCGTACAGATGTTTTTCAGAGATATAACCCAGCAGACCGACGTCCTCCGCAGACAGGACTGTAGAGTTTGACGCGGCGTTCGACCGAAGCCAGTATGCGATGGGTTTCATGGCATCATTCATGCCCGCAGCGAAATTCTTCATGTGGGGTACCATTTGCTGTTGGTACACGATTTGGTTCTGAGCCATCGCCAGCAGCGCAACAAACGCGGTCAATTGATAAGCCCTGCGTAACGGCAGGTTCCAGGATTGCGCTATCTGTTTTATCCCCCACAATCCGTACAGAATAATGAACGGAATCGTTGGCAACAAATAGCGCGAAATGATCTGAACTCCCTGCACAGCGTAACCGAGGAACAGGCCGACAATCCAAATCAACGGGAACACTTCCACCTTCCGCAAGTACCACTGATGGCTTCGCAACGCCTCGACAAAACCCACAACCAGCATGAGCGCCGGGAGAAGCTGCGTTACCGCCACCACTTGAAAGCAATGCAGGACCGTCTCCCATGCATTTCCCCACGAAAACGGAAACGCAGCTTTTGCCGCGACTGTATTGGAAATTACAGTTCCAAAGTAAAGGTACGAAAAAATCAGCCACGGCGTAAGAACTGCTGCATAGATCCCGAGTGCAGTAAGAAAAGTCCTGACGACCGGTTTTCTTTCTGTCGTATTCAGGAAATTATCGGCCTGGATCACAATGAAAAGAAGGACCGCTTCGGGCCTCACCAGCGTCAGCACTCCTGTGACAAACGCAGCAACCAGGTACTCATTGCGATAGGCATAGGAAACGGCAAGAATTGTCAGGAGTACGGCGAGAGATGTTTCCATCCCGCTCCCCGACCATCGCAGGAACCAGGCATCGAACGAAAACAACAGCGCGCCAATTACTGCAAAGACCTTGTCGCGAAGGATGACGAAGGCAAGGATAAATACCTGTACGATCGAAAGGCTTGCGAACACGAGGTCGAAGGTCTTTGCCACGACCCACGGGTCCAGTTTGACGAGAGCTCCAACGCTAATGAGGAATGTCCAGAGCGGGCTGGTGACGCCGAGAGTGCGTACGCCGGAATTGAATGCAAAGCCTTCCCCTTCAGAAATGTTCTTTGCGTATCGAAGGTAGATGTAGGTATCATCCGGCGTGTAAGAAAAATGAAGAATCGTCGTGATATAAAAGAATACAACGGCAGCAGCCAATCCGTACTTTACCATCCTGCCCCAGAAAACCGACAGGACCTGTTCTCCGCTACCCAGTAGTCTCTGACTACTCAAATTCGCCCCTCAGCCACTCATGGAATTCAGCGACATTATGAAAGACCACGTCGGTCGGCATTTCAAGAACTTTTTCCTTTGAGTAGGAATCCCACACGACGGCCGCAATTTTCACCCGCTATTCATGCGCTGCTTTGATATCGGAGAGAGCATCTCCCACCATCAGGACCTCATCCGGTTGTAGGGCAAAATGCGACATGATTCTGTGAATTCCTTCCGCCGACGGTTTGTGTTTTTCGACATCATTGCCCGTGACAATATAATCAAAGTATTGCCTGAGGCCGAATTCATCCAGCGTAATGGACGTGGTGTGAGTACCTTTGCCGGTGAACAGTGCAAGAAGTTTTCCATGATCCTTGATGAAGCAGAGGACGTCCTGGATGCCGGGATACAACATTGCGAGGCGCGAATGATTGTCCTTATAAAAGCTGAGATATTCGGTCATCGCCTCGTTCAGTTGGGCCCGGCTGACAACATTCAGGAGGGCCCCTTCCTCCGGCGGTCCGAACATGGCAGTGATCTCAGATTGCGAAAACGTTTTGCCTCGGTATTTTTGCGCAATGTGATTGAACGAATCGAAAATCAGCTGATTCGTCTGTGTCAACGTCCCGTCCATATCAAAAATGATGCATCTGAGTTTGCTCATTCGGTTCATTTCTCTCTGAAACAAGAAAGGCGTCAAGGTGCACGCCTGACGCCTTACAAAAATTCACCCGCTGCCACTATGTGAGACGCTACGCGATGGTGACTTCCTTTGAGAGGTAGACATCCTGGATTGCGTTGAGAATCTGCACTCCTTCTTTCATCGGTCGTTGAAACGCTTTCCGGCCGGAGATGAGTCCCGTACCCCCCGCCCGTTTGTTGATGACGGCGGTTTTGACGGCTTCCGCAACATCGTTTTGACCGGAAGGACCGCCGGAATTGATGAGGCCCGCGCGTCCCATGTAACAATTGGCAACCTGGTACCGTGTCAGGTCGATGGGGTGGTCGCTCGTGAGTTCCGAGTACACACGCTTGTCGGTTTTTCCATAACTGGAACCACCCATGTTCAGAGCGTTGTAGCCGCCGTTGTTCTCAGGGAGTTTTTGTTTGATGATATCCGCTTCGATGGTAACGCCAAGATGGTTCGCCTGTCCGGTTAAATCCGCTGAAACATGGTAGTCTTTTTCTTTCGTCTTGAATGCCGAATTCCTCGTGTAACACCAGAGAATCGTCGCCATTCCCAGCTCGTGCGCGTGCTGGAACGCCTGGCTGACTTCCCACAATTGGCGCCTCGATTCCGCCGAGCCGAAATAAATCGTTGCCCCGACAGCCGTTGCACCCATATCGTAAGCTTGCTTGACGCTTGCGAACAATGTCTGGTCGTGTGTATTAGGGTAGGAAAGAAATTCATTATGATTGATCTTGAGGACAAAAGGAATCCTATGTGCGTATTTTCTCGCAACTGCTCCCAGGACGCCAAGCGTGGAAGCCACTGCATTACAGCCGCCCTCGATTGCGAGTTTTACGATATTTTCGGGGTCAAAATAAATCGGGTTCTTAGCAAACGAGGCACCGGCAGAGTGTTCTATCCCTTGATCGACTGGAAGGATTGACAGATAGCCCGTCGATGCCAGCCGCCCTGTATTGAACAATGCTTGCAAGCTTTTCAGTACCGGAGCAGGCCTGTCCGATAAGGCATAGACCCGGTCGACAAAATCAGGCCCAGGGAGATGAATGGATTCTTTCGATATGGTTTTACATTGATGTTCGAGATAATACTTTGTTTCGCCGCCAAGAAGAGCTGCAATATCCGTCCCGTTTGTCGAGACCGCTTTCTTTCCCGCGATTTCGCTTATTCCTTCCATCGTTGCCATCGGATTATTCCTTTCACAATGAGGTTCATTTCGTGCGCGAAGAACAGCGAGAACTCATCGTTCAGTCTATGGATGAGTCTTACAACAGAAAAGATACCAATCCTTTGTGTGTGTTGCAACTGGAAGAAGGGCACGACATTGCTTCTCGCGGCTTTTGTTTCTACTTTGATGCGATGGAAAAACACGTCGTGCTCCGAAAAAACGAGGAACACAGAATCCTCGCCGGCCATCAATGGGTTTTCAGCAATGAGATCGCTTCCGTCAAAGGCGAACCAGAGTCAGGCGATATTGTCGAAGTATTAAGCCACCAGAGCAAGTTTCTGGGTAAGGGTTTTTTCAACCCCCATTCACTGATCGCCGTCCGCATATTGACTCTTCTGAGGGAAGAGATTTCTTTCGATTTTTTCGAGAGACGCATTTCCCAGGCATTGCAGCTGAGAAAGAAGTTGTTTCCCCAATCAGACGTTTACCGCCTCGCCCACAGCGAAAGCGATTTTCTCCCCGGGCTGATTGTGGACAAGTACAATGAATACCTTTCCATACAAACCCTGTCCTTCGGAATGGACAAAAGGCTGCAGCTCCTTTGTGATGTTTTGGAGTCGATCTTTCACCCCAGGGCCATCGTAGAATGCAATGATTCTGCCTTGCGGGCTTTGGAACACCTCCCCCAACATCGGCGCGTCATTCGTGGCACACTTGATGAAACCATTATTGTTGAGCACGGCATAAAGTTCAAAGTGGACTTGCTCAATGGCCAAAAAACGGGGTTTTTCCTCGACCAAAGGGAAAACCGAAGCAGGATTCGGCATTATGTGAGAAATGGCTCCGTGCTTGACTGTTTTTGCTATGAAGGAGGGTTTTCATTGAATGCGGGGGCTGGAAAGGCCACATCAGTGGCAGGCATAGATCAGTCCTCCGCCGTCGTTGCAAAAGCACGCCTGAATGCGCATATCAACGACACCAACGCCGTGACGTTCGAAGTTGCCGATGTCTTTGACCGACTCAAAGAACTGGCTCACGAACATGCGAGGTTCGATGTCGTCATTCTCGACCCTCCTTCATTCACGAAGAGCAAGAAAAACGTGTCCACTGCGTTGCGTGGCTACAAAGAAATCAATCAGTTTGCGCTGAAGATTATCAACGCGGGAGGCTTTCTTGTTTCTGCATCTTGTTCGCATCATTTAACACAGGAGGCGTTCTTGACGGCCATCGAGCACGCGGCGCAAAAAGCAGGAAGGAGAATTCAACTCCTTGAATTCTCCGGGGCGAGTCCCGACCATCCCGTGCTGCCGGCGATGCCGGAAACGAGCTATCTCAAGTGTGGAGTATTTTCGGTTCAGTGAAAATGACATTTGCCTTTCTCTCGGACGAAATCTATATTACTTCAACAGATCAACGGGGGACGCACACATGAAATCAGCCAGGATCGCCTTCACCCTTCTTCTTGTATTCCTGTGCTCCATGCACGGATTGAGCCAGGTTCCGCAAACCGATACGACGATTATTTTCCAGCCTGCAAACCCGGAAATCGTCCAAAAATCTCTTTACACACCTCTCTTGAATGCATGGGGGTTTGACCTCTTGATCTCCAATAACGGATTTGGAGCGGGAGTTTTCTTCCGACGGGAGTTTTCAGATGATTTTGCGGGCTTTATTAGCTTCGCCATTTCCGACGTGAAGGATGATGCCGAGTTTGACCGTATTGTCGACATCTACGGATCCACATTCGTCCCTTACAAAAAGAATCGTCTGCTCCTTTTTCCGCTTGTGGCGGGTGTTCAGTACAGAATTTTCAGAGATGATATTGTCGACAACTTCAGGCCGTATTTGACAGCCGGCCTCGGGCCTTCCATGGTTTTTGTATCTCCGTATTCAAGGAAGGAAGTATTCCCCGGACCATTCGGTACTGTCACAACGTACGAGCAAGTGGAGTTCTTTTCCAGCCTCAAATACGGTCAGGCCCGCTATACACTCGGCGGGTTTATTGGACTGGGGGCGTATTTCGGAATGGAAAAAGGTTCGCTCTCAGGAATCAATATTCGTTATTATGTGGTGCCTTTCTCGCAGGGTATCGAGGTTATGGAGGGTGGGTACATCAAAACATTCGGCGGCTTTTACATCACGCTGAACTTCGGGTCGCTGTCCTAACAGCCTCGGCTCTCCACTTTCTGAGTGCCCTATAAACATAGAAAGGACTTCGCTCACTCATAAGGCCTCCCCTCAGCCCTACAAGCAAAACGAAGCCCTTTTTACTGCATTCGCAATATAAAAATGGGCGCCGGGCTGTACAGTGACTTTCATCACAACGCCTGAACATCCTTCCCCACAGTCCCTCAGTTTGCAACACCGACCACTTTGTAGCATTTCCGGGTTCTGCCACATCTAATCACTCGAATGGCCAATCAACAAGCATCCAGCGACGAAACGTCGTGGATCGAGCAGAGTAAGAACGGCGACCAGAAGGCATTCAGACGGCTCTATGACGCAAACGTCGATCGTTTGTACCGGTTTATGAAGCAGTTTTCGAGAAACGATGCCGAGGTTGAAGATTGGGTTCAACGGGCCTTTATCAAGGCTTTCAACGGACTGCAACAGTTTCGCGGCAACGCCAGGTTCACCTCATGGCTATTCCGCATTGCTTTAAACGAAATGCAGTCAGATAGACGGAGGATGAATTTGGTCTCGTCCGTTCATTCCTTCGACGACAACATGAGGGACACGACGAACGTTCATGACGAGTTTGAGTGGGATGCGACGATGAAAACGTTTCTTCACCGGTTGGATGAGACAAAAAGAATGGTTTTTGTCTTGTATGAGGTCGAGGGATATTCTCACTACGAAATCGCGTCCCTGCTGGGCTTCGGCGAAAGCACATCCAGGACGATCCTGAGCAGGACAAAGCAATGGCTCAAGAAACAATGGGAATCTGAACGGAGGGCATCATGATTCATCCCGATCAATTCTATTCAGCAGATGACTACCCGGCCGACCGCCAAAGGGCGTCGATGTGGGCTCGTATCAGGCGCGAAATGGGCGGACCGTCAAGATTCCTTTTTCTGGCAGACCGGAGGAGTTTCTTTCACGGAATGGCGGCTTCGTTTCTTGTCATGTTTGCCGCCGTCGGTGTGTACACCACCGCGAGAGGAGCGATCGAGTATTCCCAGCCCCAGGCGGTGAAACTGGATCGGGCATACCAGTCGGCTATCCGGGAATTTGAAAGAATTGCGATCCAGACTATGGACGGCAGCCAGAGTGAGCTCAGCAAAGAACTGAGCCTCACGAGAAAAGAACACCTTGAGCTGCTGGACAAGGCCATCAATGAGCTGAAGCTGGAGACAAATTCCAACGACTTCTCAAGCCTCAAGCGCGTGCGGCTGCGTCAGCTGTACAGCCTCAAGCTGAAACTTTTACAGGAAATGGTTGAACAGGGAGAAATAGAATTATGAAGACTGTATCGTTCATCCTCTTCGCGGCAGCCGCTTCGTTTTTTCCACTCAACGAAAAGAGCCGTGAAATTGAACGGAGGATAGCCACCGAACCTTCCCAAAAGATTGAGCTTAAGGGTTTTAACGGATCGAGAATCGAATTCAAATCCTGGGATAAGAACGAGGTCTACATCAAGCTCAACGTCAGTATTTCCTCTTCTAGCGACGAATTCGAGGACGAGTACATCAAAACCGTGGCGATCTCCGATAAATCTTCGCCAACGACGGTGGCGATTTTCTTCGACGAACTTGATTCGCGTCATGGAGAGGGATTCTCTCTCAGAAAGCTCTTTAACCTGGAATTCCGCTCATACGTGCGAAAAGACATACGGGGCGAGATCTTTGTTCCGCAGTCAAATGCCTTGTATACGGACATGCGGTATGGCTCCCTCTCCCTCGAGGACATGAAAGGCGTGCTCGAGCTGGACGGCCAGAGCAACACACTCCGGCTGAAAAACTGCACCGCTCTCAAAACCATTCGAAATAACTACGGCAAGTCGACGCTCGACGACTGCGGAGGTGCGCTTCGCCTGGAGTCCCAAAGTGGCACGGTCAAAGTCGACGATTTCAAGGGGTCGCTGGATATCGAAGCCAAATATTCAAACATCACCGTTAGCCGCGTCAGTGAATCCACCACCATACATTCGCAAAGCGGGACGCTGACCATCGAGGACATTGGGGAAGACCTCTCGGTGGAATCTGATTACTCCACGCTGACGATTAATCGTGTGAAGGGCTTGGTTGGCGTCTCGAACAAAAGCGGCAAGATCAAAATCAAAACGGTGGATGGCGTCCAGGTGGACGGGCTGTACAGCAACATCGACATCACGTCCGTGAGCGGAAAATCCAATAAACCCATTAAAGTGCGCGGACAATCCGGAAGACTCGACCTTACCGATGCCGTTGGAGACCTGGTGATTGACAACCCGTATTCGACGATGAACCTTAAAAACGTCAAGGGAAATGTTGAATTGTCCAGTCAGAGCGCGAGAATCACTGCCGAGAACATATCGGGGGATTGGAATTCAAAAACGATGTACAGTTCAATTTCAATTTATGGCCTGACCGCTCAGACCGTAAGCATTGCAAACAAAAGCAACCCCGTCGACGTGGAGCTCGTCTCGAAACCGACTAAGCTGAACATCAACAATGAGTATGGCAGTGTGACGGTATCCCTGCCAAGCGGCTTCTCGGGCGATGTTCGACTGAAGGCGACGTACGGAAGAATCCGGTCAGATCTGCCTGTCGAAGTGGAGGATGTCGGAAGCGGAGCGATTGCGATTGGAAAGATAGGAACGGGGAGCGGCTCGATGAGAATTGAAACGACGTCGGGGAATATCAAGGTGACGCAGAGGTGAGTTTCGTTGTTCGGGGAGCAAAGCTCCCTCACAACTTTGATATCGGAAAGATAGGCACGGGAGCGGCTCGATGAGAATTGAAACGACGTCGGGGAATATCAAGGTGACTTTAAAGTCGTGTCACAATCTCAATAAGCTTCTTGTCACAAATACTGCCTGAGGAATTTCCCTGTGTGTGATTTTGGTGAGCGCGCAATCTCCTCGGGTGTTCCCGTCGCCACAATCTCTCCCCCCTCGTTTCCGGCCTCAGGCCCCAGGTCGACAATAAAGTCGGCGCATTTGATCACGTTCATGTTGTGTTCGATGACCAGTATCGAGTGTCCTGCTTTAACGAGCGCGTCGAAACATTTCAGAAGCTTCGCAATGTCGTCGAAATGAAGACCCGTCGTGGGTTCATCGAACAAGAACAGCGTTTTGCCCTCAGCTTCCGTTGCCGCCAAGTGATGAGCAAGTTTGATGCGTTGTGCCTCGCCGCCCGACAGCGTGGTCGCCGGCTGGCCAAGCCGTAAATAACCCAGGCCGACGTCGTCAAGCACTTTCAAGCGACGAGCGACCCTCTTGCCTTCTGCTGATTGTGCGAAAAACGAAATTGCCTCTGTGACCGTCATCTTGAGGATGTCGTCCACGTTTTTCCCCCGATACCGGATATCCAGGACTTCTTTCTTGAATCGTTTGCCCTTGCAGGTTTCGCACGTGAGATACAAGTCGGCCAGGAACTGCATTTCGATTTTCTGAACGCCGTCTCCTTCGCACGTCTCGCATCGTCCACCCGGTACATTAAACGAAAAGTGGCCTGGTTTGAACCCGCGGATCTTTGCGGCCTGTGTTCCCGACAGAAGGTCCCGAATCAAATCAAACGCCTTGATGTACGTAATAGGATTGGATCGCGGCGTTCTCCCGATGGGTGATTGGTCAACCATTTCCACGTGTTGAATATTGTCCGCCCCCTCGATGGCAAGACATTTCCCCACGCTGCTGTCGTATATGCCTTTCAATTTTTGAAGTCCTGCATACAGAATATCGTGAACGAGAGTGCTTTTTCCCGATCCGCTGACACCCGTGACACATGTAAAAAGGTTTAAAGGGATGCGCACGTCAATATTCTTGAGGTTGTTTTCGGCCGCACCCCGAATGAACACGGATTGCTCCGAGTCTTTCCTGCGGTCCTTCGGCGTCGGGATTGAAAGCCTTCCGTCGAGGTAGGACGCCGTGAGCGATGCGGGTTCCTGTTTGAGGCCTTCCAGATTTCCGCAGAACACAACCTCTCCGCCGGACTCCCCCGCCCTGGGCCCCATATCTACGACGACGTCGGCTGAACGAATCATATCCTCGTCGTGCTCGACGACAACGACGGTGTTTCCAAGGTCACGCAGGGACTTCAGGATATTGATAAGCTTGGAATTATCCCGCGGATGCAGTCCGATGCTGGGTTCGTCAAGAACATAGACCGAATCTCGCAAGGACGAGCCGAGCGATGTTGCCAGGTTGATCCGTTGAGATTCTCCGCCCGAAAGCGTCATCGTGAGTCGGTCCAAGGTAATGTACCCGATGCCCACTTCATGCAGGAAGCGAAGCCGTTTCTTGATTTCTTCCAGAATGCGTTTTCCCACTTCGGTGTCGTATTTCGACAGCTTCAGTCCTTGGAAGAACTCGTTGGCCTCGGAAATCGTCATTTTCACAACATCATGAATTGTCTTGTCACCAACCTTGATATGGAGCGCGTTCTTGCGTAACCTTGAGCCGCCGCATTCGTCGCAGGTTGTGTAACCTCTGTAACGACTCAAGAACACCCGGTAATGTATTTTATAAGACTTCCGCTCGATGAACTTGAAGAACTTGTTGATTCCGTCGAAGCCGTCATAACCATTCATGATGACGGCGAGCTGCTTTTCATTCAGCTTTGCGAAGGGGATGTCGACAGAAATTCCTGATTGCTTCGAGACGCGCAGCAGATCTGAGAGATTCTCTCGCCACCGTGGAAACGTCCACGGTTGAATGGCACCCTGGCGTATCGTTTTGTTCGGATTTGGAACGACAAGGTTCATGTCGATGCCGATTGAACGGCCAAATCCCTGGCATTTGGGGCACGCCCCTACCGGGTTGTTGAATGAGAATAGTCGCGGCTCAGGGTCTTCGTAGCGAATTCCGTCGTTGGAGCATTCATAGTGTTGCGTGAACTTCAGCAGTCGTTTCTCTTCAAGTAGATAGATGAAAGTATACCCATCGCCTTCGACAAACGCAGTTTCGACGGAATCGGTAACACGGGTTTGGTTTTCCTGGTCGTTTTTACGAACCACGAGCCGGTCAACCAGAACGCTCACCCCTTTTTTCTCTTTCCCTTTGAAATCTTTTTCATTGAGGTCAATGAGTTCGCCGTCCACGACGATGCGATAGAATCCGCGTTTCTTCAGGGCCTGGAATTCCTCTTTCATGGACCTTCCTGGATGGTCATGCAAAGGGAACATGACAAAGAGTTTTGTGCCGTCGGCCTCCTGGAACAATCGTTCGACGACGATCGTGACAGTATCCCGCTGAACGAGATTTCCGCATGCTCTGCAATAGGTTTTGCCGACCCTGCCAAAGAGAAGTCGAAGGTAATCATAGACTTCCGTTGTCGTAGCGACGGTGGAACGCGGGTTGCGCGTTGTGGTTTTCTGCTCGATGGCAATTGCCGGACTGATTCCCTGGATCAGGTCGACATCGGGTTTTTCCATTCTCTCGAGGAATTGCCGTGCGTAGGAGGAGAGGCTTTCGACGTAACGTCGCTGTCCTTCTGCGTAAATCGTATCGAACGCGAGGCTGGATTTTCCCGATCCGCTGACGCCGGTCATAACAATAAGCCTATCGCGCGGGATTTCGAGGTTGATGTTCTTGAGGTTGTGAACCCTCGCTCCGCGGATAGTTATGTGGGTGATTCTGCTTGGATTGCGGACAGCCTTTTGGGCTTTGGGTTCCTTTGTTCGAGGTCTCGTTTTTGCCGGGATTTCGGACATTTTGTGACTTCGGATTAGGCGGAATATGAAATGTAATCAAAAATTCTTGCGAATACACGAGTTCTTGTCAGAGTAAACCGACAGCCCCCCTTTGAAAACCCGTGGAGACTTTCGGGTTTACCGAAAAACAAAAAAACCCCACTTGAGGTGGGGTTTCGCAATTACTTTCGAAAGAGATTTTATTCAGCTTCCACCTTTGCTTTGTCGTGTGCGGCGATGACTTTCTCCGCCTGCTCGCGCGGTAACTCGTCGTAGTGGGAAAATTTTGTGCGGTAAATTCCCCTTCCTTGAGTCATAGAACGAAGAAT
>JACQPT010000146.1 GCA_016207415.1 Ignavibacteriales bacterium
ACAGGTTCGATGCCGCGGGCACCGTTGGGACTGTCGACTTCGTCGATTTTCCGTTTGGTCGGACCGAACACACGCACGATCACGTCGATTCCCCGCTGGTCGACCTCGATGTAGGCCAGATCGCCGCTCTTGAGAGAAATCCTATAACTGTGAATATCCCCGGCCTTGAGGTTCTTTTCGAGAGGCTTGCCTTTTTGCAGGTTTTCCTGGAAGGCAAGGGTCATATGAGTCTCACCGGACATCAAAGTGAAAAACAAGATGATGCCAAGATGCAACAGGGCTGGTTTCATAGATGAATCCTCCTGGTGTTCAACTCGTATCCTTGCCTCGTTTCTTGTTCCACAACTTCTTCAGCCTTTCGCCAATCTCTTTCTCTTTTCCCATCTCGGTGGGGTTGTAGTAAATCTTGTCTTTGAGGTTGTCCGGCAAATACTGACCCTCGACAAAATGCCCGTCGTAATCGTGGCTGTACTTGTACTCTGCTCCGTAGCCGAGTTCTTTCATGAGCTTCGTCGGGGCGTTGCGAATATGCAGAGGCACGGGCAAATTCGGCTGTTTTTTCACATCCTCCATTGCTTGGGCGATCGCGAGCAACGATGCGTTGCTTTTCGGCGCAGAACCAAGATACGCAGCTGTCTGCGAAAGAATCAGCTGCGCTTCAGGCATCCCGACATAATCGACTGCCGTAAAACAGGAGGTCGCCAGAACGAGCGCAAGAGGGTCCGCATTGCCGATGTCTTCGGAAGCCAGAATCACCATGCGGCGGGCGATGAACTTGATGTCCTCGCCGCCGTCCAGCATCCGGGCCATCCAGTAAATGGCCGCGTCGGGATCGCTGCCGCGCAGGCTTTTGATAAAGGCAGAAATCGTGTCGTAATGCTGGTCGCCCGCCTTGTCGTACAGCGTATACTTCCGCTGAAATGCCTCTTCGATTGTCTGTTTTGTAATTCTCAGAGATTTGTCCGCGTCCGGCTTCGTCAGCCTGGCGGCCGTTTCCAATCCGTTGAGAAGTTTTCGTGCGTCTCCGCCGGACATGAGCATAAGAAAATTCCGGTCCTCGATTTCCACCTTTCGTTTCTTGAACTCCTCATCGCCGGACACCGCATGATCGAGGATAGAATCCAGTTCTTTTTTCCCCAGAGCCTCGAGCAGGTAAACCTGACACCGGGAGAGCAGCGGAGAAATGACCTCGAAGGAAGGATTCTCCGTCGTTGCACCGATGAGAGTGACCACACCTTCCTCGACGCTGTGAAGCAGCGCGTCCTGTTGCGCTTTGTTGAACCGGTGGATCTCGTCGATAAACAAAATTGTCTGTTTTCCCAGATGCTTGCGGTTCTTCTCTGCTTTCGCGATAACATCCCGAACTTCTTTGACGCCGGATGAGACGGCATTCAGCTGAACAAATTCGGTTTTGACGTAATTGGAGATCAGCCGCGCGAGAGTGGTCTTGCCTGAACCGGGAGGACCCCAGAAAATCATGGACGACAGCTTTTGGCTCTCGATCATCAGCCGCAGAGGTTTTTGCTCGCCGAGGAGATGCTCCTGGCCGAAAAATTCCTCGAGAGATTGCGGACGCACGCGTTCAGCCAGCGGCGTGTAGGGGAGAGAAGGCCGCTTCTTTGACGAGGGTTCGTTGACGAACAAATCAGCCATTCGGAATGAAGAACGAAGAAAGTGGGAAGAGTAAACTTGGTAGAAACTACTGCTTTTAAGCCGGAACTTCAATGCATAACATACTCGGTGTACGATGTATCGGCCGGCGTCAGGCCAGTTATGTAGGGAAGCAGCAGAAGAAATGAAAGGTACCTCATAGGCCCTCTTCCCGTCGCTCCTTTGTGTTTAGTCTTTTTTCACGCGATAAATTGTTTCACCCTCGCGCACCATCCCGTATTTTTCGCGTGCGATCTTCTCGATGGTCTTCTTGTCGCCTTCAAGGGCTTTGATTTGCGACTGAAGCTTTTTCGTCTCTTCTTCGGCCTGTCTGACCTTTTCCATCATCTCGGTGCGCTGGCGCTCCAGCCGGAGACGCGTGAGGACTCCATGATTCCCAAAAAGGGCGTAGGAAAAAAGGAAAGTTCCGGCAATGAGGAGAAATGTGCGGAGTTTGTTTCTCAGCAGCTTCCTTGTAAGGCTTTTCAGCGGGGCTCGTTTCTGAATCTTGCGGTAGAATTCCACGCTGGAAAGGTACGATTTAATGGAGGGTTTTGCAAGACGAGCCACCTTCAGTAGGTTCTCCACGCAAAAACCTGGTCTTCGGAAGGTTTACTCAGCGAACAGGAGGGTCTGGGTGAATCCAATCCCGCAAGCTATGTGTACCAATCTTGCTTCGGCCTAAACGTTGTTTTCAGGTTCTTCTTCGCGTCATGCCGTTGAAGTGCAAGCTGGATCAATCGGTCAAGCAGCTCAGGATACGAAATCCCCGATGCCTGCCATAACTTCGGATACATGCTGATGGTTGTAAGGCCAGAAGGCAGGGAACTATGCATTCAGCTTTTCATTGATTCGATTTTTCTTGCTT
The DNA here is from genome assembly GCA_016207415.1 of Ignavibacteriales bacterium. Taxonomy (GTDB): domain Bacteria; phylum Bacteroidota; class Ignavibacteria; order UBA10030; family UBA10030; genus JACQPT01. The sequence goes on from JACQPT010000146.1 coordinate 2,519, forward strand.
CTCCCATTCTTGCGCCTTCATCCGCTCTAAATCCACCATCGCTTTCACCTGAGCCATCATTTGTTTCAACTGCTCGTCGTTCTGGAGATTCTGTAGTAAAGGATCAATCAAGCCCCAGCGATAGTTCCGCCAGCCAGCGTCAATGGCTTTTTGAAGCCAGCTGTAAGCTTGGGCTTTTCTATTCTGCGCAGCCTCGATCCTGGCTATTTCAAATGGAACGAAATCCCTCTCATCACCCTCATCTAATCGGCTTAGGAGTGTGGTGCGAGCTCTCTTGAATAGTTCACGAGCTTCGTCTTGCTTTTCAATCTTCCAATAGACGTATCCTAAAGAGGAAAGATTGACCGCAGTTGAATCGATGGCACCCGCTCGTTCAAAAGATTGTTTTGCTTGATCATAATTCCGCATGAGAAGATAGCCATTTCCAGCAGTGTTGAGAGCTCTTGCACGATTGGCAGTATGTATCATCTCCTGTTCCATCATTGCAAGCGCTTCTTTATACTTTCCTTGTATTAAATACAGTTGAGCCCATGCAACGTATGTACGATCAAAGTCTGGCTGGATTTCTGAAGCTCTTCTATACCATTGCTCCGCTTTTGTATCATCGTCTAATGCCCGGTACGCGTTCCCTATTGCAACATATCGCATGGGAAAGCTCGGTTCGAGACTATGTGCCTTTTTTAGCCATTGAAGCCCTTCAGCAATTTGCCCCATCCCCCAAACTCGTGTACCAATGTTGTGAACCGCAGCGTGATGACTTGGATTTAGTTTTACTGCCCGATATTCTGCCTCCAGAGCTCTATGACTCCATCCTTTGCTCGCAAAGGCTAACCCTAATGCCTTATATCCCTCTGCACTGTTTGAGTCGATTGCAATTGCCTTCGTACTCATGACAATCGCGGAATCAATCCAAGAACCAGAAAATCCAAACGAATAGACACGCTGTGAATAAGCATCAGCCAACCCCGCATAGGCAAGTGCATAATTCGGATCAAACTCGAGTGCCTTCTTGAAAAGCTGAATAGCATACTCATTGTCTTGCTTTCGAAACCAATAAAAATATTCCCGTCCCTTTACATAGTAAGCATACGCATCCAGACTCCCGGTGGGTTTCTTTTCAAGCCGATCTTTTTCCGAAGGGGAAAGCTTTGCGTTGAGCGCAGCAGCAATGGCCTTTGCTACATCGGTCTGAATGGCAAAGATTTCTGTCATTTCTTTGTCATAAGTCTCTGCCCAGAGATGCTCATCCGTACTGGTTTTGACCAAGTGCGCCGAAATCCGAACTCGATCTCCAGAACGAAACACGCTTCCCTCAACTAAATGACCGACACCCAAGTCCCTCCCAATGAGTGGAAGATGTTTAGGGCTGTTTTTATACTGCATCGTTGAAGAGCGTGAAATAACTCGGAACTCGCTGATCTTCGAAAGCTGGGTAATAATATCTTCCGTAATACCATCGCTGAAGAACTCGTTCTCTTTATCTTCGTTCATGTTTTTGAACGGAAGAACTGCAATTGCCTTGCTGTCTCGAAGCTCTTTCTCCTTGAGTAATAAGGTGAGCCTCTCTTTTGCTCTGCTCGCGATATCTTTCTGGTCAGCGTGGTGGTCGAGAATCTTCTGATAGCTGGCAATCGCCTCGTTTGCGTCTTCTAACCGTTCGTGACAAAAGCCAAGCTGAAAAAGAGCTTTTGCGGCGGTTGGCGCGTTCTTTGGCGACTTCTCGATGACCTGTTTGTAGAGCTTGATCGCTTCGGTGAGATTGCCTTCGACTTCTTCTTTGTAGAGAGCGGATTGGTAGAGGCGGTCGGCAGTCTCTTGGCTCACGACAGGGATGAAGAAAAAGAGCATCATCGCAATAAGGGATCCGGTTTTCCTGAGGCGAATTCCGAACTCATCGAGCATTTACAGAATCCTTTAATGGAATATGGTGCACAGGATGATCTCTACTCAGGCAAATTCATCCGCCGCACCAAATCTTGAAACCGCGGATCCGAGCGGAGGGAATCCCAGCCTGGATCGACCTTCAGATAGGCCATGCCTGCAACTCGATCTTCATAGGCCCTCTCGAGAAATTTGAAGGCATTCGATTTGTCGCCCAGCGCTAAATAGACGGACGCAAGTGCAAGTGGACTGACGTAGCGGGATGTCTCGCTCAATTTCTGAAGCATGCCGCGTGCCTCTTGTTCATTTCCCATAGAGGCATACACGCCCGCAAGCATTGTCACACGGTTAGTGTTGTTCCGAGATTTTTCAACCGATTTCTTGGCTTCAACGAGAGCGAGATCATATTTTCCTTGGCGGGTATACGATTGCGCGAGGTAGGCGTAGATAATGGGATCATCTGGAAAGAGCTCAATGGTCTCACGGTAAGTCTCAAGAAGTTTATCATCATGCCGGGTAATCAGATAATACCATGCAAGATGGATGTGCATCTGGCCATTCACAGGGTCAAGTTCCAGTCCGCGCAGGACATGACGGAAGGATTCATCAGGCCGGCCAAGCGCCATGTGGAGGTGAGAGTACCAATGGTGTGCATCGGCAGAATTGGGGTTCAATTCCAACGCACGTCGAAAATCCTTTTCCGCTCCCTGCCAATCCCACTCGAACGACAGCTTGACCAAGCCGAGTGCCGTGTGCGTGTCCGAAAGGTCCGGGTCGAGCTGCGCAGCTTTCAGGGCGGCTTCTTTGGCTTTTCGCATCGCCTCCTTTGGTGAGATTCCCAGGCCCTCCGCGGCGCCCAAGCCAGCATACGACCGAGCAAGTCCGGAGTAAGCGGGTGCATAGTTTGGATCCTTTGCTATTGCCTGATTGAAGTATTCGATCGATTTTTCCGCAAGGTCTGTTGTTCGCCTGTTCCAGAAGAATATGGCTTTCAAGAAAAATTCATACGCTTCCTTCTTCACAGGACGTCTGGTCGCGAGACGGGAACTCTCCTCAGGTGTCACATTGGCGTGAACTTCTTTTGCGATTGCCGATGCCAGCTCGCCCTGTAAGGAAAGAATCTGCATGAGGTCGCGATCGTACGTATTGGCCCAAAGATGTTCTTCAGTAGTGGAATTAATCAACTGCACGGAGATTCGGACACGGTTTCCGTCCCGTCGGACGCTTCCTTCAAGGATATTGCCTACCGCGAGCTCTCTGCCAATGTGACGCAGAGATTTGTTCGTGCTGCGGTATCTGACTGTGGAAGTCCGCGCAATGACTTTGAGGTCGCTGATTTTCGAGAGCTGCGTAGTAATTTCCTCGGTAATGCCGTCGCTGAAGGTCTCGCCATCTTCCTCTCCATCCATGTTTTTGAACGGGAGCACGGCAATGGCTTTGCTTTCTCGCAGCTCTTTCTCTCTCAGCAGTTCTGCAAACCGTTCTTTTGCTCTGCTGGCGATATCTTTCTGGTCAGCGTGGTGGTCGAGAATCTTCTGATAGCTGGCGATCGCCTCGTTTGCGTCTTCTAACCGTTCGTGACAAAAGCCAAGCTGAAAAAGAGCTTTTGCGGCGGTTAGCG
>JACQPT010000134.1 GCA_016207415.1 Ignavibacteriales bacterium
TACTGTTTTACGCCGATGCGGTATGTCTGGGAGTTCTATAACGATTATTTTGGAAAGGGTCGTGCAGGAACGCTGACGAGAATCGCCATGTTCATGGTCGCTCCGTATCTCCGAAGATGGGATGTGCGCGCCACCGACCGCGTACACCATTTTGTCACGAGTGCGCACAATGTTGCGGCGAGGATCGTCCGACATTATCACAGAAGTGCAGAAGTTATCCATGCACCGGTCGACACCCAGTTTTTCAGAATTTCTCAACGTGACGAAGGATATTATCTCGTCGTGAGCGCACTGGTACCTTATAAGAGAGTGGATCTTGCAATCGAAGCCTTTAATAGAACGGGGAAAAGGCTCCTCATTGCAGGAAAAGGGCCGGATTTTCAAAAACTCAAGGCTATGGCCGAACCCAACATTGAATTGCTGGGGTGGCAGAGTGACGAGAACTTAAAGGAGCTTTATGCGAATTGTCGTGCCTTCGTTTTTCCGGGCGAGGAAGACTTCGGCATTACTCCGCTTGAAGCGATGGCGTCGGGCAAGCCGGTGATCGCTTTCGCCAAGGGCGGAGCGCTGGAAACCGTCGTCGACAAGGGAAACAAGCAGACGGGCGTCTTTTTCCACGAGCAAACGGCCGAGGCGCTCATCGAAGCAGTGCGAAATTCTGAAAAGAAACGGTTCAACCCATCTGTCATTCGCAAACACGCGGAGAAATTCAGCAGAGAACGATTCAAGAGCAAACTGAAGGCGTACATCGAAGAAAAAGTGCGTCAGCACTTTAAGACTGCGTGAAAATTCACTTCACATTCCTTTTTTTCATCTCAACTCAGTTTGCATTTGGCTTTCAGGCAGCGGAGGTCTTCGACCTTGTCATCCGCAACGGCAGGGTCATCAATCCTGAAACAAAATTTGACGGAACGGCGAATGTCGGCGTGCGCAATGGTGTGATTGCAGCAGTTTCGGGCGATTCTCTGAAAGGCAAACATGTTATTGACGCAACGGGTTTCGTTGTTGCGCCGGGTTTTATCGATATTCTTTCTTACAACCCGAACTCACTCGGCGTTTGGAACAAAATTCAGGACGGTGTCACAACAAACCTTGCAATGCATGGAGGCACGGCTACTCCTAAAACCTGGTATGCAGCCTTTGAGCGTCAGCGGCCGCCGTTGAATTACGGGGCCTCATTCTTTTATACACAGGCGCGGAATCAATTTCCTCTCGGGCGATATCAATCCGCCGACACACTTCAGATCAGAAAAATTGCCGCTATCGCTGAACGCGCACTCAAGGAAGGCGCTCTTGGCGTTTCGTTCAGTCTGGAATATGTTCCCGGGATCTTGCGGGAGGAAACACTGCCGATATTACACCTTGCAAAAAAATATAGCGTGCCGGCTTTTTTCCACGCACGATATTCCGATACGCTGGCTCCGGGAACAAATGTTGAAGCCCTCGAAGAGTTGATTGGCTACGCGAGGGTAATCGGTGTTTCTGTGCATATAGGCCACATTACGAGCACCGGCGGGACGTTCACTATGGGGCAATCGCTTGCAATGATCGAAGGCGCCCGCTCCGAAGGCCTCGACATCACAGCCTGTGCCTATCCGTATGATTTCTGGGGAACGTACCTAAACTCAACGCGCTTTGACAAGGGATGGCAGAAACGGTTCGGGATAACGCATTCTGATTTGCAGCTTGGGGGCTCGAGAGAACGGCTCACTGACAGCACTTTTAGAAGATATCAGAAACTGGGAAAACTCGTCGTGGCGTACGCGATTCCTGAGCAGGACGTCGTGGAGGCGTTGAGATCACCATTCGTCATGATCGGCAGCGATGCGATCCTCACGCGAGGTTATAATAACCATCCGAGGGCTTCCGGAACGTTTGCGAGGACGTTGCGATTGTACGTCCGGGAAAAGAAAGTTGTCAGTCTCATGGATGCCGTTTCGAAGATGACGTTGCTCCCCGCTCAGAGGCTGGAACAAGCTTCGGCGGCTTTCAGGCGAAAGGGAAGAGTTTCAAGAGGAGCAGACGCTGATATCGTGATTTTCGACCTTGAGCGAATAACTGACAAGGCCACCGTTGAACATCCCGAAATGTCGTCGGTTGGAATCGAGTATGTCATTGTTGGCGGGCGCATCGTGAAGGATCCCGCGGGAGTAAAGAAAAATATCCGGCCGGGGCGTCCAATAAAAAACAACTTCGCGGAATAGGCCGGTGAATGTTTGGAAGGCGTTTATTTCTTCATCTTCGTCGCAATGTCCGCAACACGCTTGCCGAGAGCCTCAGCTTTATTTAAAAACATCTGATCCACGTTTTGCGGATTAAACGGTTCTTCTTCGGTAATCGCCGAGGCACCAAAGGCGCTTGTCCACTCCGGCCCGCCTACGACGATCATTCCGAAGATGAGCATAGAATGAAGTATGTTGAGCTGAGCAATCTCCTCGCCCGCGGAGATACCTCCTGCCGTAACAAACGCAGCACCAATCTTGTCCTTCAGCGGCTTCCCCTCGAATGGCCAACGGTTGATAAATTGCTGCAGCTGAGGAGCGAGGTTGGCATTGTACACCGGGCTTCCAAGAATGATGGCGTCTGCAGCGAGAACATCTGCTGTCGTCGCGTCGCCCACCACTTTTAACGTGACATGTGCTGACTTTGCGCCTCGGGCAATAGCTTCCGCCATGACTTTCGTGTGTCCGGTTTCACTGTGGTAAACGACCAAAATCCTTGGTTGTGATGTGGCGCCAAAAGGCACGGAAAGATAAAGGCACGCAAAGAGTAAGAGATGTTTCTTCATGATGTTCCTCGTGTTCCGGTAAAAGGTAAGCCTGGTGTTCGTGGTCTTTCAGCCTTTTCGTAATGAGAAGCGGAAGGCGGTGCCGCGTCCAACCTCGCTCTCAACATCTACAGTACTTTCGTGGGCTTCTATGATGTGTTTGACGATGGCAAGTCCAAGCCCTGTCCCGCCGACTTCCCGTGAGCGATTGCTGTCGACTCTGTAAAATCGTTCAAAGATTCTGGGAAGATGTTCGGAGGCCATTCCCACGCCGGAGTCTTTGACAGTAATTTCCACGGCCCTGTTGTTGGCTCTTGTCGACACGATTACCTGGCCGTCTTTCTTGTTGTACCGCAATGCATTCTCGATGAGGTTGGACATCACTTGCTGGATTCTCTCGCGGTCTCCGTAAACCTCCTCCGCATCGCTTGTCTGTAGATCCAGGCTTAACCCTACGCCCAGCTGTTGTGCGGAAGGCTGAAAATCTTTCGTCGTTGCCTCGAGGAATTCATTAATGCGAAAATAACGAAAGCTCATCTTCATCTCCCCGGATTCGATCTGCGAAATGTTGATCAGGTCCGCCAGCAGCGCATCGAGTCGATGAGCGTTTGCCTGAGCTTTTTCAAGAAAAGAACGATTGACTGATTCGTCGTTGAGAGCGCCCTTCAAGAGCGTTTCAAGATATCCTTGAATGGCAAAGATGGGTGTGCGGAGTTCATGGGACACGTTTCCCAAAAATTCACTGCGGACGCGCTCAAGTCTTTGGAGCTGAGCGATATCGTCTTTCAGCTTTTCAACAAGCTCGTTGACTGCACTTGCGACGCGGCCGATTTCATCTTTCGAACCGATGCTGATGCGTTCACTGAGGTCTCCGGAACGTATGCGCTCCAGGCTTCGGGCAATCTGTACCATCGGTTTGGAGATCCTGTTGGAAACAAGCATGCTGATTCCCGTGATAAGGACGAGCACGACGAACCCGGCGATGAGAATGTTGAACCTGATGCTGTTGATTTCAGATTGAACTTCCTCGAGCGGCATACTCAGTCGTATAAACTTGAGGTCCCGGAAGACTCCTCCGCCGAACGGCGCATCAAGGGCTTTTGCAACGTACAGGAAATCACGGCCCACTGTTGCGCTGCGGCGCATATTCGTCCCCACGTCCTTTTTCAGAGCCTCCTGGACTTCCGGCCTGCTTAAATGGTTTTCGATCGTGGAGAGTTTGTCGGGAGGGACGTCAGAATCGGCGATAACTTTCCCGTCGGCGTTGATGAGCGTAATGCGAATGTTCTCAATCCCTGAGATTTTTCGTACTGCACTGTCGATCTGCACGAACGACAACGAGGAACTGCGTTGCAAAAAGTAGGCAACGAGGTCTGTTTGCTGGTAGAGGCTGTTGACCAGATGTTGCTTGAAGAACGATTCGATTCCGGAGCTTGAAAGAAAACCCGTGCTTGTGACGATCAAAAGGGCAAGGACGACATAGGTGGCAGTGATTTTCGATTGGATGCTTTTCACGTTTTTGCTTTGAACCTGTACCCGACGCCTTTGACCGTCTCGATGTAGTCGGCGTATTTTCCAAGTTTTTCTCGAATCTTCCTTATGTGCACGTCGATCGTGCGGTCGACGACGTACACGTTCTCTCCCCAGACGGCATTGAGCAAACCCTCTCTTGTAATGACTCTTCCCCTGTTTTTTGCGAGATAGACAAGGGTTTCAAATTCTTTTCGGGGGAAGGAGATTTCTTTGTGGGAGAGCGTTGCAGAATAATTCGGCACGTTGATCTCGAGCTCGTCAACCTTAATGATGTCGTCATGTGCCGCCGTTGTTTTCGCTTCACGCCTGAAGAGTGTCCTCACGCGCGCGAGAATTTTCCCCACGCTGATGGGTTTCATGATGTAGTCATCCGCTCCGAGCTCCAGCCCCACGATTTCATCCGTTTCTGAGCCTTTTGCAGTGAGAAAAACCACCGGAATCGATTCGGTTTTCTTGTTGCGCCTGAGTTCCTTCACGACCTCGTAGCCATTCATTTCCGGCATCATAATATCGAGCAGGATGAGGTCGGGCTTCTTGGCTGCCTGTTCGAGAGCTTTTTTGCCGTTGTTGGCAGCGAGAACTGAATACCCCTCCTTCTCGAGGTTGTATTTCAGCAGGTCGACAATGTCTTTTTCGTCGTCAACGACGAGGATGGTTTTACTCATTGGCGATTATGTAGTGAAAAACATTTCAAATATACTCCTCTATCCTACGTGGTGCAAGGAGCGGAAGGAGTGGCCGAGCCTCTTAACACTTTGGTAATACGGGAATAACACCCTTCGAACCCGGGCTCCCTATCTTTTGCATCAAATCATTGTCCGATTGATGCGCTCCCATATCCCGAGAGGAACTTAACGATGAAGTGTTCGATACGCGCCATTCTAACGCTTCTCTTCCTGTTGCAATCATTTTCCTTCGCGCAACAAACTCCGCGCGGCAAGATCTTCGGCAAGATCGTCGACTCAGAGACAGGCGAGGTTGTCATGGGGGCGAACGTTGTCGTCGAGGGAACACCAAGGGGAGCCGCAAGCGACATCGAGGGTAAGTTCGTCATTTCAAATATTGACCCCGGAACGTACGCGCTCGTGGTGTCCTCGATTTCCTATGCAAAGGAGAAGATTACCAATGTGCGTGTGGACGAAGGAGCCCCTGCCTCCGTCGATGTGACGCTGACCCCGGAAGCTGTGCAGGGCGAAGAAGGTTGCCTCGAACCCAAGCACATCCGCATTCTCGTTATACCTGGCCCTTCTTGCCCTCTCTCTCGTTTGTATCTCGTTGAGAGGAGAGCTCCCTCCGAACTTTTGAGGATTCACGCAGCCATTGTGAAAGATATAAGTCTGCAAGCCCTCGGCGCGAGCCGGGGGTTTTTTGTTTGTAAGGATTTTCAACAAACGAATTGCTAAATTCCTGTATGATTGCGAAAACAGTCAAAAAGGTCCGAATTGGCGCGGAAGTGGACTTCCTCTTGGAAGCTCAAATCGGTGAAATTGTTCAAAAAGCGCTTGAGGAAGACATCGGTTCCGGGGATGTGACAACAGCTTCCGTGATTCCTTCAAACGCGAAAGCCCGTGGTCGCTTTCTCGCCAAAGGGAAAGGAATAATCGCGGGTTGGGATGTGGTGAAAAGAGTTTTTGCGAAGATTGACCCGGACGTCGGCATAGATATCTTTGTGAATGATGGAAGGGAAGCGCGGAGCGGAGAGTTCCTGGGAAATGTGATCGGAATGGCCCGGGCCCTCCACACTGGCGAAAGGGTCGCTCTCAATTTTCTGCAACGCATGTCGGGCATAGCAACGATGACCAAAAAGTTTGTCGATGCTGTCGGGGACACACGGGCGAGGATTCTGGATACGAGAAAAACCATGCCCGGCCTTCGTGTTCTTGACAAGCGGGCCGTCGTGATAGGTGGCGGACATAATCACAGGAACGGCCTCTTCGATATGGTTTTGATCAAAAAGAATCATGTTGCCATGATCGGAAGCATCAGGGAAGCAGTCCGGCTGGTTCGAAGGCAACACGCACATAGGTTCAGTGTCGAAATCGAGGTGAAGACCATCGAAGAATTTCGCGAAGCACTGAGTGTCGATGCTGACCGCATCCTCCTGGATAACATGAAGTTGGATGAAATGCGTGAAGCCGCTGCCACAAATGGAGGTCGAATTCCGCTGGAAGCCTCTGGAAATGTGACTCTTGAAAATGTGGCGGAAATTGCTTCAACAGGCGTCGATTTCATTTCTGTTGGCCAATTGACTCATTCAGTACCCGCGCTGGACATCAGTTTTGTTATCGACTCACACGAGGAGTGATCCAATGACGTTTGTGGATTTCTTTCGGTCGTTTGAACAGAAGCTCGAGGGCATTGTTCCGAGCATAGAATTAAGGTACAAGGCCGAGCTGGCTTATGAGATTAACAGTTTGAAAGCGGAAAAGAATGCCGTCATCCTTGGGCATAATTACATGGAACCTGCGCTCTACCATTCAA
>JACQPT010000139.1 GCA_016207415.1 Ignavibacteriales bacterium
CGCGTGATTTGATTCTCGACGGTCTTCACACTGATGCCTAGATGCCTGCTGATTTCTGCGTTCGACATTCCCTCTATTCTGCTGAGAAGAAAAATCTCCCTGCATTTTGCAGGCAGCTTCGTCCTCACTGCTTCCGACAGCCTTTCCTGCAGGATATTCGATCGTAGTGACTCCTCAGGGCCGTTGCTGACGGTGGCTGAAAGGCGCGGAATATCCGCCTCGAGCTTTCTTCTGACCGCATCGTATTTTGCGTGGTCTCGAACGAGGTTTCTGCTGATGCGGAAAAGCAACGCGAGAAACGGCAGTTCAGGACGAAGTGTCAGGCGATGATTCCATACTCGAAGAAACGTTTCCTGAATTATATCGTGAGATGAGTCGGCATCCTGCAGACTGTGCAAGACATAACGAAACACTATGGGCTGATATTTCTCGAACAAAAGCCTGAATGCCTCACGGTCAGAGGTGCGCACGCGTTCGATAAGTGACGAGTCGGTTTCTTGCATGCAGTTGGGGGCCAAGGTGTGCCGCGACTTTAAAGTCGTGGCACAGCGTCCACTTCCATATTTCACAAAATAGAGACAAACTTCAGCAGGTGCAATCCTTATCCTTGGAGGTTTGGGGGTAATGATAGACATAATCGTTATACATTTGGTGCTTCATGAAAATCGCTCTTGTTCTACAGCTTTGAATCCTCGTTGTTGCAAGTTTTCACTGCGAGGAAATATCCGGCGCTGAACACGGTCGCGTCGTTGTTTACCTACATTGGCAGGAAATGCCCCTTCAGAGGAAAGTCGAAATATTGGAAACGGACTGGCCGAATTCACCGTCAAGCCCGGAACCTACACTGTTCGTTCATACAACATCAACAGAAAGGGTCCCTGTTGTGGATACGTTGATGAGAACGTAATGGTGAATCTCAACGAAACAAAAAGAATTGAAGTCATTGATTGCCTACCCTGCGTTTGAGCGTAGATATTTCTGACAACCGTAAAGCATTACAATGAAATTCTCAATGATCCTTTGCGTGGCGGTTTGCAGCCTTCGATGTGATTTGCTGTCGCCGGCTGTTGAAGAAAACGGAGAGCTCGTTTTCTTCACGTCTTTTGAAAGAGACGCCGACACTTCCGGCTGGCAGGGGTATGGATTGACGTTGAGGAATGAAGCCCCACCCAATGGCGGCAACCGCTCCCTGGCTGTTTCCGGGGGATGTCTTTGGCCGCATGGTCAGTTCTCATTGAAGGCGCTTTCGGAAGACAGTCGACTCATTCTACGTTGCCAGGGCAGGAATCTCGCCACCGGCGGAGGAGTTTCGCTTGAAATACCCGGCAACTATGGGAGAGGGATCCATATCACAGTTCAAGACACGGTTTGGAGAGCTTATGAATCAACCGATACACTTTTTTGTCCCAAGGGAAGCAGTCTCAACCTCGTACTTGGCGCGGGAGGCATCGTTTGGAGCGCTATGCTTGTGGATTTGATTGAGATACGACGCGTACGTTGACAATTACCAATGAATGAGGAGGCGCATGGATCAAATTCTTGAAAAATTAACATCGCTGTTCGGCTTCAGCGCCAATCAGCCGCCGCATGAGGACAAGATGAATAAGGCTCTTCAAGCGGAACTTGAGAAACTACGCAATGTCGACCCTCAAACCCAGCGGCAATGGATGCGTCTTCAAAAGGCCATCGTGGAAAACGCGGCTGAAGCTCCGTCGAAAAGCCGGTCCATGCCCCGCTTTGCGTTTGCGACCAGTGTTGTTGCTTTTGCAATAGTCGGCGTCTACCTCTATTTCACCTCACTCCAGCCTGCTCCTGAGAGATTTTCTACAGTGAGAGGACAGCAAAAAGAAGTCGTTCTTAACGACGGCTCGCAAGTTACACTCAACTACGCAACGGAGCTCGTCGTGCAAAAGCTGCGGCCGGGCGACCCGCGCCGGCTCTCTCTCTCGGGAGAAGCGTTTTTCCGCGTGGAGAAGAACAACGCCCCGTTCATCGTTTCAACAAGCTTTGCAGAAGTACATGTCGTTGGGACTGAGTTTAACGTTCGCGCACGCGAAGACGCTCTTGAAGTTGCGGTCATCCGCGGGGTCGTGAACGTCCGCGTTGTCAAAGACGGAAAAGACAGCACGTTGGTCCTC
>JACQPT010000140.1 GCA_016207415.1 Ignavibacteriales bacterium
GGATGTTCCTTTTCCCACTTTGTTTTTCCAGGTCTCGCTTACTTTTGTGAGGTAGTCAACGAAAATGAACGTGGTGCCGCTTCCGTCGGATCGATGCACGACGATAAGAGGCTTATTCGGAAGGTTGCGTTCTATGTTCGTGGCGGCAATTTTCGGGTCATTCCACATCGTGATTTCTCCCAAAAAAATCCCCGCGAGAGCTTCGGAAGTAAGAATGAGGTCTGCGCTCATTCCGGACACATTGTAGGTTGCGACAACGGCTCCCATGACAGTCGGAATATGGAGGACATCCGTGCCCTGCTTTTTCCTGGCCTCGGCGAGTTGTTCATCCGTCATCGGCCCGTCCGTTGCTCCGAAATCCACTGTTCCTTCGATGATCTGTTTGATGCCGCCGCCGCTGCCGATGGACTGGTAGTTGAACTGAATGCCGGTCTTTTTTTGGTAAACGTCGAACCACTTTGAATAGATCACGTAGGGAAAGGTTGCACCGGCGCCATTCAGTTGTAGTTGTGCATTCAGCGTCGCGGCAAACAATGCGACAACTGTGAGTGATTTCAGAATCGATTTCATGGATTCTCCTTTTGGTAAAATTGTCAGATGAAAATGTATTGTAGTGTGACCCGCGCCGTTACAGAAGGGTCGATCGCAACATTTGTCGACGGTGGTGTTTCGTAGGTTTCGTAAAGCACATTGGGAATTATTGAGACGTTCTTGTCGGGCCTCCATGAAAATCCCGCGACGATATAATGCCTTTTATCTCCGTACGCTGCGGTCTTCGTGTCTGTGTTCGGGTCGAAGTAATCATAACGCGTGACTACAGCCATTTCAGACTGCAGATTGTAGGAGCCGAACAACGAAAAACCAAAACCGGTTTTTGTTGCGAGTTCAGTTCCGTCGTCGTACCCGTTTGAAGTCGATTGCACAAATGCCTCGGCGCCAGCGTTAAGTTGTCCTTGAGTGTAGCCAGCAAATCCCGATACGGTCATCATGCCATTTCCGACTCTCGTTCCGGGCTGATAGGGGTTGTTGGCATCCGGACGCGCTGCGTAATCAATGTTCACCGTCGCTTGAAGACTCTGACTGAGCTTGATGTGCACATGAGCGTAAAAGCGTTTGGATTTATCGTTCTCAACATTGCCTGTCCCGGCTCCATTCGCAACCATAGCCCAATAACTGAACACACCGTCCTCGGTGAGTTTTCCCTTCAGTGACGCGCCAAAATCCCGTGAATTGACGATCCCTCGCAAATCCATGATCGTTTTTTCAAGTGACCGGTATCCCCAAGCTGCCTCGGAAACTTCAAATGCCGGCGTCGGTTGTATCCCGAAAAACAGGTCGGAACTCCCAAAGATTGTTTTCCAACGAAGAAACGCGTCCTTCACAAATGTGGTGATCTTTCCTGAAGCAAGCACGGCCTGGTCAGCTTCGAGCCTGAATCGTGACGTGAATTTTTCGGAGATATCGTTGTCGTAGGTAAAATAGATTCTCCGGAATTGGAATGCCTGCATCGCTGTGCCACCGGGCGCGGCAGAAACTGACGCTGAGGTTCCTGGCAAAGATGCATTGCGGGCAACGTTATAGTAGTAGTCACCGAACATTATCCCGCCGATTTTGCCCTGACCAAAAGCAACTGAAGAAACCACTGCGAGAAACGCTCCCGCGGATTTCAGGAGTCGGATCATGTTAGACCTTTCAGTTAGTGAAAATGAGGCTGAATCTAATGTGAATTATGCGACCCCTGATGTCGGAGACCAGGGAAGAACACATTCGTCATGGAGAATAAGCTCGGAATTACCACCGGATTTCAAGGGATCGCAACCGCAAAGATAGAATCCGGGCGTTATGCGGCGGTTAATGCAATGTTAAGGAATTGTTAACAAATGGCGGGTGATCAATATAGTGAGGTGGTGCAGAGTCTGGTGGTGTTTTAAAGGGGAAACGTGCGGAATACTATGCTGAGAACAACACAGACTCGATCAACGCTTCGCCTGGCGTAAATTTCAAATGACAGTCACAATTTTTCCACAGCCTAAACGTCAGCTACAGAAGAACGCGATAAAGACGTAGCACATCAGCCGTGCGCCATTTGCAATAAGGAGTAAACAGGATGACAATGACCCCCCGTTTGCGCAAGTTTTTGCTCACCGCCCACGTCTCCTTTTCCGTCGGATGGCTTGGTGCTGTTGCTGTGTTTCTGGCTCATGCGCTCGCCGGACTGACGAGCGAAAGTCCCGAGATTGTTCGTGCTGCTTATCTTGCGATGAGCCTGAGCGTGTGGTTGGTCATTGTGCCGTCGAACGTCGGAACGCTAGTAACCGGCCTTGTCCAGTCACTGGGCACATCGTGGGGTTTGTTCAAGCACTACTGGGTCCTTGTGAAATTTCTCCTGACCATCGCGGGCACGATCCTCTTATTCGTCCATACACAGCCTATCGACTACCTTGCGGGCATAGCATCTGAGAGGTTTATATCGAATTCCGAGATGCTTGGCTTGCGTTTCCAACTCGTGGCCGACGCAGTTGCAGCCTTTCTGCTCCTGGTCGCCACAACAGCAATCTCAGTGTACAAGCCGTGGGGTCTAACAGGTTATGGGTTGCGCAAACAACGCGAGGGACAAAGCGAGGTGATCCTCAGCCGACCTCCCCGGAAATCATGGGAACCATATGTGTTGATTGCACTTGGCATTCTTGTTGTGTTGTTTGTCGTCGTGCATCTTTTGGGCGGAGGTCTCGGGGGTCATTGACCATTCCTGAACGAATATTTTTCTTAAGACTTCGTCCCTCCTCTTTTCCAATAATTCACTCGAGCTGAAGGCTCAAGCTGAATTTCCTACTGAAAAAGAAAAGCCCGTCCAACATGTTTAGGCGACCTCCATTCTACGTCAGTGTTTTTGTTATTTTCGCTTGCTTTGGTGAGCTAGGCTTGTGTAGTGATTGATACTTTGGCAATAAGCCGTTTAACAGAGGAGTCTTTCATACGGCGTTTCCCTTCTTTCGAGCGTACACAAACGCTAATAGCCCAGTCAACATTGAGGCCAAAACGAGAATTCCGACAAATGGAAGAACCGCGACTGAGGTGACCAATGAGATCCACGGCAACATCTTTTTCGGGCCCGGTTCTTTCAAGAGTCTGATACCGGCTCCGGAACCGATAATATAAATAAGAATCGCGGCGCCGCTCGGGATAAGCAAGGCTGTTTGAAGATTCACCTCCAAAAAATAATAGACAGTCAGCATGCAAATCGAAAGTCCGGACAGCACGATAAGGCTTCGCGTCGGCGTTCCACTCTTGGGGCCAACATAATCCAGCCATTTGGGAAATCCGCCATCCCTTGCTACAGCGAGAATAACACGGGACATGCCTGATGTGTATGCGTTCACTGTGGCAAAGATGATAACGACTGCGAGGACCGATGTCCCGACTGCTCCGTAGGAACCCATGACGGCAGAGAGGATTGCAGCAAACGGTGCAACGCTTCCTCCCGCCTTGTAGGCAAGTGTA
>JACQPT010000136.1 GCA_016207415.1 Ignavibacteriales bacterium
GCCGTAAACAACATTTCCCGGGGAATGGTCAGTCCGACAACCGTGTAGCCGAGGTCCTTCGACAGCGCAACCACGGACGACCTTGTCACGCCGGGTAGCAAAGCCGCGGCAATCGGCGGCGTCAAAATCGTTTTGTCCCTCACGAGGAAGATGTTTTCGCCGCTTCCCTCACTGATGTTTCCCGTTGTATCGAGGGCGATGCCTTCCACGTAGCCGCCCGCAATCGCCTCGAGCTTGATGAGCTGCGAGTTCAAATAATTTCCGCCCGACTTTGCAATCGTCGGGAACGTGTTGGGTGCAGCCCTCTGCCAGGACGAAACACAAACGTCGATTCCTTTCTCTAGTGCCTCGGCGCCAAGATACGCTCCCCATTCCCACACGGCGATGGAGACGTCCACGGGGCAACCCGTCGGGTTGACGCCCACCTCTCCATACCCGCGGTAAACGATGGGTCTAATGTAACAAGCTTTGAGGTTATTTGCACGTATCGTTTCTTTGATAGCCTGTTCGATGCGCTGCTTGTTATAGGGGATTTCGGCCCGGTAAATCTTGCAGGAATCATACAGCCTTCTCAGATGAGCGTCCAGACGGAATATAGCAGAGCCTTTTTTCGTGTGATAGCACCTGATTCCTTCGAACCAGCTTGAACCGTAGTGTATGACGTGGGAAAGGATGTGAATTCTCGCATCATCCCAGTTGACCAGATTACCGTTCATCCATATTTTTTCTACTTTTTTTACAGGCATGTGAAGCCTCTTGTGTAGTTTGTTCGTGTTCGGTTAGATGGGTAGATCGTACAAACGATATTTCTTATACAACTCTCCGTTCATTGCTGCAGCGGCGCGGTTCATCAGGACATTATTCTCCAGCACCCAACCCGCCTCGCCATAGTTGTAGCCCAGGACTTTTGCACGAGCGGCCGTTTCGTAAAACAAGGCTCCCGCCGCGCCGGTATTCAAATATTCCGGCAACACGCCCAACACAATAACTCTGGCTGTGTCGATTTTTTTCTTTTTTGTCAGGATGTGGAATAATCCGGGAAGCAGCCATCCTTTTCTGTTGTATTTCAGAGCGAAATTGATATCGGGCATGGAGAGAGCGAATCCCACGGTTTTTCCCTTCGACTCTGCGAAAATAACCAGATCCGGGACCACGAGGGGTTTCAAGTCCGCAGCCAGAGCCTCGATTTCCTCTTCTGTCATTTGCACCGCTCCCCAGTTCTTCTGCCAGGCACGATTGAAAATCTCCTTGATGCGGCCAACCTCTTCATCAAAGCGTTTCATCTCGAGGGAACGAAATATCAGATTGTGTCGGCGCTTTACAATGTCGTTTGCGCGGACGATCTTCTCAGAATAAACGGTTTGCTGGCTGAGCTTGTACGAAAACAGATCCATCGCCTTTTTGAAGCCGTAGCCTTCCACAAGATTTGCATAGTATGGCGGATTGTAAGGCATGAGAATCACCGGGCTGTATTGAAAACCCTCAATCAACAATCCGATTTCATCGTTGACGGAAGGGGAGGCCGGACCTCTCATGGTATCCATGCCCTGCGATTTGAGAAAATTCTTTGCAGCATCAAAAAGATTGTTTGCGACGGTCTGGTCGTTGATACATTCGAAGAATCCAAAGAATCCGACTTTGTCGCCGTGTTCTCTATTATGATTGTGATTCACGATGCCCGCGATTCTCCCTACCATTCCCCCGTTGCGCTCAGCTATGTAGAATTCGGCTTCCGCGTGACGGTAGAAAGGGTTTTTCATTTTGTCCATAAGCTTCCTTCGGTCCATCAGGAGCGGCGGCACCCACTGGGGATCACCATCATAGACCTTCCAAAGAAACTTAATGAAGTCTCTGGTGTCGGATTTTGTTTTCACAGGGCGAACAGTAATGGTGCTCATGCGAACGAGCTTCCGTCGGAAAAAACAGAAAAGCCGCGGCGCCTGTCGGCACTGCGGCTTCCATTGGGAAAGCGCACCAGGTGGAAAATGAGGAGCATGTTCAGTTGATGACCCCGAGCTTCTTACCGACGGCGCTAAACACAGCTAGAATCTTGTCCAGATGCTCTGCTTCGTGTGTTGCCATGTAGCTCGTGCGCAGCATTTCCATTCCCGGCGGCACGCCCGGCCTAATGAAGGCATTTACAAAAACTCCGGACTCAAACAAGAGTTTCCACATGATCAGCACTTTTTCCGTGTCACCGATGATGACGGGAACGACGGCTGAATCGTGTTCACCGACGCGGAAACCCATTGCTTTGAAACCCTCCCTCATTGTTCGTGCATTGTTCATCAACCGGTCGATCCGTTCAGGTTCTTTCTCCAGGATATCCAACGCTGCCAGGGCCGCAGCTACGGATGCTGGCGTGGGACTCGCGCTAAAAATCAGCGCTGGCGCATGGTGTTTCAGGTAATTGACGACCGGCCGATCGCCGACAACAAATCCCCCGAGCGAGGCAAAGGTTTTGCTAAAAGTCCCCATCGTGAGGTCTGTTTCTTTCTCGAGGCCGTAATGGCTGGCGGTTCCCCTTCCGCCCTTCCCTATGACGCCAACTGCATGCGCATCATCAACAAGGATTTTTGCATTGTATTTTTTCGCAACACGGACCATGTTTGGCAGGTCAACGATCTCACCGGAT
The DNA here is from genome assembly GCA_016207415.1 of Ignavibacteriales bacterium. Lineage (GTDB taxonomy): Bacteria > Bacteroidota > Ignavibacteria > UBA10030 > UBA10030 > JACQPT01. Next base: position 2,636 of record JACQPT010000136.1, read on the forward strand.
GTGCTGAACACGCCGTCCGAGACGATGAGTTTGGGCGCTTCTACGGGCAGCTTGGAAATGACAGTCTCCAGGTGCTTCATGTCGTTATGTTTATAACGCACAACTCCCTGTTGGCCGTCATCGATGTAGGACGCGGCTCCAGCTGCCATCAAATTTCCTGCGACGATGCAGGCGTGGTTGTCTTTGTCGGAAACGACGAATTCGCCCCGTTGAACAAGCGTTGGAATGATGCCCTGTGCCGTCTGGTATCCCGTGCTGTACAGGAGGCAGTCTTCTTTGCCAAAGAATTTTGCCAGTCTCCCTTCGAGTTCAACATGCAGGTCGAGCGTTCCTGTGAGGTATCGCGACCCGGAACAACCCGTACCGTATTTTTGAACCGCTTGCGCAGCCGCTTCTTTGACTTTCGGATGTGCGGTCAATCCAAGATAATTGTTCGACCCGGCCATGATGACTTTTCTTCCCTCAATCATGACCACCGGGCCTTCGTTTTCTGAGATCGCATGGAAGTAAGGATATAAACCCAACGCTTTTGTTTCATCAGCACGCGTAAAACTGCGACACTTATCGAATAAATCCAACTGGGAGACTCCTCAAGAGTGAGAGAAAAAGGAAGTGGTGCGTTTTTGCTTGCGAAAACTTTTTTGAATATACTTTAATAAGCTACGAAAGTCAACGAAACTCGCAACTATTCCTAAGGTACAGAGATTTCCACCACGCTCGTGACGGGCGGAACAGGATTTATCGGCAGTCACACCGTTGAGCACTTACTTCAACTCGGCCACAACGTTCGCTGCCTCATTCGCCCGGGGAGAGAGAATCTCGGTTGGCTGGAAGGATTGCCCACAGAAAATATCCGGGCAGATCTTCAGAACCCTGCTTCATTAGAGACGCTTGTGCGAGGAATCGATTTTGTTTTCCACATTGCCGGTGTGACCAAAGCAAAACGAACGCGGGAATATTTTTCGGGCAATGTAGAGTCCACAACAAATCTCCTTGAAGCGACAGCCAGACACGGGAATGTCAAAAAATTTTGTTTAGTCAGCAGCCTGACGGCTGTTGGTCCGAGCAAAGATGGGACACCTGTGGATGAATCCACGCCCTGCGCACCTCTTACAGAGTACGGAAGGTCAAAACTCCAGGCTGAAAGGGTCACACGCAGTTACGCTGATAGACTTCCGGTTGTTATCATTCGCCCTCCAGCAGTCTACGGTCCAAGAGACCGGGATATTCTCGAGCTCTTTCGCACAGCAAAATGGGGTTTTCGGCCCGTCATCGGCTCAAAAAACAAGACCCTGAGCCTTATTCATGCTGTTGACGTAGCTCGTGCTCTCGTCACAGCAGCTGTTTCCCAGAAGTCAGCCGGTCAGGTTTACTTTGCGACGAATGAACCGACGTATCGCTACGAAGATCTTTATCATGAGCTTTCTCTGATTGTCGGCCACTCCACAGTTTCTTTGCCGGTCCCGAACGCGGTACTTTATTCACTAGCCGCGGGAACTGAACTTGTTTCGGTTTTTGGGCCTCGTCCTGCCATTCTCAGTGTTGACAAAGCACGTGATCTTGTTCAATCTCACTGGGTCTGCAGTGGAAAAAAGATACGAGAACATCTCGGATTTTCGACGACTGTGGAGATCAGGGACGGACTTCGTTCGACTTTTGAGTGGTATAAATCCAGAGGATGGCTGAGCTTGAAAACGATGTTCGGCGGTCATAATTGAATTTCGTCGATGATCTCATTACATTGTAACTCAACACGACGAAACTGAGCGTATCGCCAAAGAGAAGATTATGGGTATGTTCAAGGCAAAGGTCAAGATTTTAAACCCTGGTGACCCAAAGCGATTTTTTGAAGAGGACTTTTCGGTGGATACAGGAGCTCTCTACAGTCTTGTCCCTGAAGATCGTCTACAGGCCATAGGCGTAGAACCGCTTCACAGCATAGACCTTGTCCCGGCTGATGGGCGTCGTGACAGGCGACTGTTTGGAGAGGCTTTGTTTACGTTGCAACAACTCAACGAAACTTTCACATGCCCGGTAGTATTTGGACCAAAGGATTCGCTGTATTTGCTCGCCACTACGGCACTCGAAAATTTTGGGGTCGAAGCCGACCCGGCGAATCAAAAGCTCAAATCGGTGGTTGCAATCATTGGTGGTTTTCGCGCTTCAAGGAGCATGAAGATGTAAGATCCACCTACGTTCGGTACGGCGATGGAGTTCGCCGGAACTATCTCGTGTTTGCGGGATTAATGACTCCTACACTGACAGAGTGCTAGGAGTTTTTTTGTTTCTAGGGGACCATTTTGATAGGTGAAATGTGAAAAACTACCTTTGGGTTTTTGTCGGAGGCGGACTCGGCGCTTCGGCCCGATATTGGCTATCGGGCGCCGTTTATCGGTGGCTTCCGATGGACTTTCCCTACGGAAACCTGGCAGTCAATACCATCGGTTGCCTTCTTATCGGCCTGCTGATGGCGTCATTAGAGGAGCGATTCTTAGTAACGCCCACTTTGCGGGTTTTTCTCGCAATAGGAATTCTCGGAGGCTTTACTACTTTTTCATCATTCAGCTATGAAACTGTGGCGTTGTTTCGTGATAACGAAATCTTCAGAGGAACCGTAAACGCAGCCGTCTCTCTCGTCGGTTGCCTGATCGCTACTTACGCAGGAATGGTTTTAGGAAAATTGTTGTAATCGAAAGGATCCGTTATGAAACTTGCCGGCGATGGAAAGTTATTGCGAATTTTTCTTGGTGAACAAGACCAGATTAAACGCAAGCCCCTCTATGAAGCTCTTATTCTTAAAGCGCGAGAGCTTGGACTCGCGGGAGCAACTGTTTTGCGAGGAGTTCAGGGCTTCGGAGCCGGAAGTCGCGTCATTCACACGGCTAAGATCCTGAGGCTCTCTGAAGACCTTCCCATTGTCGTGGAAATCGTCGACACAGAAGCGAACATCAAAACTTTCCTGCCCATCGTTGACCAGATGATCGAGGAAGTTGGGTGTGGTGCAATGGTGACGGTAGAAAAAGCTGACATTATCAAGTACACGCACGGGAAATAATGGTCCCAAAGATTGGCGCACGTTTTCGAACGCGAAAAGGAATCCCCATCGCAATTGAGCAACTCTCCGGGAAACAATATCGTTGCCGGCACTGTAACACGGTTTTTCTTCGTGAAAACGACGTTGAGAAATATCATGGTTCTGTCACATGAAAAAAATTCAATTGCTCCAAAACCATAGCCGAAGTCTTTCTGTCACCGCACACGCCGTTGAAAAGGGCCTTCGTGAGATCGAGGTCACTCTACGCACTCGACAAGCGGAAAACCTGACGACAAAAGTGCTAACGACGTATTCACAGGAAGAGCGGAGGCATTTGTTGGAGGCGGTCGACACAATGAGAAAAGCGAGCCAGGAAATGATAGATCATCTCGTCCTTGAGCCTTCAGAATTCACCGAGGAACAAATTGTCAATGCCCAGGCCGCTCACCTCTGGACTATTTTGGTTGACAGCAAATCAAAGAAGCTCAAGAATTTTGGAGAAGTCCCAAAAGACCACGCCGAAGAAATCGACCGGCACATTGAGAATCTCCTCGACACTCTCAAACAGGTGATGTGAGTTGGGAAAATCGAGATAGCCGCGTTCTGCCGTCAATCAACTTTGGGAGCAACTTCGACCTGCCCTTCAGCCCCTTCAAAGTACTTTTTCCCAAACCACAACGAGACATTGACAAGGCCGATCAGTACAGGTACTTCCACCAGCGGGCCAACGACTGTTGCAAATGCGACAGCTGAGTTGATTCCAAAAACAGCGACTGCCACCGCGATCGCCAGCTCGAAATCATTACTTCCCGCAGTGAACGCCACAGTTGTTGTCTTAGGATATGATGTCCCCATTCGTTTCGCCAGAAAAAACGTCACGAAGAACATCAGGGCAAAATAGAGAGCGTACGGAATCGCCGCCCGCAGGACATCAAGAGGAAGTTGAACGATGAATTCCCCCTTCAGAGAAAACATACAAAGATGGTAAACAGGAGTGCTGCGGGTGTCAGTGGAGAGAGTCTTGGAATAAACGTTTGGTGGTACCAGTGCTTGCTTTTCAATTTGACGAGCGTGAGTCTCGTAATCATCCCTGCGGCGAAAGGAATTCCCAGGTAAATCAAAACGGTAACCGCTATCTCGCCAATCGAAATTTCGACGATCGCGCCGCTCAAGCCGAACAACGGCGGAAGGACGGCGATAAAAAAATAGGCATACACCGAGTACAAAAACACCTGAAAGATTGCGTTGAATGCAACAAGTCCGGCAGCAAGTTCCGCATCGCCTTTTGCAAGGTCATTCCAGACCAAAACCATTGCAATACACCTTGCGAGGCCGACGAGGATAACGCCGACCATCATCTCCGGCTTGTCGGGCAAGAGAATGATAGCCAGTAAGAACATGACCATCGGTCCAACAATCCAGTTCTGAACCAGCGAAAGCAACAAAAGCCGGAAGTTTCTGAAAACGACCGGGAGTTCCTCATAGCGAACCTTTGCCAGCGGCGGATACATCATGAGAATCAACCCGA
>JACQPT010000022.1 GCA_016207415.1 Ignavibacteriales bacterium
CTCCGGCAAACCACTTGATTGCGGGTCGTCGGAGTGTCCCCGTCCCTCTAAGGACAGAGACAATCGCGTCCCACACCACGGGACCTGTCCGCTTTTTCGGACTTGAGCGGGAAACGGGACTCGAACCCGCGACATCAACCTTGGCAAGGTTGCGCTCTACCAACTGAGCTATTCCCGCATGCACAACCGTCAAAAATATAGCAAAATGAGCTTCGGCGTGCAAGCGTTTTCTATGCCGAGAAAATATACAATGGCAAAATGACAGAAGCAAGTCGTCAACTTCTCATTGCCCCTGTTTTCTTGGCGAGCAAATCGCTGTAAGAACCAGCAATGACATCTTGGGGTCGAATCTTAAAAATGGTTCTCAGGTTGTGCAACAATCTCGCTGCCTGAGGTTTTCCTCGCTTGACGATAACTTCAAACTCCAGAAAACCTCCCAATCTTTGCACGGAATCAAGGTGGATCCTTGCGTTCCTGTATAAATACAGTTTTCTGGTTTTCCTTACGACGACGAAAGGACGAAGAATGCCATTCAATATCTTCTTCGCGGCAGAGACATCTCCAAGGGAGTAAATCTCGTAATGTGAATAACGGTTCCCCTTTCGGTTCGTTCGTTGGTAGTAAATCAGTTGCGCATGGTCCGTATGAAGAACTCTCAGTTTCAAGCGACCCTTGAGAACTTCAAAGTACGTATCGACCTGCCGCAGTGAACCCACGAAGCGTGCACCAATGCCGGCAGCAATTAGCTCGGCCTTCCTTAATGAAGACACCTGTGCCTTGAGCTCAAGGTTCTGAGCCATCGCATTCCACTTTCAAGTCTGTGATCGGGTTAGCGGTTGATTTCGAGGATTTGATACTCGAGCGTGCCTGCCGGCACCTTGATTTGGACTTTTTCGCCCTTCGTTTTCCCCATCAATCCCTTGCCGATCGGCGAAGTAATGGAGATTTTGTTTTTGTCGAAGTCGGCTTCTTCGGGAGAAACAAGCCGGTACTCAATGACTTGGCCCGTTCGTATTTCCTTGAGTTTTACATAGGAGAGGATATACACTTTGTCGTTGGGGAGGTCGGAGCTGTGGATGATGCTTGCCCGGGCGAGTGTCTCTTCGATTTTGGAAATTTTCATCTCGAGATGTTCCTGCGCTTCTTTCGCCGCGTCGTACTCCGCATTCTCCGTTAAATCACCGTAGCTTCGGGCTTCCGCGATTTTTTGTGCGACCTCCGTCCTGCCATTCATCTTCAACTCGCGAAGTTCTTGCTCGAGCTCGACGAGACGCTCGCGCGTCAGGTAGATTTTTCCGTTGTTGTTTCCTCCCATAGTGTCCTCCTGAAAAACAAAAATTCACCACTCGTGGTGAACACAGAAAAAGAACAGCCATCATCGCACAGAATGGTGGCTGTCAATCTTCAACAGCGAAAGTAGAACAAATTACAAAGAGACGCAAGCAAAAAATCTTGTCAAGGAGCTCCGGATTCCCGTTTGTGAGAGCGGTCAACTCCCTGAACAGGGTCTATTAAAATGAGATGGCCAAGCTTGTCCCGTTTCGCCTTAAGATAGAATTCATTAAAGAGATTCGGATCCACTTCCAGGGGCACACGCTCGACAATCTCAAGCCCGTAGCCATGCAGGCCTACAACCTTTTTAGGGTTATTCGTCATCAATCGCATTTTCCCGACTCCTAGGTCGCGCAGAATCTGAGCGCCAATGCCGTAATCGCGAAGGTCGGGACGGAAGCCGAGTTTCTCATTGGCCTCAACAGTGTCCAATCCCTCGTCTTGCAGCTTGTATGCTTTAAGCTTGTTGAGCAATCCGATGCCACGGCCTTCCTGTCGCATATAGAGAATAACGCCACGGCCTTCTTTCTCCACCATTTGCATGGCGGCGATGAGCTGTTCGTTGCAGTCGCATCGCCGCGAGCCGAACACATCACCCGTCAGACATTCGGAGTGCACTCGCACAAGCGTCGGTACGTCAGGTTGAAGCTCACCTTTCACCAGGGCAATGTGTTCCTTCTGGTCTGTCGAGCTTTTATAGAGATGAATGTGAAAAGTGCCGAACCGCGACGGAAGTTTCGTGCTCACAATACGCTGGACAAGGTGTTCACGTTGCATCCGACGCTCAATCAAGGCGCGGACGGTGATCATTTTCAAGCCAAATTCTTTTGCGATTTGCCGCAATTCCGGCACACGCGCCATCGTTCCGTCGTCACTCATGATTTCGCAGAGAACACCCGCAGGCTGCAGGCCCGCCAGCCGGCAGAGGTCAATGACTGCCTCCGTGTGGCCTGCTCGGCGCAACACACCCCCATCCATTGCCCGCAGCGGGAACACATGGCCAGGCCTAGCGAGATCACCGGGCTGAGTCTTGGGATCAATGAATGACCGCACAGTTCTTGCCCTGTCGGCCGCTGAAACACCGGTCGTCGTCCCGTGGACATAGTCAACAGAAATCGTGAACGGTGTCTCGTGCAGAGACGTGTTGGTCTCGACCATGGGGTCAAGGCCCAGTTCTTCAGCGCGCTGGTTAGTGATTGGAGCGCAGAGAACGCCCCTTCCTTCCTTCACAAAGAAATTGATGATGTCGGGCGTGACCTTCTCTGCCGCAACGACGAAATCCCCTTCGTTTTCCCGGTCTTCGTCATCGACGACGATGAGAACCTTCCCCTTTCGAAAATCTTCGACCGCCTCGTCAATAGTGTTGAAGAGAAGTTTTTCTGTGTGCGACATGGGCTATTTCGTAGTTGTTTCTGCTTCCTTCAGAACTGAGGCAACCGCGCCGCGTTCAATCTTGACCTTCACGTTCTCCGCAATTTGTACCAGGAGAGTCTTTTCCTCAATGCCAACGATGCTCCCGTGGATACCTCCGCCCACGAGTACCTTGTCCCCCTTCTTTAAGGCGGCTAGCATCGCCTCACGCTCTTTCTGCTGTTTTCGCTGCGGCCGTATCATAAGGAAATACATCACCGCAAAGATTGCAAGAATGAAAAAAACGTTTCCCAGCATCGAGCCACTGCCCGAGCCGTCCGCAGGGGCCATCAGCAATACAGAGTATTCAAACAAGTTGTTCTCCTTTCGAGTTTATGAAATCTTATGAAGGTGCCAGAATTTCCGATTCGATTCGTTCCAACACCAACAGCTTCCACGCGTGGAACCGACGGTCGAGTATTGCGTTTCTCGCCTCACGCATCAGCCAATGATAAAACGCCAGATTGTGAATTGTTGCCAACTGCAGGGCCAGAATTTCCTTTACCACAAACAGATGTCGCAGGTAGGCCTTCGTGAATGTCCTGCACGTATAACATGTGCAGGACGAGTCAATCGGCGAAAAATCCATTTTAAAGGCCGCGTTCTTCATGTTCAGAGAACCGTCGCGTGTAAACAACATTGCGTTCCGGCCATTTCTTGTCGGCAGAACGCAGTCAAACATGTCCATGCCCCGCTCAATGGATTCAAGCAAATTCTCAGGAGTTCCAACGCCCATGAGATACCGAGGTTTTTCTCTCGGCATGAGTGGCTCGCAGACCTCAGTGATTTGATACATTGTTCTCGCAGGCTCCCCAACGGCAAGGCCTCCAATTGCATATCCGTCGAAGTCAAGCTTCGCAAGAGTCTGTGCACTTTGTTCGCGGATTTCCGGAAAAATGCTCCCCTGGACAATCCCGAAAATCGCCTGGGAGTACCCGTGCCGGGCTGGCTGACTTTCAAACTCTTGCCTGCAACGTTCCGCCCAGCGTATCGTCAACCCGTTGGATGCATTTGCATATTCGAATTCACAGGGATACGGCGTGCATTCGTCCAACACCATCATGATGTCCGCTCCGAGTTGACGTTGAATCTGCACAACATTCTCTGGAGTGAATCTATGCCTGGATCCGTCGAAGTGCGATTGGAACGTCACGCCATCCTCGTCGATCTTTCGCAAATCGTTCAGGCTATAGACCTGGTAGCCGCCGCTGTCCGTAAGGATCGGCTTGTCCCAGGAGATGAATTTGTGCAAGCCACCGGCGCTTTCAACGACGTCCGCCCCGGGACGCAAAAAAAGGTGATACGTGTTACCAAGGATGATTTGAGCACCCACTTCGGCGAGTTCTCGCGGTTCGATAGCTTTTACACTTCCCTGGGTTCCAATGGGCATGAACGCCGGCGTCTCAACTGCACCATGAGCAGTCTCAATCAATCCCGCCCGGGCCTTACCGTCCATCGTGTGAAGAGTAAATTTCAACGGGCTCGTCAGATTCCATCAATAATGGATGCATAGGAACAAAAAACCGCCATGAATGATTTCGTTCAGGCGGGCGTAGAAAATAACTTTGATGTAGGAAAAATATAACGAGAAAAAGCTATGTTGTCAACAAAACTCAGGAAAAGGTCCGCTGAGATCCTTTGCGTTTTCTGTAATACCAAAGCAGCACAAC
>JACQPT010000151.1 GCA_016207415.1 Ignavibacteriales bacterium
ATTTTATTGTCGCAGCTTAGCTCCAACCGTTAGACGGCAGCCCAACTGCCGCGACAGGACAAACCGTTGAAGATCGAGCTGAAGCGTCTGACTGATATTGACACATCAGATCTTGTCGACCTGATGAACCAACCCCTCCTGCGTCGGCACATGCCGCTTCTGGGCAACTCTTTCAGCGAGGAGGACTGTATCAAGTTCGTTGAGGCCAAGGAAAAGCTGTGGCAAGAATATGGCTATGGTCCCTGGGCCTTCGTCGTGGACGGGGAACTCGCAGGTTGGGGAGGTCTTCAGCCTGAGGATGGCGACGCGGATCTCGCGCTGGTGATTCATCCACGGTTTTGGGGCATCGGGCCACACCTATGTGAACGCATTATCCGAATAGGGTTTGAGGATATGCATCTCGAGTCGCTCACGATGCTCCTCCCGCCCTCTCGAAGCATAATCAAAGGCATTCTTCGCCTCGGTTTCGTCGAAGACGGGGATGCGCAAGTGGGCGGTGAGCGTTTCGTGCGGTATCGACTGCATTCCCATCGAGCCGCGAAATACCGTGGCCGTGCCTGACAAAGGGGCGCAGTCTTGCGTGGGAGGCTGCCGCCTAACCAGTCGCTCAAGCTGACGAGTTAAAATGGGGCGTAAACTCGCCACAAAAGAAGAATTTGTTTATTGTAGTGGCTCGCGCGCCGCGCTGGCAAAGCACAGTTCGGGTAGTGTACGCCCCGAGCATTTTGCCGTCGCAGCTTAGCTCCAATCGTTAGGCAGCAGCTACTTTTGCTTCCCTCGCGAATGAAGTGTATACTTCGGTAAACAACGGCAGCTGAGTGGAATATAACTTTGAATGGGATCCCGCAAAGGCGCGGGACAACCTTCGCAAAACATAGAGTTAGCTTTGATCGAGCAACTGAGGTCTTTCTCGATCCCTTTGGCCTTTCATTATTCGACAGTCAGCATAGTCGTTCAGAAGATCGTTGGATCACACTAGGCAAGGATCGAAATAACGTTCTTTTGGTCGTAGTTCATACGTTCCGCGAAATCGATAACGAGAACTCTAACATTCGAATTATCTCAGCCCGCAAAGCCGCGCGACGTGAGGCCAAACAATATTCTGCAAGGTGATAGCATGAAAAAGGAATATGATTTCTCAAACGCAGAGAGAGGCAAGTTTTATCGGGGGCCAAATCTCAAGCTCAATCTTCCCATCTATCTTGAGAAGGACGTCGCTGATTTTGTGCGAAAGTTTGCCCGCAAAAAACGTCTTGATGCACAGACTGCCGTCAATAAACTCCTCAGAGAGAAGAAGGCACTTATCCGCTCAGTTCAATAGCTGCCGCCTACCAGTCGCTCAAGCTAACGGCTCAATCAGGTGTGCAATCTCGCCACAAAAGAAAAATTTGTTGTTTTGATAGTGGCTCACGCGCCGCTCCAAAGACGGCACAGTTCGTTCATTGCAACCCCAACGTTTTCAACGCCGCAGCTTAGCTCTAACCGTTAGGCGCGTAACGTCGCTCTCTGTGAGAATCGCAGGTGGCCACATGGCAGGGAATCTGATCATGCTCGACGTGCGAACGCGTGCAGCGTGGCGGCAGTGGCTTGCGAGGCACCACGCGTCAAGCCCCGGCATTTGGCTCGTCCGCCATAAGCAACACTCCGGCGTCAAGTCGATGCCCTATGAAGACGTCGTGTGCGAGGCGCTCTGCTTCGGGTGGATCGACAGCCTCATAAAACGACTGGACGACGACCGCTACGCCATCAAAGTCACGCCGCGCAAAGGGACGAGCAAATGGTCGGACATCAACCGGAAACGTTGGAAGCAACTCAAAGCGGCCGGCCGGCTTGCGCCTCCCGGCCTCGCTGCGGCTCCTACGGCAAACAGCTACATGCCACATGCTGCGATCCCGGAACTCCCGGCCTATATTGCCAAGGCGTTCAAGGGGAATCTCAGAGCCTGGCAACACTTCCAGGCGCTTGCTCGGACGTACCGGCGCGATTTCGTCGTGTGGATTCACATGGCCAAACGATCTGAGACGCGAGACAGGCGTATCCGTCAGTCGATCGAGCTACTTTCGGCCGGCAAGAAGCTCGGCTTGAAATGAACTACGCTTCCAGGTTGGCCCGCTGCCTAACCAGGGCTGCAGCAGACGGGCGCCGTTACACGCCTAACCAGTCGCTCCTGCCATTAAGATTGGCGGGCAGGCAAGCTGACGAAATGAAAAGGGGCGAAAATCCGCCGCGCAAGAGCAGGAAATTTGTTAGTTTTAGAAGCCGACTCGCCTCGAGTTATCGGCACGGTTCGGTCAGTGCACATCCCAAACATTTTATTGTCGCAGCTTAGCTCCAACCGTTAGGCGACGCAAACTATACAAGCTCACCAAAGGATAAGCATATGGAAACCACAACAATGAACACTTCGATTAGCCTGAAGACCTTAGCCAAAATGATTGACCATTCGTTACTTCATCCCACTCTCACCGATGAAGCAATCGCGAATGGCTGTGAATTAGCCATCAAATACAGTGTGGCTACAGCTTGTGTAAAACCTTATGCTGTTGAATTAGCCCGTAGCATCCTTAACGGATCTGATGTGGACGTTTGTGCAGTCGTTGCCTTCCCTCACGGTAATTCCACAACGCCGATGAAACTCAGGGAAACTCAAGAAGCGTTATCCAATGGCGCCACTGAAATCGATGCAGTTGTCAACATTGGCAAAGTGTTGGGCGGTGACTGGAATTACCTTTCCGAAGAAATAGGTACGATCAATGAAACGGTCACACGGTGTCATGGTATTTTGAAAGTCATCTTCGAAAACGACTATTTACAAGACAGTCACATCATCAAACTATGCGAGACATGCGCATCCGCCTCTGTCGCCTACGTAAAAACTTCAACCGGCTATGGGTTCGTCAAACAGGCAAACGGCATGTATAATTACGCCGGTGCTACAGATCACCATCTGAGGCTGATGAGAAAGCACTGTCCTGCAAGCGTTAGCATCAAGGCCGCAGGGGGAGTACGGACTCTCGATGATCTCCTACGAGTCCGGGAATTCGGTGTAAGTCGCATTGGAGCTGTCACAACTGAGGCTATCTTACAAGAGGCCCAAAGGTGCGGTTTTCGCTAGGCTTGACAATAACGCCGCCTAACCAGTCGCTCCCGCCATTAAGATTGGCGCGGGCAGACAAGCTGATAAGTTGGTTAATTGTAGCGGCCTCCCACCGCGCCTAAGCGGCACAGTTCGAACAGTACAAACTGAACCCTTTCTTTGCCGCTGCTCCCCCACAAAGCTCGGCGGATCCTCAACCCGACGACGACTTAGCTGAGAAACGCTAAGCTCGTGTCGAATTGGGATTAGCTCGAACCGTTAGGCAGATTGCCTCAAGGTTGACATTCGTCTGGGATTGTATACATTATTCATATACATGAACCCAGATGCAGCTCCTCGAGAACATCTCTGGCTTCGAATGGGAGAAGGCCAACAAGGATAAGATTTGGCGAACACACCGAGTTGCCTGGTGGGAGTGCGAGGAGGCTTTTCTCAATGTACCAATGTTCGTTTTTCCCGACGTGAAACACTCTCAGAAGGAGGAACGTTACCACAGTCTTGGGAGAACCAATGCATCAAGGCTCCTTTTTATGGTGTTCACAGTGCGACAAGCTCATATCCGGGTGATTTCTGCTCGCAATAGGAGCAAGAAGGAAAGGAAGGTGTATCTTGAAAAAGCTCAAGAAGCTACCAAAGCTTAGCTCGGAAAAGGAAGTCAGGGATTTTTGGGCTAGGCACGACTCGACTGACTACATCGATTGGTCGAAGTCCAAGCTTGCGTTTTTTCCAAACCTCAAGCCCTCAAGCAAGACTATCTCTATTCGCCTTCCTCAATCCTTGCTAGAAAGCCTTAAGCTGTTGGCCAACAAACGCGATGTACCTTACCAGTCACTCATGAAAATCCTCCTCGCCGAAAAGGTACAAGAGTCGCTGCAGATGGTAAAAAAGAAGGGGCAAGCTGCCTAACCAGTCGCTCCCGCCATTAAGATTGGCGGGCAGGCAAGCTGACGAAATAAAATGGGGTGCACTTCCGCCCCAAAAGAAAATTAGTTAGTTTTAAGGCCTACCCACCACGCCTAAGCGGTACGGGTCGGTCGAAGCAGCTGTGAACGGATGACATGAGGGATTTTGCAAAGAATGCGATTTCTTAGATCAATGACCGCTTTTTTCAACGCACTGATTGTTGCTGCGCTCGCTTTTTCGCAAACCGTTTCGCAGGAAACGAGCCTTGACAAACGCGTCAAAAAATTCCTCGACGACCATGTGAATGACTGGCATGACCTCAACGTGCCGGCGAGCGACGGGAAATTGCTGTACGACATTGTGCTCAAGAACAAGTACACGCGCGCACTGGAAATCGGAACCTCAACCGGACATTCGACGGTGTGGATTGCCTGGGCTCTCAGCAAAACGGGAGGAATGCTTATCACGGTGGAAATCGACGAGAGACGTTATAAGCAGGCGCTGAAAAATTTCGAGGAAGCCGGCCTCTCCGCCTACATCGATGCTCGGCTCGCCGACGCTCACGAGCTCGCCCCAAAGCTCGATGGGCCGTTCGACTTTGTATTCTCCGACGCCGATAAAGAATGGTACAAGAATTACTTTGTTGCCGTCTCGCCAAAACTCGTGGTCAACGGATGTTTTACCGCTCACAATGTTAGCTTGCGGCGCAGGGGCTTTGGCGGTATCCGTGAGTTCATCGAGTATGTGGAATCCCTCGCCAACTATACCACCACGATCGATTCGCGCGGCGCAGGTATGTCCATCAGTTACAAAACAGCGCCAGACTGATTTTCTCCCCATGAAATCGGCTGGAAAGCAGACCTTCCCCATCCCCCAGCAAAACAAAGAAGGAAGTGGCTTTCGGTCCCGCCAGTTTTTAACCTTGACGATTGTTGCTTTTCTCCATAAATACAGGGCACCGCTCCAATCTGAGAGTTGGCGGTCGAAATGGCACAGTCGAAAAAAAGCTCTTCATCTCCACTTCGGATCCACTTCACTGCCACGCTCGAGCGGTCCCAGAACAAACTGTGGGGTTGTCATTTCCGGGTTCCGTCAGCCATTGCACGCAAATTTATCGACTCGAGATCACGCCGCGTTATCTGTGCACTGAATGATTCAACAGAAAAGCAGTGTGCTTTGATTCCCTTTGGCGGGGGCTCGTTCGTCATCACGGTAAACAAATCGCTCCAGAAACAGCTTAACCTCAAAGTCGGCTTGACCGTTCGCGTCCAGCTGAGCAAAGACAAGAGCAGCTATGGACTCCCGATGCCGGAGGAGCTTCGGGAAGTATTACGTCAAGACAAAGAAGGAGATCGCTTGTTCCATGATCTTACTCCCGGAAAGCTGCGAACCCTCCTTTATATCGTTGGACAGGCGAATAACATCGACGGCAGAATATTCAGAGCTCTTACGATCGTCAGGCACCTGAAATCGAATGCGGGCAAAATCAATTACAAGGAACTTTCTTTGATGTTAAGAGGCCCGCTCAAGTGAAAAGGAGCCCATTGGTTTTGCTCACAATCGTTTTTCTGGGTTGCAGTATGAAGCCTGCGTCAGCACCCGGTGCGCGACACATTGCCCGACATTCCAGCTATCCCGCACATTGGTGGACGCCTGTCCCCGAGGAAGACAAACCTCAATGGGAAATACTTCCTCAGGAAGCCAAGCCGGGTGAGGTGATCTTATCCAAGAGGAACGAATTAGGGTTGCTGTCCAATTTTGCCCCAACGCCGTTTGTCTATCGGGGGAAACGGTATGCGAGCCTCGAGGGATTCTGGCAGGCGATGTTGTACCCGGAAGGAAACGACGACCCGCGTTCCACATTTCCAGGCCTTACGTGGAGATATACACGCGACCAGGTTATGGACCTGACAAGTTTCGAGGCGAAAAGAGCCGGTGAGATGGCGGAAGAAAACATGAAAATCATGGGTATCACCTGGGTAATGTTTGTAGGGCGGAGGATAGAGTATCGGCCAGCCGAGCGTGGGGAGCATTACCGGCTTATTGTTGAAGCAACGTGGGAAAAGGTGCGCCAGAATCCTGAGGTAAAACGGGTTTTATTAGCGACAGGAGACCTGATCCTGAAGCCTGATCATCTTCAGGAGCCCAACGCTCCCGCTGCGTGGCGATACAACGAAATCCTGACAGAAATCCGGACAGCATTGCAGAGAGAGACTCAATAAGAACTCACTCCTATCACGGGCATAGACGTATGAAATCAATTTCTTTCTTTTGTATTCTCCTCTTCGCAGTTTTGTTCAAAGCTGCATCTCAGTGCTCCGATGCCGGTGTCTGTGCAATCGGAAAAAAATCGGATCCGCTTTCTCATCAAGCAGGCGTTTCATATAATTTTGGCCGGAGCGGAAAAGCGGACGATCTCACGTTTCATTCGATAAACTTTGAAGCGACGATTCGGGTGCTCCAGGATGCGAACATCATCGCGACTTTTCCGTGGTCGAGGCAATCCGGGCCCTTCGGCTCCGCCTCGGGCATAGGCGACATGAGTGTCTTTTGGAGCCAGCAAGTGTGGACCGACGGTGTAGCGCAGGTCAGCGTTGAGCTCGGAGGAAAGCTTGCGACGGCGAACGTCGAGGCGGGCGACCTTCCCCAGGCATATCAATCCGGCCTCGGAACGAATGATCTTATCGTCGGGGCATCGTACGTAGAAGAGTCTTTGAATGCAGCAGTCGGGTATCAACTCTCGCGCGGGAGAAGCAACAATTCCGTGACGCGGCTGCGTCGCGGTGACGATTTTTTTCTTCGTGCAGGTTATTCCGGGGAGTTGGAAGAATTTCAGTACGCGCTTGAGGCGCTTGCGATAAAAAGGCTTGAGGAGTCATCAGTTCTCGATTCCACGTCTCCCACAGGTACGTTCGTGAATATTCCGGGGAGCGACCAGTTTCAGGTGAACATCCTCGGAAAGCTCGTCTTACTTCTTGACGGTTCAAAGAACGCACGGCTTATTGCCGCTGTTCCCCTCTTGCAGCGAAACGTCAATGTCGACGGCCTTACGCGCAGCCTGACGTTGTCTTTCGGTTTCTCCTTCATTTTGTAGTGCTGGTGTCCGTGAATGAACGAGTCAACGGCGTACTTTCTCACGACAAAGCGCCTCGGATTTCGCGTGTGGAAGGAGACCGATCTTGATCTTGCTTTCGGTTTGTGGGGAGATTATGGGGTGACACAATTTATCGACGCGCGCGGACACCTCTCCAGAGTGCAGGTTCAGGAAATCCTTGCAAAAGAACTGGCGACGGCAAAGACCTACGGTGTTCAATACTGGCCGGTCTTTCTTCTCGGCGACGGAGAACATATCGGATGCTGCGGGCTGAGGCCGCACAAAGTATCTGAAAAGGTCTATGAGCTGGGTGTTCACATCCGTTTGAAACATTGGGGAAAAGGTTTTGCATCTGAGGCCGTACGGGGTGTCATCAGTTATGCTTTTGGGACTCTCGGTATTTCCGCTCTGTTTGCAGGGCGTAATCCGAGGAATGAAGCCTCGCGTCACCTCCTGAACAAACTCGGGTTCAAATATACGCATGCTGAGTACTACTCGCCCACCGGATTGAACCATCCCTCCTATTTGTTCACTGCTCGGGAATATGCAAGCCTCAAAACCAAAACGTAGCGGCGATGCCGACAGGATGTCCGCAAATGTTATCATCAGGAACGATTTGCGGCCAGGAGATATCGGTTCTTTGATTCTTCTCCACGGGACACTTTACGCGAAAGAGTTCGGCTGGGACCATACGTTTGAAGCATACGTCGCAGGGCCGCTTTCCGGATTCGCGAAGTCTTCATCACGCAGCGAAAAAATCTGGATAGTCGAAAAAAGCGAAACGATTGCCGGCTCTATCGCTATTGTTGAAGCTTCGGCTTGCGACGCGCAGCTACGCTGGTTGCTGCTCCATCCCGAGCTCCGCGGGCTGGGAATAGGAAAGAAACTCATGGATGAAGCGCTTCGGTTTTGCCGTGACTGCGGTTATCATTCAGTTTTTCTCTGGACGGAGGCGAGACTTATTGCTGCGGCACGACTGTACCACTCATTCGGTTTCGAATTAACAGAAGAAAAAACTCATGAATTGTGGGGAACAACGGTAACAGAGCAGCGATACGAGCTGGTGCTGTAATATAAAGAGGAAATACCCATATGGCAAAATCACGGAAAGTCTCTCCGCCCGCGACCCTTGGTTTTCGAGTGAAGTCCGGATGGGCATCCGTTGTCTTGTTGGGCGGGACAACAAGATTGCCCTCAGTTCTCTGGAGCCGAACCGTCCTGTTGTCCGATCCCGCGGAGCCGGAGACCAGGCAGCCGTATCATGCCACCTTTGGTGAACTCGAGGAAAACAAGGCAAAACTCAAGGGACGCGTTCGTATTGTCCGCCGTGCTGCAAAGCAATCTGTGAGTCTTTTGTTGAACCAACTTCGGCGGGAAGGTCTCCGAGTAAGAAAAGCCGGTCTCGTTGTTGGAAGCCTCATACAGCCGGAGTCGATCGGAAACCCTCACATCCGTGCACATGCATTCGAAGGTCAGTTGTTCAGGACAGCGCTCCTCGCTGCCCTGCGCCTTCAAGAGGTCCGTTCTTTTGTTTTCCTTGAGCGCAACGTGGTTGCACTGGCCGTTCATGTGCTTCACACGCCGGAAAAAAAGGTGAAAGGCTTGCTTACCGATGTCGGGCGGTCGCAGAAACCCTGGAGTGCGAATGAGAAACTGGCAGCTCTGGCAGCCTTGCTTGTGCTCGCCCGAAGCCGTTGACAGAGCCTTTCCCTCAAGATCGCCGATAATCGCAAAATCCATCTGAAATATTTCTTCCAGCGCTTTATAACTTTCTTGCCTAAATTTCGTCCTAATATTCTGGATTACAAATGCAACGATCATGAACGACCTAACCAGTTACAGTTAACCGAAGCTCGCGCGAACGTTACATGAAGACATG
>JACQPT010000182.1 GCA_016207415.1 Ignavibacteriales bacterium
CTCAGCGTCGTCCTCCAGGACATAGTGCGAATTCCCACCTTTGATAAAGAGAGCGGGTTTTGTGAACGGTAATGAAGGCTCAATAGTCTTGTTGAGGGCGTCATAATTGTTGTAAATGACGTCAAGGTTGATTCTCCATGTGAATGAACCGGCGTCGTTTCGCGTGAGGTTCTTTATCAAAAACTGCCTCGTTGAAGAAGCGGGTATGGTTTTTGCAAGAGCTTTATCGATTTGCTTGCGGCTCTGAAAGTCGTTCAACTTTAACCCATACAGGGCGTCAAAGATGACATCGTGTTGTGCGCCATAACTTCGGGGAGCAATGTCAACAACGATGAGTTTTTCCACGCGATCGGGGTTTTGCAGGGCGAACGTCATTGCGGTTTTTCCGCCCATCGAATGGCCAAGAAGAAACGCAGAGGAAAGCCCGTGTTGTTCCATGAATTCTTTTATATCTTGAGCCATGATTTCATACGAGAAATGTTCGCTGTGAGGTGAGCGGCCGTGATTGCGCAAGTCGACGGCAACAACGTGAAAATGCTCTGCGAATTTTTTGCTCAGTGTTTGCCAGTTATCCGATGAACCGAGCAGGCCATGAAGGATGACGAGAGGCCGGCCTTTGCCGTATGAATGAAAGAAGAGTTGCAAGTTGATAGGAAATAAACAAAACGATCTCAACGCAATCCAATGAAATCTGCACTTCGTCTCGTCATCCTCGTTTCGGCGTTGTTCTTACTCCTGCGTTTCAATGTCCAGGCTCAGCGAAAAACCGCGCCCAGTCCCTCGAGTGTTCAATCGATGATCAAGCAATCAAACCTCGACTACCAGCTTTGGGAAAGCTTCGAGTTGATACAAAAAGCAAACTCCGGCGACGCCGCCGCGCAGCACGAGCTTGGACTTCGCTATTTCATGGGAAAAGGATTCTCACAAGACACGACGAAAGGTGCTTACTGGGTTCAGAAGTCGGCCAATCAGGACTTTCTTCTCGCGCAGTATAATCTCGGGATCCTCTTCCTGAATGGCATAGGCGTCGATTGGAATCCCTTTCATGCTTATAAACAATTCAAGATTGCGGCCGAAAAAAAACTGCCTGATGCACAATATGTCCAGGGACTGTTGTTGACGGAAAACCTGATTGTTCCCAGGGATTGGTTGAGAGCTTACCATCTGGTAAAACAAGCAGCGGATACCGATTTTGAGCCCGCGAAAAAAGCGCTTCGGGAGTTTCAAAAACGAGGGATCAGCGGAGATGCATCCGAGTCATCCTCTGCAAAATTATCGGCAAAGGATAGTATTGCAAAGAAATTCCGGCCAATTTTTCTTGATTTCGACGTAGATACCTCTTCCCACGTCAACGATTCAACTTTGATCAGCGATGTCTTGCGAGAGGCAAGTCCGACTTTGAAAGCTGTTATCGACACGGCGTATTACAGGACATTCACGCCACCGACGAACCCACCTCAAGGGGCTGCGGACGATGGGACACCTTCAGGGACACTGGAAACTTTTGAGCGTGAGGCAGACGCTGGAAGCCCCGAAGCACTTACCTTGCTTGGGCGAATTCATGAACGGGGAGTTGGCGTTCAACGGGATCCATTGAAAGCTGCGTTCTATTACCTGCGGGCACTTCGGCTTGAGTCTCCCCGCGCCTATGAGCTGTTGTGGAACGTCGTCAACGAAAAGACATTTGCGGAAGAACTTGAGCGAAAGGCAAAGGCCGACGACCCCTTGGCTCAATTTGTCTGGGCGGGCCTAGTGGCAGTACAGATAGAGCGCCGCTTGGGTGCTGACCAACCTGTTCGATTGCTCCAGGCATCATCGGACCGGCAGTTTGTGCAGGCAACGGTCGAGCTTGGTCTGTGCTATCAATCCGGGAGGTGGGTAACGCAGGACCGGGTGAAAGCTGAATATCTCTGGCAGCGAGCAGCATCGCTTGGAAATCGCGAGGCCAAGCTGCGTCTAGCAGCAATCTCTGTTGCGCGCGGAGAGCATCTCGATTCGAGTTTGAAAACTCTTCGGGAAGCCTTTGAGGAAGGTTCCATCCTTGCGCAGACAGCCCTGGGTTACTGCCACGAGAATGGAATCGGCATGGTGGAGAACAAGGGAGAAGCCTCGAGACTCTATCGTAACGCTTCCAAGCGCGGGAGTGAAAATGCCTACCATGCTCTCCGTCGCATGCACGATGAAATCAGGCCGGAGGAAATGGAGTTTGAAGTCGAGGAATAAAAAATCATAAACAAGCATTCAATGAGGACAACAACATGACGACAGACGGACCAACATGTGTGGCGTGTGGCCGCTCGCAAAAAGAAATACCGCTTCTTTCGTTGTCTTTTCGTAACGCAACATACTGGATATGCCCGCAGCATCTTCCTGTCTTGATTCATAACCCGCAGTTGCTTGTAGGGAAGCTTCCGGGTGCGGAGGGAATGGCTCCGGCTGAACATGAGGATTAGGAATTCCAGAGAAACGTTGTCTGGATGTTTAATCAAACCTCTGCATTGTGTGCAAGTTTCTCGTCGGCGATTCACGCCGTTTCCTTACTTCGGCCGGTTAATTGATTTTCGCTCCCTTTTTTCATGGTGTCAGGAGTTACCTCCTGACACGAACTTCTCATGGTACTGTCAGGACGAAAGTCCTGACA
>JACQPT010000141.1 GCA_016207415.1 Ignavibacteriales bacterium
ACCGAAGGAAGGGAAAAGCTGACTCGCGTGAGGCCGGCATCCATCGGCCAGGCATCCCGGATCAGCGGTGTCACGCCTTCCGACATCTCTGTGTTAATGGTCTATCTCAAGTCTTGACCGGGTTCCACGTGAAACAAGGTTAAGAGCTACTCTTGAAAGACCCGGCCCTATGGCTTAGGACAATTTGCATTAGCAACGGGTTAGCCGTCAGCGATAAACAGTTGGACATTCTTTCCAAGTATGTCCATCTGCTTCTGGAGTGGAATACGAAGATCAACCTCATCTCACGACGTGACGTTGATAATGTTTGGACAAGCCATATCCTCCATTCGATTTCCCCACTCTTTGAACTCCGGTTGATTCCCCAGCCAAGCGTTCTTGACTTGGGGTGTGGCGGAGGGTTACCGGGAGTCCCGTTGAAGATTCTGAATCCAGACATGCAAATGACACTCCTCGACGCAACCAGGAAAAAGATAACAGCCGTGCAGGATATACTGGAGAAGCTTGGCCTGGAGGGCGTGGACACCGTGTCGGGTCGTGCCGAAGATATGGCCAGAATCGACAGTTATAGGGGACGGTATCACTATGTTGTAGTACGAGCTGTGGCGTCGTTGGCGGACTTGGCTAAATGGTCTAGGAGCTTCCTGAGAGGCACCACGGAGTTGTTGCCCGAGAAGCCGAAAGTGGGGTTCGTGGCAATGCCACCTGCATTAATTGCCCTCAAGGGTGGGGATGTGCAGAAGGAAGTAAATGAGGCAAGAAATATTGCCGGCCTTCAGTCCGTCAGTGTTGTCACCATGAAATTCAAGGGCTCAGAGCGATTGCTTGAGAACGATAAAAAGATTATCGTAATCCAGTTTTGAAACAGGAGCCAACATTGACAAGAGGCAAAGATCTTTTCGAGCAACTGGAAAAGCTCACGACGGAACAAAGGAACTCAGCAAGCATGGATATTGATGGCAAAACAGTTGCTGAAATCCTCGCTATCATGAGCGCTGAGGATGAGAAAGTGCCGGCCGCCGTGAAAACTCAGATCCCTTACATAGCGAAAGCCGTAGAATCTGTCGTTCGGGCATTCAAAGAGGGAGGTCGGCTGCTTTATGTGGGTGCAGGGACGAGTGGAAGGTTGGGAGTGCTGGATGCCGTAGAGTGTCCGCCGACTTACGGGACCGACCCTGAAATGGTGCAAGGCATGATCGCGGGCGGAGAAAAGGCCATGTTCAAGGCACAGGAAGGAGCCGAAGACAAAGAAGAGTTCGGGGCAAACGATATCGACAAGAAGAAAGTTGGCAAAAAGGACATTGTGTGTGGAATCGCGGCCAGCATCCGCACGCCGTATGTGATTGGTGCGGTCAAGCGGGCGAAGCAAAGAGGAGCGACAACAATCTATGTGACAACAAACCCACGGTCAAAGTTTCAGTCGCCGGAATTTGCTGAGCTCGCATCAGCGGTGGACATGGCCATTTGTTCTGAGGTTGGACCAGAGATCGTCATGGGCTCAACAAGAATGAAATCTGGAACCGCCCAGAAACTTGTTCTCAACATGATTACAACTGCAGCCATGATCAGGCTCGGGAAGGTATACGAGAACATGATGATCGACCTGCAGATGACAAACCAAAAGCTCAAGGAACGGGCAAAGCGAGTCGTTATGACAATTACCGGAGTTCCCTATGACGAGGCGGCGAAATACTTGGAGGAGGCCGAGGGTCATGTGAAAACAGCGCTCGTGATGATCAAATCCGGCGTTTCAAAAGCCGAGGCTCACGTGCGACTAAAGAAAGCAGATGGTTTTGTGCGCGCGGCAATTGAAGGAAGGGAATACAAGATCTCGTGAAGCCACGCTTCGGCGATCTCGAGCCGTATCCACCATTCAACGGGTTCCCCCGAAAAGGTATCGAGTTTTTCAAAAGGCTCAAGCGGAACAACAGCAGGACGTGGTTTGAAAAACACAAAGATGAATATGAGGCCTTCGTTAGAATGCCAATGCAATCCCTGGTAGCATCTCTCCAGCCGCACTTTGCGCAATTCGCTCCCGAGTTTGAAGTGAATCCCAGGAAAGCAATCTTTAGAATCTACAGGGACATCCGTTTCAGCAAAGATAAGACTCCCTACAAGACCCACACGGCAGCACACTTTGTCCTCAGCGGAAAGCCTAAAGGCTTCCTGGGCTCCGGCTATTACATGCATATTGAGCCTGGTGAAGTTTTCGCCGGAGCGGGGATCTATATGCCCGACGGAGACCAGTTGAAGAAAATCCGCTCGCGCGTCGCCAGAGCTGAAAACGAATTTTTGTCGATTATTGAAGACAGGAAATTCAGAAGGCTTTTTGGAAAACTGGAAGGCGACAAACTCAAACGTGTTCCTCAGGGTTATGACGAATCACATCCCATGGCTCAGTGGATAAAGTTCAAACAGTTTTTCGTCGGCGTCTCCTGGGAGGAATCCAGAGCCTATCGAAAACAGCTCGTCGGCGACTTATCCAACGTTTTTGAAATGGCAACACCCCTCGTCCGTTTCCTCAACGAGAGCCTCAAATAGTTTGAATTTGAAATAATCTAAACTAAATCCCTCAGCGGCTTTATGGTGACGCCCGCCCGCACGAGTGCGGCACGAACCCCGCGCGCAATCCCGCTTGAACCCGGGGTGTCGCTGTGAACGCAAAGAGTTGTCGGTAAAATGCGGATCTCACTACCGTCGATGGCTGTAAGAGTGCCTTTTTGAACAAGCCTGACAGCCCGCGCCGCCGCTGTTGATGGGTCTGTTATCAACGCGTCGTTGTTTTTTCTTGACCGAAGCGAACCGTCAGACTCGTAAACCCTGTCAACGAAAGCCTCACCGGCTACTTGAAACCCCGCTTCCTGCCAAATGAATAACATCTCCGACCCTGACAACCCTACGAGGATAACCTTGGAACTCCATTTCCTCACTCCCTCGGCTATTGCAAGCGCAATGTGGCGGTTTTTGGCAGCCCCATTGTATAACGCTCCGTGAGGTTTAACGTGAGTCGGTTCGTAATGTAATCTTTTGCATACGCTGCCAAACTCACGGACTTGCCCATAAACCACCGCACGAAGTTCATCCGGGGAAAGTTGTCTTTCAACTCGACCAAAATTCTCCCTGTCCGGATAACTTGGATGAGCACCCACACACACATGATGCTTCATGGCGAGGCGAACAACTTCTTCCATTGATGCTACGGTGCCTGCGTGACCCCCGCACGCAACATTGGCTGAGGAAATATATGTCATGAGTTCTTCCTCAGAGCCGTCGCGAATTGCCTCGGGCCGTTCGCCCATGTCTGAATTGATGTCGACCGCAAGTCTTGGGCTAGTCAAGTTCCTTCCCCCGTGTTTCCGGCAATAAGAACATGAGGAGTGCACCGGCAAGAAAGAAAGCCGAGGTTAACCCCAAGGCTGACCCAATGCCGTACTGATCGGCCAGTGCCCCGATGACATAAGGCGATAGCGCACTGACGGCTCTTCCAATATTATAGCAGAATCCCTGTGCGGTAGCTCGAATGCGAGTTGGGAAAAGTTCTGCAAGCAGCGCGCCAAAAACGCTAAAGTATCCATGCCCGAAAAAACCAATAAGAGGCCCAAGGACAAGAAGCGAAACCTCACTTCTTCCGAGTTGACCGTAAACAGGCACTAGAACTGCGGCTCCCGTCAAAAAGCTGACAAACGTGAGCCTCCTCCCGAAACGGTCCGCGAGAAAACCGAATGAAGTATAGCCAAAAAAAGCGCCGAGTTGCATGGGGATTATCCAGGCTGATGTCCGAACAATGCTGAGTCCGCCTCCACCCAGCTCTACAGACGTAGAAAGAAAAGCTGGGATCCACGTGAACAGTCCCCAATAGGCAAACAGCACCGAGGCGCCGAGCGACGATGCGATGATCGTTTTCGAGAACAAGGGCTTGCGAAAGATCTCACTGACCACAAAGTGCTTTCGCTGGAAAGGCGAATCACTCCACACCCTCGGCTCGCCAACGTTTCGTCGAATCCAGAAAACCAGAAACGCAGGAAGGACACCCACAGCGAATAGAACACGCCACCCATAAGTCGCTAGTATCAAAGCACTTAGGAGGGCGGCGAAAATATATCCGATTGCCCATCCGGACTGCATAAATCCAATCGCCTTTCCCCGATGTTCGGCAGGCCATGTTTCGGAAACAAGAACAGATCCGGCCGACCATTCACCACCGAGCCCGATACCGACGAGCGACCGCCAGAAGATGAGCTCAGCAATTGATGTCGATGTTGCAGTCAACGCTGTGAAAACAGAATAGACGAGAATGGAATACATGAGAGCCTTGGCACGTCCGATTCTATCAGCAAGATAGCCAAAAAAAACTCCGCCCAAGGAAGAAGCAAGAAGCGTCACGGAAGCGAGCGCACCTGCGGCGGCAGCGTCAAGCGAGAATTCCTGCCTGATGGCAGTTAGCGCAAACGCGTAGAGCATGACGTCCATGGCGTCCAGCATCCATCCCAGTTGGGCCGCGAACAAGGTCTTCCATTGTTCTCGAGTAATTGCCTTATACCAGGAACTCGCAACAGGAGAGGTCATAGCGCCAAATTCCTGACAGACTGAACAAAACGCTCCTGCTCATGATACCGTGGGAGAGCTTCTGCAAAGGAAACCTTTTGGAATCGAACCAGATCACGCGGTCGTAGTTGACCAACGAGATGTAAATCGGCTGTAATGACGTTTGCAATCTTCGGGTATCCACCAGTCGTCTGATGTTCGACGAAGAGAATAATTGGTTCGCCATTCTGTGGAATCTGAACCGCGCCGACCGGTGCCCCTTCGGTGACAATCTCAACTTCGTGAGAGTGCTCTATTCTTGGTCCTAACAGTCGTAAACCCATACGGTTTGAATCCTCTGAAACGGTATAGGGAGAAGAGTAAAACATTTCCGTTACTTTGTCTGAGAAATAACCAGATTGCAATCCCTCTGTGACATGAATTTGCTTCTCCTTCGAATTAAAACCCATCAGGAAATAAGTGTCGAGAGAGCGGGGTTGAAAACTTTTTGAAGCACTCGAACGCGTCCGAAGGACATCTCCTCTTTTCAGCGACCGTCCGTCCAAACCACCAAGTCCCGTCAAGAGGTGAGTAGAGCGACTTCCGAGAGTCAAAGGTATATCAAAACCTCCAGCGATGCACAAATAGCATCTTGATCCATTCCTCGTCGGGCCAAGCTGCAGATGGCCGCCCGCGGGCACTTCAAGCGATTGCCAGGATGGAAGAGCTTGACCATTCAGTTTTGGTCCAAAATCCGAGCCCGTTATGGCAATAACACACCGTTCTTCGAAATCGAGCTCGGCGCCGAGCAGCGTCATCTCAAGGGCCGACTCGGCTTCCTTGTTGCCCACGAGAAGATTTCCAACACGGAGAGAAAGCGCATCCGCAGCACCCGAAGCAGAGATTCCCAAATGAGCAAAGCCGAACCGGCCAAGGTCCTGAATGGTTGTCTGGAAACCCGGATGTAGGACTCGGATAAGGGGCATCAAGCAATGGACATATTTTGAAACTCGGTTTCCGTTATGGGAACGAACTTCACATAGTCGCCAATCTGCAGAAGAGTTGGCGGTTCTTTGGAAGGCTCAAACAGCTTGAGCGGCGTCCTGCCGATGATTCTCCATCCTCCGGGCGATGAAACGGGATAAACCCCGGCCTGCTTTCCGGCAATGGCCACGCTACCGGTTGGCACTCGTGTTCTTGGAACGGAGAGGCGAGGAACGCTCAGCTCAGGTGGTAACCCGCCGAGGTAAGGGAATCCTGGAGAAAAACCGAGGAAATAGACGATGTACTCGGCTGAAGAATGAAGCCGAATGACATCGTTTGCTGCGAGGCCGCAACGGTGAGAGACTTCGTCCAGGTCTGAGCCAAACTCACCACCGTAACATGTGGGGATCTCAACAATGCGATTCTGAATGTGAATGTCTTCGTTTTGTTGAAGAAGACCTCGGATGAACTTTTCGAGTTCTGAGTGGTTGCTTATGAGCGGATCAAACGAAACAAGAATTGAATTGTAGCCGGGATGAACATTACGGATGCGATTACGGGTGTTCATCAGCAACAGGCGGGTGAGATACGAAACTCTTTTGTGTAATTCGAGGGAAATCCCCTCACCAAGTTTTACAAAAAGTGAGCAATCCGATGCGGGATGAAAAAAAAGGGGAAAATCCATGTCAATAATGGCGGTAGGATAGCAAAATTTGCAGGCCGAAGCAATTATGGCAATCCCGATGAGGACGGAGAGGGCTTTCGCTTGAGAAATCGCAATCTTGACAATCCCCGCTTTGGATGCTATATTACCACACAAAAGATGGGTGAATCCAGCACAGAGCGGAGGAGCCCTCTTTTTGTTTTGGAGAACAAGGACGAAGTGAGCGAAACAACGATCAAACCGGGCAATCAACCCATAGAAACGATCGATTCTATTCCGTCAACGCTCCCCGTACTCCCGCTTCGAGACGTTGTCCTGTTTCCTTATATGATATTCCCGGTGCTGGTGGGCAGAGATTCTTCGCTGCGCTCGGCCAATCAGGCCGTCGAGCGAGGAAAGTATATCTTTCTGGTCGCACAAAAAAACCCTTCAGTGGACGAACCTACCCGCGACGATGTTTTCCGAGACGGCACCGTAGCGAAGATCATTCAAATGCTTAAGCTCCCCAACGGGCTTATGAAAATTCTCGTCGACGGTATCGTTCATGGAAGCGTCAAACAGTTCCTCGACAACCCCGGCTTTCTCGAAGCCGAAGTTACGGTTCACAAACCGCAGCAGCCGGTCGGTAACGAGCTCGATGCTCTCGTTCGCCATACGACATCTCTTTTCAACGAGTACGTCCGCCTGAACCGCAATATCCCGCCCGAAGTGCTCATGACCTTCGACGGGATCAAAGACCCGCAAAGGAAACTGTACTACATCGCTTCCAATATTCAGCAAAGTGTTGAAGTGAAACAACGCGTTCTTCAGATCACCAGCCTCCGCGATCAATTTTATGAGCTCTCCAAAACCCTTATGACAGAAGTAGACATCCTGAAGATCGAACGTGAAATCGATACGAAAGTGCAGGATAACATCCAGAAATCGCAACGGAAGTTCTTCATCCAGGAACAAATCCGTATTCTCCAGGACGAACTCGGTGAAGATGAGGCCTCGCCCGAATTGGCGAAGCTGAAGGAGCAGGTCCGGAAAGCGAAGATGCCAAAAGAAGTCGAGGAAAAAGCGATGGAGGAGTTCAACAAGCTCAAGAAGACGCCCTCCATGTCGCCCGAATTCTCCGTCACGCGGAATTACCTGGATTGGCTCCTGGCCGTTCCGTGGGTGAAACGGACGAAAGATAACCTGGAAATAGACCACGTCAAGAAAATTCTGGAAGACGACCACTACGGGCTTGAGAAGCCGAAAGACAGGATTCTTGAGCACATCGCCGTTCTGAACCTCGTGAGGGAAATGCGTGGCCAGATTCTCTGTTTCGTCGGGCCTCCGGGAGTAGGCAAAACATCCCTTGCGAAATCGATCGCCCGTGCTCTCGGCAGAAAATTCGTCCGGATGTCGCTGGGGGGCGTACGCGATGAGGCGGAAATCAGGGGGCACCGCCGCACGTATATCGGTTCATTGCCCGGGAAGATCATTCAATCCATGAAACGTGCGGGCGTCGTCAACCCCGTCATCTTAATGGACGAGGTCGACAAGATGAGCATGGACTTCCGCGGAGACCCATCCGCGGCGTTGCTGGAAGTCCTGGATCCCGAACAAAACATCGCCTTCAACGACCATTATCTTGAAGTGGACTATGACTTGTCCAAGGTTATGTTCATCACGACGGCAAATGTCCGGTATGCCATTCCCCTCCCTCTCCAGGATCGCATGGAGATCATCGAGCTGCCGGGATACCTTGAGCACGAAAAGCGCGAAATCGCCAAGCGCCACATCATCCCGAAACAACTCAAAGAACACGGCCTCGACGAAAAGAACGTGAAACTCTCGGACGGCGCAATAACAAAAATCATTCAGGGCTATACACGCGAAGCGGGCGTGAGGAACCTGGAGCGGGAAATCGCCTCCGTCTGCCGCAAGGTAGCCAAAGAGCTTGTACTGACAAAACAAAAGAATGGGAAGAAAGAACACCATGCGAAGAGCCCGCTCGTCGTCAACGAAGAAAAAGTCGAACAACACCTCGGCGTGCCGAAGTTCCGCAAGAAAGCCGCTGAACAGGAGAGGCGCGTGGGCTCCGTGACAGGATTGGCATGGACAAGTGTCGGCGGGGATATCCTCAATGTGGATGTGACGATTATGCGCGGCGGTGAAAAGCTGACGCTCACGGGGCAACTTGGTGACGTGA
Organism: Ignavibacteriales bacterium; assembly: GCA_016207415.1. GTDB lineage: Bacteria > Bacteroidota > Ignavibacteria > UBA10030 > UBA10030 > JACQPT01. The sequence goes on from JACQPT010000141.1 coordinate 8,355, forward strand.
TGAAAGAATCGGCCCAGGCGGCGTTGAGCTACATCCGTTCGAACGCGAAAAAATTTGGCGTCGACCCGGATTTTTATAAGTCAAAGGAGATTCACATCCATCTTCCTGAAGGCGCCATTCCAAAAGACGGGCCATCCGCTGGACTTACGATGGCAATGGCCATCATTTCCGCAGCCAGCAGCCGACCTGCACGTAACGACATCGCTATGACGGGAGAAATCACTTTGCGCGGCAACGTCCTCCCCATCGGCGGGCTTAACGAAAAATTTCTCGCAGCACAGCGAAGCGGCATTAAAACAGTCTTGATACCGAAAGAAAACGTAAAGGATTTGGCGGAAATCCCCGAAAAGGTCAAGGAAGGACTAAAGATTATTCCCGTAGAAACGATCGAAGAGGCGATGCAATACGTCTTCGACGGCGCGAGAAAGCGAAAATAGAAATCAGTTGATTTTACCTTTTGATTTCTTCATTTTGACGTTAGCCCTTTTTTTCATTTTAGTTCTTTCATCTTAATCTGCGTATGTCTTACCAGGTCACTGCCCGAAAATGGCGGCCGATGGTGTTCGAAGATGTCGTCGGCCAGGCCCATATTACCAATACACTCAAGAACGCTTTGGCGACAAAACGCGTTGCCCATGCGTACATTTTCAGCGGTACCCGCGGTGTCGGTAAAACGACGACAGCAAGGATTTTAGCGAAGGCTCTCAACTGCCTGTCCCCGTCCGACAACAATCCCGACAACACATGCGCGGTATGCGAAGAAATTACGTTGGGACGAAGCCTTGACGTGATCGAAATTGACGGCGCTTCCAACAGAGGCGTGGAGGAGATCCGGAATCTGCGGGAATCCGTTCGCTACACGCCAACACGCGGCAAATACAAGGTGTACATCATCGACGAAGTACACATGCTGACGAAGGAAGCGTTTAACGCCCTCCTGAAGACGCTTGAAGAGCCCCCGCCGCATGTCCTCTTCATTTTCGCCACAACCGAAGCGCACAAAGTACCGATGACGATCCTCTCGCGATGCCAGAGGTTCGACTTTCGCAGGATTGCCATCGACGAGATCATCAATCGCCTCCGCCACATCGCTGACGAAGAGAAGGTAAGAATCGAAGATGACGCGCTGCTCATCATAGCAAAAAAGGGCGACGGCTCGTTGCGCGACGCGCAGAGCATCTTCGACCAAGTGCGGTCATTCTGTGGTAACGACATCAAGACGGATGAAGTCATGCGGGCGCTCAATGTCGTCGACCAGGAGATGTTCTTTCGGGTCACTTCGCTCATCGCGGCGAAAGATGTGCGCGCGGGGGTCGAGCTTGTCGACGAGATTGTCCGGAGCGGCTGCGACCTGCGCGAGTTCGTCAGCGGACTCTCCGAGCATTTGCGCAACCTCCTCATCGTGCTGACGACCGGTTCAACCCAGCTGGTGGAAACATCGGAGCCGTTCAAGAAGCGCTATGAACAGGACACGAAGAGCTTTACGGAGCAGGATATTGTCCGCCTTATGAAGCTCGCCAACGAGCTGGAATCATCCATTCGATGGGCGCCTCAACCGAGGTTTAAGCTCGAAGCGACTTTACTGCAAATGGTCAGGATGGACGGTTCTGTGCGCATTCAGGATCTCCTCCAGCAGATCAACGACCTCAAAAAAAAACTTGACGGTAAGAGCTTTAGCGATTCTGTCAATGCCAGGACCGTCGAGAAAAAACCGCTTCCGTCAACAGAAGTGAAAGTCCTCGGCAGCGTGAGCGCGGGGACGTTGAAAGCATCGTCGCTCGTATCCGCCGCGTCGCAATACAAAGATGTGCAAAGCTCAAGCCCGTTCATGCCGGCACCGGGATTGAGGAATGTCGTGCAAGAGCACGTTGTTGCTCCCACGACCGAACTGAACTCAAGCGAAACCGCGTATAAGATTTTGAGCGAGACAGTCATCCAGCGCTGGAATGATTTCGTCGACGGCGTGCGGAAAACGAAGATTGCCATTGGCACGAGTTTGAGCGCAAGTCATTTCCTCGAATCAAACAACGGCACAGTGCGTATCGGCTGCCCCGATGAATATCACCTTTCTTCACTCAAAAGGAACAAGGAGTTTCTCGCAGAGGTGTTTCAGAACGTCACCGGAGTACGCGTGAGTATCGAACCGGTGATTGCAGGTGCCGAGCAGAAGGGGAATGGTAGTCTGGCGGCTTCGCAATCCTCTCCTGCCACAGCGAAACCCGGCAACGGGGCCAATCCTGACGACCATCCTGTTATAGCGGCAATCAAGCGTGAACTCGGAGGAGAACTTATCCGGTAGATTTCGAGGGGAAGCCATGAAGAAAGAAAAACTGCTTTTGCTGACGGTAATTCTCGCTCAGACAATGTTTGCCCAATCGGTGGGTAAATATGCAGGCGAGTTCATGGCCATCGGCGTCGGTGGAAGAGCCCTCGGTCTTGGCGGAGCGTATGCCGCTCTGGCGAACGATGCAACGGCGGGTTACTGGAACCCGGCCGGCCTTGTGCGCATCAATTATCCCGAAGTCATGTTCATGCACGATGAGCGCTACGCCAGCCTCATGAATTATGACTTTGCCTCGGTGGCCATTCCCTACGGAGTTGACGTGAGTCTCGGCTTCAGCCTCATCCGTCTCGGTATCGACGGAATCCCGGATACACGGAACGCCTGGATCGACAACAACGGGAATGGGATTTTTGACAACGTCGACAGGTTGGACTACGATAAAATCAGCTATTTTTCATCCGCCGACTGGGCAATGTACCTCACGTATTCTGTCAAGGTGGATGAACAATTTTCTTACGGCGCCAACGTTAAATTCATCAGGCGGGATTTATCCGACCAGTCGGCGATAGGCGTTGGATTCGATGTCGGCATTCTTTATACGCCGTTTACCGATTTCTTCGTTGGCATCAACGGCCAGGACCTCACTACAACTCTGGTTTCCTGGTCCACGGGAAGGAACGAGCTGATATCTCCGACTGTAAAACTGGGCTCGGCGTATTTCGTGGATCTCTTCGGGGGAAGATTTGCTCCAACGTTTGATGTCGACCTGCGCTTTGAAAACAGGAGGTTCGCCTCGATTGCCAACCTGGGACCGATCAGTCTCGACCCACACATCGGATTTGAATATGAATTCAGTAACCTCGTGGCGCTCAGACTCGGCTATAACGATGTGAAACAGATGAGCGTTGGAGCGGGAGTGCACCTGCGAAAGCTCGACATCGATTATTCCTTTGCCCGATTCGGCAACAAAGAACTCGACGACACCCACCGCATTTCGCTTCGGTTCATCCTACAGGAAGAACGCTACCTGAGAAGCCCGGAATAAACCGGCGAATTCTTTCTTTTCAAGCCACAATCAAAAAAGAGAAAGAACTTCTTTATGCGCGGTCGAATGATGTACTCTTGGTTTAGAGAGACATTTCTTAGCTCGCTCTAGAAAACAAAAAAGCCGGATTCTCTCCGGCTTTCGTTTTCTCATTTTCCTGAAATGGATTACTTCGTCGTCATCACAAACACGCCGTTCCACTCCTCGGGCGGCGGGTTGAGCTGATAGAGTCCTGCTCGTTCTGCATAAATCTGGGCGACATGGCACTTGGGGTCGAGCTGGTGAGATTGATTGAAATACGCAATCGCCTCATCCCACGTGCGTTTCCGATACAGTTTTAGACCCTCATGGTACAATTCAAGAGACTGCTTTTCGCCGTCGCTCAATTTCAAACTGGCCGTTCCGAGCAATTCAAAAACTTTCACTGGCTCGGTTTTTCCCTTCACCTGGAGAAGGTCGAGTTCGCGCACAATGACTTTATCCTTCACCTGTCCGTATGTTGATTCACTGATCATGATGCTCGAATGGTATTGCTTGTTGGCGCCTTCCATGCGGGATGCGAGGTTCACACTGTCCCCGATGACGGTGTAGTCAAACCGGTCCTTGCCGCCGATGTTGCCAACGATGACCGTACCGGTGTTGACACCGCATCGACAACTGAGCTCGGGTTTGCCTTCTTTTTTCCATTTTGGCCTGAGCTCGGCGAGTTTTCTCTGCATCTCCAAAGCGGCGACACATCCACGATATGCATGGTCTTTCTGGGGCAACGGAGCTCCCCAAAAAGCGATAATGGCGTCGCCGACGTACTTATCCAGTGTGCCGTCGGTTTTCAGCACGATGGAGGTCATTTCTGAGAGATACTCATTCAGCAGGTCGACAAGCCCTTCAGGCTGCTTGAACGACTCGGAGACGGTCGTAAAATTTGCAATATCCGAAAAGAACACCGTCAATTCACGCCGGTCGCCGCCAAGCCTGGCTTTGCTGGGGTCAGTGGCAAGAATGTTGACTACAGTAGGACTGAGATAATGCCCGAACACATTTTTGATTAAAGCTTTTTGTTCTCTCTCCTGGAGATACTGATACACAGCCGTGCCGAAGTACGCAAGGATGATCGAAAAACTTGGGTTCACAACATTCATGAGCATGTTTGCATTCGTGAAGGCAAGAATCGAAACTTCCAACAATCCGGCTATCAGGACAATGGTAATGACGAGTGCACCGCCTTCGAGGAGCCATGCATACCGGAGCTTCAATTGCCGAAATCTCAGTATGCCGAGGAATGTCACCAGGGAAAAGAAAAGAATAAGCGAAGCCTCGACCCAATGTTCCGGCCGTGAAATGAAATTTTGATCGAGGAGGTTCTGCACAGCTGTCGCATGAATCTCCACACCGTGCATGTTGTAGTTCTTTTTATCCCCGTCGAGTTTAAAGATTGGCACGGCGTGAATGTCGCGCTCTTCCGGCATGACAGATCCGATCAACACGATCTTTCCCTTTAAACGCTTCATCAGGTCTTCGTCAAAGAGGTTGAGATCCTCTTCAATGTCCATCTCATCTTTCGTCTTGAAGATTTCATCGTCAATGACCTGTGAGAACTTTTCATACCGGAAAGTTTCATTAGGCCCGTAGTAACTCAGGAGGAATGTCTGCGGGTCGAATTTCGGTATTTGACGATCTCGCAAGACAAAATAATCGTCGGTAATCTTCGCACGGGTTAATGGTGGCAGCGGTGGCTTCAGCGCCTGGTTCAGGGCAGAAAAGGCGAATGTGGGAGCAAGATTGTCGCCGACCGTAATCATGGGAAGGTAACGACGGCACACTCCGTCACGGTCTTTGAAAATATCCACCATGCCGATATTCCTGTTCACATCGAAGAACACACTGCCGAAATCCTGTTCGACGGAACGGACTTCGTATTTTTCCGTTGAAACACCGGTGGGCACTTTCGTTGCGAGAATAACGTTGTCGTATTTCTTCAGAACTTCGCGGAGTACGGAATCCCCCTCTGCCGGGTTCTGAAATTCAATATCGAACGCGATCACGCGAGCCCCAGCGCGTTCCAAGTTTTCAATCAGGTGAGCGTAATACCAGCGGGGAAAGGGAAAACGATGAGGCATGGACTTCAAATCGTCATCGGATATACCGACAATCACCACGTCTTTGTCCAGCCTCTGCTCATACAGATCGGAAGCCTCATATCGGCCCTGATAACGATAGTCGATCGTCAAGAGGTCGACATTCTTCAGGAACGTTATTTCTTCAAAAAAGTATTCCTGTGTGAGCAACAGGACAAAGACACCAATTCCCAGACCAATGCCAATCTTGTTTAAAACAGGAAGATACTTTTTCTTGAAGTCGTACGAGGCCATGCCCGTCCGTTAGAAATTGAATCGGTAGATGAGACTGATGATCGTGTCGTCGCCAAGGCCGGCGTTTTGAATGTAATCTGCCTGGAAAAGAAAATTGTGTCTCTGGGCATACGTGTAATCGGCGCCGAATTGGAAATTCACGCGGTTAAACGCGCCGAACGCCGGACTCACCGTTGCAACAAGTCGCAGGTCATCGTTGAGCATGCGCAACGTACCGCCGACCGTGACCATCGTATAGTTGAACTCGGTTCTGGCAAGCGCGCTATCTTGATTGAATTTCACGCTGTCCGTGTAGAATGTTTGCCGGTCGTTGGTGTTCTTGCTGTAGAGAATGCTGACAATCGTCTGCAGTGGCATCGAAGTGAAGTTCGACGTGACAGAAGTTTGCAGGAACATGTTCTGCTGGTTCTGCTTCTTGTACGTGTTATCTTTCCTGTCTGCCAGACTGAAGCTTACGGAAGCAAGGTGACGGATACCAGATGTGAAATCGTAGCTTGCGGCCACAAGATAACGGCTCGTTTTCTCGTCGGCGGAGCTGGAGACTGTAGCGCTGTCGGGACGGTTGGTGACGGCATTTCGCGTTCCCTGATCCAGCCCAGCGGTCCTTCCAAATTGACCATACCCCAGTTGGAATGTCGGCAGATTCACGCCCGGATTAACAGACAGAGAACCGTTGAAGTTTACGTATTTCGTCGTCACTTCTTTCGTGTCAGCAGTGTTGTCGCTCTTTTGCTCGAAAGACAGACTGGTCAACAGCCGGTTGCTGAAAAGCCTGATGTAGTCGCTCACCTGGAACCCACGGATGTCCGTCTGAAGAAACTCGTTGCCGAAGGACTTGTAGGCTGCGCCACGATGGTAGGCGACTGCGCGCAAGAAATTGTTTAAGTAGTTGAGCGTTAACGCAGCCTCACCTGCCACACCCGGAAGCCCCGTGCTGACAGGGTTTGTGGGAAAGAGGTTCTCGTTTACAGTGATAATCTTTTCTGCAAGGTTCAGTTGTGTTTTGGAAATGCCGGATGAAGCTGTGACGGAATCCTTCTCTGCCTCCGTGAAGTTTCCTCCCGAAATGTCTTCGTTCGTCAGAGCGAGCGAAAGTTGCGTCTCGAACTTCAGTCGCTGATCATCTGCGGCGAGGAGAAGGTCGGATCCAACAACAAGGTTTTCAGCCGGACGCGTCCCGTATTTGATTGAGGGAATGTCGTCTTTTGCCTTCATGTAGGTGAATCCCAGCTGGTAGTTCTCTCCGCTTCCAAAACTCGGGCGAACGGCAAGGAAGTTGCGCGTGTACGTACCTCTCGTAAAAAAGTCGTATTTGAAATAGTTGTTGCGATCGGTCTGAATCGTGTTACTCGGGCGGGCATCGGCTGCTGAACTATCCGGAAAAACGTGCGTCGAATCATACTGACCCTCTATGAATCGCTCCGTTTGCCCAAACGAAGCGTCGACGTTAAAAATCCCGAGCATCAGATTTCCTGATACACCCCGCACACGTTTGCCGCTGACAATGTAACTGGGAAACCTCGGGAAGGCATCCCCGACCTGCAAACGCAGGAAACTCGTTTCGAGATAGCCGAGGAAGCGATTCTGTGGCTGCCGTTCCGACTTTTCCTGATTGTCCACGTGGACGCTGGCGCCGCCGTTGAGGATACTGTAGGTTCCATCTACCCTGAAATCCCCACGAAGATAGGTGGTGCCACCGGCGGAGAGGTTTTCGTTTCTGAACTCAAGTTGCCCATTTCCGATTGCGCGAAGTCGTGCTTTCTCCTCAGCAATGGCAATGGCCGTCGAGAGGTTGAAGGTTATCTCCCGAGAGTGATATGTGGCGCCGGTCGAGTCTCGTAATTCAACTTTCAGAAAATGGGCGCCAAGATTCAGCGGCCTGTTAAAATTCTTCGGATTGTACAGAATGACATCCTCCGAAAGGATTGCATCCTTCGACACGTCAAAGCCGTCGAGGATGATGCGGGTCTTGGTCCTGTCCACATTGTCCGAAGCAAAGTAGAGCGAGACAGCAACTACAAAATCTTCTGCAGCAGAAGTTTCGCCGGGCTCCGGGCTCAAAATTCTGATTTCTTCGTCCTTCGGGTCTGCCTGCTTAACGGATATCTGGAGGGGGTTTGCGCGTGGATTTTCCAGTGGATAAGTTTCGGAGCCGCTCTCCAGAGTCGCCTCGATAAAGTACTCGATGTAAGGCGGAAGGACGACCTCTGCCGGGAGCGTTACCGATGCGTTTCGGCCTGCAAGGAGCATTTCCAGCTCTTTGAACTCGCTTTCGCCAAATGAGCGGTACCAGATGACGACTTTACGTACATCGGTCGTTCGAGAGAGGTCAACGCTGAGCGAAAGGGGCTGCCGGTCGGCAGCGGGTGGAACATTCACTTTACTAATAGCCGGCTGAACTTGGGCAACAACGGAAGAAGTGAAAACGAGAATTCCGAGGAAAGAAAGGGACAGTTTCCGGATATTCATGGAGGTGCCTCCCCTGTAAGAAAAATTCTACTGATGGAAAGGAAAAGCGGCGGTCATGCTCAGACCGCCGCTCAATGTAGGTAAACTCACGAAATGAATCAAGCAGATCCTAAACGCGTCGCGCTGCTACTCTTCCCACTCAATAATGACTGTTTTTGGATTCCCGTCTTTGTCGAGGCCGGGGATACGGAGCTCGTGTTTTTTCCTTTGGGATGTTCCGCCCTGCTGTCCTCCGCCTTGCTGGCCGCCGTCGCCCACCTGGTTGCTGGAGCTGTTATCATCCGAGGAACCTTGGTTTTGTTCGTCGGGTGTGGACTGTCTGCTGTTGATATCTCCGTTACTGTTGGCAGTCCCGGTTTGGCCGGCGCCAACATTAACAGAATTGTTGGAGATGACATTCAAGTATTCTGCTAATCCTTGAAGAATAATCAAAAGGTCCTCCGTACCTCCCACGATAAACGCGCCTTCAGTCCCTCTGATCGAAGCAACAGAGACGGGCGAAGAAAAACGGAACTGCTCCTTTTCCCGTTTCTTCACATTGAAGGCAACATTGCCTCGCTCCGTGTAAACACTCCTGTCGAGGATCTGTTTGCCCTGGACCTGGCCCTTGATGTCGACGATAGACTTCGGCCGCACAATGAGCTTAGAGTCATCGGCGAATTTTATCACTGCCAGGGAGCCGTCCTGAGTCCGGACGTTGTATCCAGCCCGCAAGCGGTCGGTGGCAATGGCAGCGGTCCATCCCGTGGTGGGTCCTCTTTTCGTCACATCGTTGACCACCTTCATAACATAAGCAGTGATGTCCTTCTTGTCCTGCGGGTTCTGCCAGGCGATACTCATCAACAAGAGAAGGACGGAAACGACAACGACAACCGTGTGCATGCGTTTCATAGGAGGCTCCTTTTTCAA
>JACQPT010000142.1 GCA_016207415.1 Ignavibacteriales bacterium
AAGATATGAGCAACCCTGTCAAACGCCTCTGCCACTTGGGCTCTCTGAATGTCAGGAGCTGTGGACATGTGTTAACGAGTACCTCTCCAACTTGTTAAGTTTAAGCAGTTCGATGGGCAGTGTCGTCCCATGATACAGCATCGACGCAAGGTTGCGGAAGGATCGTTTGCCAAATCGCGTGGGAGTGCGGAGCATCTCTTTCGCTGTTCGTATTCCTCTCCACACGCTGAATTTCTTATGAACAACGCGGTGAAGCACGCGATAAAAGTCCGGCTGATATACTCCCGCAAAAATCATTTCCAGTTCCTGACTGTTGACCCAGTTTTGTTTTTCTCCGAGCTGCGCCTTCACACTCTCGTAGAATTTTGTTCCCGGAAGAGGATACGAGACCGATACTCCTATTTCATCCGGCTTGCAATCCTTTACCACTTGCAGCGTTTTTTCGATATCTGCTTTGGTTTCACCGGGATAGCCAAATTGCAAGAAAAAGCCCACTCGAATACCAACGCGATGTAGCAATGCTGTGGCTTTATAAATCTGCTCGATGGTCGTCCCTTTTTCCATGGCGTCGAGAATCTTCTGAGAGCCGGACTCGGCACCAACCCAAACCGTTTGGCAGCCGGAGTTCTTAAGGTGTCGAATATTGTCTTCTTTTAACAAAAGATCGACACGCGAAAGACATTTGAACGGAGTTTTGACATTTCTCTTGTTTACCACTTCATCAAATTCTGTTGTCCAGCCTGGCTTGAGTCCAAAAATGTCGTCTGCGAACCAAATATGATCGGGTTTCACAAACTCCCTCAAGTAAGCCATTTCCTCGGCCACATTTTCAGGACTCCGGCTATGATAAACCTGCCCATAGACGGGTTTTGCACACCAATTGCAATGGAAAGGGCAACCGCGTGTTGTCACTATGTTGAGTGAAAAATAACCATGACGGGTTTTCCAGGCTGCGCGATATCGTTCGAGATCGGCCAAATCCCACTCGGGGAAGGGTATATCGTCAAGGTTTGTTACAAGATCCCGCGCCTGCGTTCGTTTGAATGAGCCGTTTTGGCGGTACGCGACTCCGCGTATTTCATTGATTAAGCCCGAGGATCCGTTCAAGACATGGGCGGCGAGCTCGGCAAGCGTCTGCTCTGCTTCACCGCAGATCACGAAGTCAGCGCCCTGGGCAAAGTATTTGTCGAGGTGGTCCGTTGCATCTGAGCTAAAGATAACGACTCCGCAGCCGTGTTCCTTGGCTATCCGCGTCATTTCAAAAGCTGCCTGACGCATACGGCTCAGACACATTTTCGTCAGATAATTGAATTGGTCGTCGTAAATAACGACAAGTTTTGGCTTGTGACTATGAAGAGCCGATATGATTTCGTCTTCGCGTTTCGCCAGCATGACATCATGAAAGGCGACTGAAATCCCTTTACGCTTCAGATAACTTGCGGCGTAAAGAGTCCCCAGGGGCGGATAGGGCATCATAGCCCTCTGCTCCTTTGGGTCAAAATGGAGGAAGTAAGAGTGAGTGAGGAGAACCTCTGCCATTGGGCGGAACTACCGTATCAACTAGCCGATAGAGAATTTCCTTAAACGACTGTTATATGAATCAATGACTTTACTCAAGAAATCTTCTCCGTAAGCAGTCGAGATAAAGCTTCGACAACGGAAGAGCCTGTCACGCTGTTCTTCGTTCAAATGAGGATATCGGCGCCGCCAGAGGTTTCTCCAGCGATTCATCAGCCAGGTATCAATCTTATTGCCTGCCATATTGTCAAATGGCAATTCCAGGATTCTTTGAAGAACACTCCTCGAATTACTCACAGACCCGATATCGCTGAGGCTTTTTTTCCAATTTGGAAAGAAATCCGAAATCCAGACGTTTTCCTCAAGATAACGATCGTAGAGGAACATATTGCGTACGGGCCTGAGCGTTGCGACCTCTGTCGCAGAATACTGGTTTCGTACTTCAACATGAAGATGATCTTCACTAATAAAAAGGTTGAGACAAAAGTATTTCTTACTGTTCAGCAGGAGAGTCTTTTTGATCAGGATAAGCAGCGTACGACAAATCCAAAGCCGATGAGCCGTCGTGATGATGAAGAAATCAATATCTGCCTTTGCGCCGGCCACCCCTTTCGAAAGCTCTCCGGAGATGCCGACTGCGCGAACGAAAGGCACATGTGAAATAATGGCACCCATCCATTGGGCGACTTTCCAGAGCCTCCGCGCGTTGAACTCCTTGATTCTGCGTTCGCTCCTAGTACTTGCTGCGTTCGCCCGAAGTGCATAGAATCCTTCATCTTCTTTGACCAAAGTTGATAAAGGTTGTTGATGACATGCCTCCCGGATCGTGGAAGGCGAAGTTGAATTCGACGGTAGGAAGCGATAAATCTCTTCGACCGTCAGCGGATGGTTGAAGATGTCAAAATACAGAAGCGTCTTAAGAATATCGCGTTGAAGTGGAGATAGCGTGTCAGTTGGAGAATCCTGAGGGCCGGTAGTGGAAGACGATCTCATCGGAAAAATATTTTCGCGGCTTCAGTCATCTGATGGTTTCCGATGATACTAAACAATCGAGTACGAAGCAAACAACGAAAGCTGCGTTGCCGCATGCAAGAAGAGTATGATTACGTCGGTCATCAGGTTATGTCCTCAAAAATTCTTGTAAGTCAGGCGATTATTTTTTACCTTGCAATACTTTTGTGAATCCACAGAGCGGACAACTCATCAAAACTCTCCTGAAGTACTCTCTCGTCGGTTTTCTTGGTTTCCTGTTCGTCTTTCTTCTCATGGACAATCTCGTGATGCCGTTGTATGTACAACAAGGAAAAATCACCCGCGTTCCATCAGTTTTGGGCTTACCTATTGAAGAGGCAAGAAAAGTCTTGACAGAAAGCGGGCTTGATTTCAAGGAAACAGAGCCAAAAACGGACAAACAATATCCTGTGGGAACAGTGGCATTGCAGAATCCCTTACCGGGCACAGAGGTCAAGTTTGGCAGGAATGTCTATCTGACTGTCAGCGGCGGGGAATTGCTTGTTTTGGTCCCCAGCCTGAGGGGAAAATCCATACGGGATGGCACCTTTACGCTCGAGCGTTTTGGCCTGTCTTTGGGGGAGATAACTTATCAGGTTTCTGAGGAATTCCCCGAAAATACGATCATCGACCAAGGGATTCCCAACGGGACAAATGTCAAGAAAGGGAGCAGGATTGACATTTTTGTCAGCCAGGGAAAAAGTGTCGACCGCCTGCCCGTTCCGAAGGTCATCATGAAAACGCTCTCCGAAGCCGAGAGAGTCGTCGTCCAGCAAGGGTTTAACGTCGGCAACATCACATATCAGGTAAACCTCGATTTGCTTCCGAATACGGTTATCGACCAGTACCCGAGGGGCGGAGAATTGGCAACATCGGGTACAGCCATCGACCTCTTTGTGGCAAAAAAACCTGATAGTCCAGTGCGGCTAGAGAACTGACCAATGTCGAAAATAAAAATAGCAGCTTCCATTCTGGCAGCGGACTTCGCTTATCTGAAAGACCAAATACATTTGGCCGAAAAAGGCGGGGCCGACTGGCTCCATCTGGATGTCATGGACGGTCATTTCGTTCCCAACATAAGTTTTGGCCCCTTTGTTGTTGGAGCAATCCGAGAACACACCAAGCTCCCGCTTGATACACATCTGATGATCGAAACTCCCGACCGATTTCTTGAAGACTTTCGTAAAGCCGGAGCGGACATCATCACCGTGCATCAGGAGGCATGCATTCACCTCCAGCGGACAGTTGCCCACATCAAAGACCTTGGCGCAAAAGCCGGCGTAGCGATTAATCCAGCGACTTCGACATCGCTGCTCCAGGACATCCTCCCTGACGTTGATTTGATCCTCATCATGTCTGTTAACCCTGGATTTGGCGGTCAGACGTTTATCAAAGGAAGCGAGAGAAAGCTAAAAGAAGCAAAGGACATGATTGCAAGAACCGGCCGGGAAATATACCTGGAGGTCGACGGGGGAATCGACACAGAAACGGCGCGCGCAGTCATTAAGGCGGGCGCAGAAGTGCTTGTAGCCGGGACGTCCGTGTTTCGAGGCGGCGACATCCCCAAGGCGATTCAGGCTCTGAGAACTGGTATCATGGAATGAATTTTACGATAAAAAATATCGATATCGTTACTCCTTTTCGCCTCATCGAGGGTGGAACGATCGTCGTAGAGGGGAGGAAAATTGTCGCTATCGGAGAAGCGAAAGAGGTACAAATTCCAGAGAAACATCGGACGTTTGATTGCGCAGACATGATTCTCACCCCGGGGTTTGTCGATGTGCTGGTGCATGGCGGGGCTGGATACGGGTTCGCGGACATGAGCCCGGAGGCAGTGAAACGAATCTCGGAATTCTTTTTTTCCCATGGAACGACCGGGATGCTCGCCGCTCTGTACAGCAAACCCGAAAAGGACATGGTCGCCGACGTGAAACGTATTACGGAGTTCTGCCAGAATTCCACGGGTTCAAACATCTGGGGAATTCATCTGGAGGGTCCGTTTATCAATAAAAGCCTTCATGGAGCGATGAAGGCCGATTATCTGTGGACACCGAGCGTCCCGGGTTGGCACAAGCTTTTCGAAGCGAGCAAAGGGTTTGTGCGGCTGATGACAATTGCCCCGGAGTTGCCCGGTGTAGAGGACGTCATGCGAGCAGCAGCGAAGGACGGAGTTGTGCTATCCATTGGCCATTCGTCGGCAACTTATCAGGAGGTTCTGAAGGCCATCGACAACGGAGCCGCACATGTTACTCATATGTTCAACGCCATGAAGCCCTTCCATCATCGCGAACCCGGAGTCGTTTTGGCCGCTCTTTTGCACAATGAGTTGAAAATCGAGCTTATCGCAGACGGCATTCATGTCCATCCGGCAGTGATGAAGCTTATTCATCGGATCAAGGGCGAGGGGGGCATCCTCCTGATCACAGACGCCATTCGCGCTTCAGGCATGAGTGATGGGAAATACACGTTCATGGACCAGGAGATTGTGGTAAAAGGGAAGAAGGCCTTCCTGGCAAAAGGAACGCTTGCCGGCAGTACATTGACGATGGAGCAGGCCGTAAAGAACATGGTCCAGCTCGTTGATGTGCCGTTGACGGATGCCGTGCGAATGGCATCTCTGAATGGGGCAAAAGTTCTCGGCCTTGAGCACCAAAAAGGGATCCTCGCAGTAGGCAAAGACGCGGATCTGGTCGTGATGAACAGCAATTTCGAAGTCCAAATGACGATTTATGAGGGTTCGATCAAATTTTCCCGAAACGGCATAACAGACTGAACTGTGTAAAATTGCTCCAGTGTTCTTGAAGAGCTGCACGGCATCATGCGTGCGAACTTTTTTTTGTTGAAAAATATCTTGACAAGAACCGTTCCGTACTTTATATTTGTAAAGCAATAAGGTGTTTTTCCTTTAGTTAATTAAGCGTTTGTCCTTCAATACCTGATTCCTCTTCCCCTTGAGCTCTATCGACGAAACAGATGTCAAAATTCTTGACCTTCTCCAAAAAGAAGGCCGGACGAAGCGTAACGACCTCGCCGAAAAAGTTGGCCTTTCGCTTCCAGCGGTGAGCGAACGCTTGCGAAAGCTGGAAGAATCCGGATACATTACCGGATACTTTGCAAAGGTTGACCACAAGCTGTTAGGCAAAGACATTACTGCGTTTGTCGTGGTGACGGTAGATTCTTCGAAGCATTTCAACAACTTCCTTGAGCATGCTGCCAACGCAGACGAGATTCTCGAATGCCACGCGATTACGGGCGATGGGACGCATTTGATAAAGGTGAGGACCGAAAATGCAGGTAGCCTGGAAAAACTTCTGGCCAAGATTCAATCCTGGGGTGGTGTGACAAAGACAACAACGAGTGTCGTGCTGTCGACGGCGAAAGAGACATTGCGCGTTAAAATTCATAATCACAAATAACCATTCACCCTCACCTCAAAGGAGAGCTATGGCGACTGTCAAAACAAAAACATCGACGAGCGTCGACAAGGTCTTTAAGATAATCAAAGACCGGGATGTCAGAGTTATCGACCTGAAATTTACCGACCTGCTCGGCCAGTGGCAGCACTTTTCGGTCACAACGAGCGAATTCAACGAAGAGGTTTTCGAAGATGGAATCGGTTTCGACGGGTCGAGCATTCGCGGATTTCAGAAGATTCACGAAAGCGACATGATCCTTTTCCCGGACCCGGAGTCGGCTTTTGTGGACCCCTTCACGGCCGTGCCGACATTGAGCCTTATTTGCGATGTTGCCGACCCGATCACACGCGAGAATTACTCCCGTGACCCGCGGAACATTGCAAGGAAGGCGGAATCCTATTTGAAGAGCACCGGCATTGGTGACACGGCCTTTTTCGGCCCCGAGCCGGAGTTTTTCATTTTGGATAATATCCGCTTCGACCAGTCATACCATTACGGATATTATTACATTGATTCCGAAGAAGGTTTTTGGAACAGCGGCGCAAATGGTGAAGCAAACCTGGGCCATAAACCCCGCTACAAGGAAGGATATTTTCCGACCTCTCCCATCGATAGCTTGCAAGACCTTCGCACGGAAATGGTTCTTACCATGGAGTCGATCGGGATCGCCGTGGAAGTGCACCACCACGAAGTTGCCACCGCGGGCCAGACCGAAATCGATATGAAACGGGCTACGCTCACGAGGATGGCGGACAATTATCTCACCTATAAGTATGTCACAAAAAATGTGGCAAAGAAGCACGGAAAAACAGTGACCTTCATGCCCAAGCCAATCTTCGGTGACAACGGCTCGGGAATGCACGTGCATCAGAGCATTTGGAAAGCGGGCAAGCCATTATTCGCAGGTACTGGTTATGCGGGACTCAGTGAAATGGCTATGTATTACATTGGTGGACTTTTGAAGCACGCGCCCGCACTGTGTGCTCTTACCAACCCGACAACAAATTCCTACAAACGTTTGGTGCCGGGGTTTGAGGCGCCTGTGAACCTGGCATACTCTCAGAGGAACCGCTCGGCTTCGGTTCGAATTCCCATGTACTCGTCGAATCCAAAGGCAAAGCGGATAGAGTTTCGTTGTCCCGACCCAACCTGCAATCCGTATCTGGGATTTTCTGCAATGCTCATGGCAGGTCTCGACGGCGTTATCAACAAGATCGACCCGGGAAAACCGCTTGACAAGGATATCTACGACATGACGCCGGAGCAACTCCGGGACGTTCCCTCAACGCCGGGATCGCTGACTGAAGCACTGGATGCTTTGGAAAGAGATCACGACTTTTTGCTCAGAGGAGATGTGTTCAGCGAGGATGTCATCGAGACATGGATCGAGTACAAAACGGACAAGGAGTCTAAACCTATGCAGTTGCGTCCGCATCCATTCGAGTTCATGCTTTACTACGATGCCTAGATGTTGCAGATGAACTTTCGAAAGGTCGACATCCGTTTCTGGTAAACCTTCGGAAGTTCTTTTGTCTTCGATGTTCCCAAACCCCGGCATCCGTGTCGGGGTTTTTGTTTGCATTTCAGGGGTGTTCTTGCTACTTTTTGATCGCTGAGAATGGCAGAATCCGCAGATTTTACGCATATCCGATACGATGTTCATCAGCGCGTGGGGACGATAACGCTAAGCAGGGCGGAGAAGCACAACGCCCTCGATGACGCGATGATAACCGAGCTCTCCTCCGCGTTTTTCGCCGCCCAGAAAGATTCCAACGTCAAAGTGAGCATTCTCAGGGCTGAGGGCGACTCATTTTGCTCGGGGGCAGACCTTGCCTACCTCCAGCGTATTTCCAAGTTCGATTTTCACCAAAACCAGCAGGATTCATCGAACTTGATGAAGCTTTTTCTGCAGATTTACACGCATCGGAAGCCTGTGATTGCTCTTGTTCAGGGGCCGGCACTGGCGGGAGGATGCGGATTGGCTTCGGTTTGCGATTTTGTTCTGGCGGCCCAGGAAACGGCAAAGTTTGGTTACACTGAGGTGAGAATCGGCTTTATTCCGGCAATCGTCATGGTTTTCCTGGTGCGAAGAGTGGGGGAGGCTCGCGCCCGGGAGCTGACCTTGCGGGGCAATATTATTTCGGCCGATGAGGCGCTCCAGATTGGTCTCGTCAATCAGGTCGTTCCAGCCATAAACCTGGACAGCCAAGGAGCTGAACTCGCTCAACAACTGGCGGACAAGTGCAGCGCTTCGTCAATGGGACTTATCAAGGAGCTGCTGGCCCGCATCCACGGCATGCCCACCAGTGATGCTCTGGACTATGCTGCAAACCTCAACGCCCTCACAAGGATGACGGAAGACTGCAAAAAAGGGATCGATGCATTCCTGAAGAAAGAACCGATCAAATGGTAAAGGCGACATGCACCTTTTTAGCTTGTTGTTCGGGTGCAGAGCTCCCTCACGACAAAGAAAGCCTGACTGTCGTCAGACAGCCTATGCTCCTGAGCTGGTGAAAAAGCATTGAGCGAGCTGGCTTCCTATATTCGCAACGTTCCTGATTTTCCCAAGAAAGGAATTGTCTTCCGGGACATCACGACACTTCTGAAAGAGCCGGGGGCTGTCAAGAAAGTTGTTTCAACATTTTATGAGAAGTATTGCGATGCTAAAATTGACAAAATTGTCGGCGTCGAATCGAGAGGGTTTATTCTCGGATCAGCTCTGGCCTTCAAACTCGGGATCGGATTTATTCCGATTCGGAAGAAGGGAAAATTGCCCGCTGAAACAGTCCGGGAGGAGTATTCGCTTGAGTACGGCACCGACACTATTGAGATCCATAAAGATGCTCTGCAGCCCGGGGAGCGTGTGTTGATCCATGATGATTTGCTCGCGACAGGTGGAACCATGAGTGCGGCCTGCAAGCTCATAGAGCGCGCTGGTGGTAAGGTTGCCGGTGTATGCTTTCTCGTGGAGCTGAACTTCCTGAAAGGAAGAGACCGCCTCAAGAACTACGATGTTTTTTCCCTCATTCAGTACGACCACGAATGACGGCCAGACCACAGAGCATCCATCGCCCCTCCTCGAAGGGGCTTTTTTTTGATTACTGCCATGCTACGCATTGGTGACCGGGCACCGGATTTTGAAATAAAGCTCCACACCGGTGTACGGTTCCGTCTCAGCGATCAACAAGACGAACGTAACGTCGTCCTGTATTTCTATCCAAAAGACTTTACGTGGGGATGCACTAAGGAAGGCTGTCTGTTTGCAGGCCATATTCTGGAAATCAGAAAGATGAATGCAATGATCATCGGAGTTAATGGGGACGGCCTTGAACAGCACCGGAAATTTGCAAAAGCGTACAACTTTCCGTTCCCCCTAGGCAGCGACCCCGACTTAGAAGTGTGTCGCAACTATCGCGTGCTCTGGCTCCGGGGCGTTGCCATTCGTCGGGTCACATACATTATCGACAAGAAACAAAAAATTCGCGGGGTCACACATCACGAGCTTCTCATAGACAATCATTGGAAGTACATCCTCAGAACCCTTCAGCAGCTGAAAGACGAGGAAGAGGTGGAACAGTATAACCGTCAGGCATGGAACCTATGAAGACTATCATCGAACCCTTCAAGATCAAATCTGTTGAACCGATAAGATTCACAACAGAGTCCGAACGCGAGCGGATTTTGCGGAAAGCTTTCTACAACCCCTTCCTCATCCCGGCGGAAGATGTCCTGATCGACCTTCTGACGGACAGCGGCACTGCTGCCATGAGCGCAAAACAATGGGCAGGAATCATGGAAGGCGATGAGTCGTACGCCGGTTCAAAGAGCTTCTTTCGGTTTGAGAGGGTTATACGTGACCTGACAGGTTTCAAACATGTTATTCCCACGCATCAGGGTCGCGCAGCGGAGAAAATACTCTTTGCCATTACCGGGGGCAAGGGAAAGTTCATCCCGAACAACACCCACTTTGATACCACACGGGCAAATGTGGAGTATTCAGGTGCGGAAGCCGTGGACCTTGTTACGGCTGATGGAAGGAGGCCGGAACTCGTGGCACCCTTCAAGGGCAACATGGATATCGAAGCCCTAAAGAAGTTTATCGTCGAAAAGGGCAAAGAAAACATTCCTGTCTGCTTTCTCACGGTGACCAACAACTCGGGCGGTGGACAGCCCGTTTCCATGCAAAACATCCGGGAGGTTAAAAAGGTCCTCAAATCATTCGGTATTCCGCTCTTTCTGGACGCGTGCCGGTTCGCAGAGAACGCATTTTTCATCAAGAAGCGCGAAGCAGGGTATTCCAGGAAATCACTCGTGGAGATTGCAAAAGAAATGTTCTCCCACGCCGACGGTTGCACGATGAGCGCAAAAAAGGATGGATTGGTAAACATGGGCGGTTTCCTTGCGCTTAATGATCACAACATTGCGCGTCAGGCGAGAAACCTGCTCATTGTGACGGAAGGATTCCCAACGTACGGCGGACTTGCGGGTCGGGACCTGGAAGCTATTGCGCAGGGCTTAGAAGAAGTGCTGGACGAACACTACCTGACGTATCGCATTCGCTCGGTTGAATATTTGGGCGAAAAACTGACTGCGGTTGGCATCCCGATTGTGCAGCCGCCCGGAGGCCACGCAATTTACATCGATGCTAAAGGCTTTGCGCCACATATTCCAGTCCAGGAATTTCCGGGCCAGGCGATCGTCTGCGCTCTCTACATTGCTGGCGGTATTCGTTCAGTGGAGATCGGTAGCGTCATGTTTGGTAAATACGATTCTAGGGGCAAACTGATCTCTCCAGCCATGGAGCTTGTTCGACTAGCTATTCCGCGACGTGTGTACACACAAAGTCACATTGATTATGTGGCCGAGGTTGTTCAACAAGTTTTCGCCCAACGCAATCGGCTGAAGGGATTGAAGATAACGGAAGAAGCGCCCGTCCTGCGCCATTTCACCGCGAAGTTCAGAACGGTTTAACAATTTTCTTCAAACGAAATCCCTTTCTTAGATTTTTTCCCGGGCAAATCGAAGAATTCCGTTGATTCCAAGAGCCTTTCTTGCTAACTTTTCATTCAGACATCATTCATCCCCCCGAAATCGATGATCACATGCCCGGTTTGTCATTCAGAGAATGACAACTATGCAACTGTATGCCACAAGTGCAAGGCGTTTCTCCAAAACCGTATCCCCAATCTCGATCTCTTTGAAACCGTCTGGGGGGTTGTCGAGTCTCCGCGTGCGACCTTTCACAACATCACTCTCGCCGAGCACAAGAACTATTCGGTGTTTCTCTTTACCCTGTTCGGTATAAGCCTTTCCTTCACTGGCTTCTGGTACTTTCGACTCGGCAACCGCTTTGAAACGCTCCTGGAGCTCATGATGTGGGCGCTGGGAACGGGCGTGTTGGTGGGATTCGGACTCCTCCTGGTGCTGCCGATAACATACCACATGGGGGCGAAAGTCCTTGGAGGAAAAACCAGATTTCGGTCCTCGCTCGGACTTCTTTCGTACTCCGTTGTTCCGATTGCAGCCTCCCTCTTTTTCGTCCTACCAGTGGAACTTCTCACGTTTGGGATGTATTTGTTTACCGCAAATCCCCACCCGCATACGATCAAGCCTGTGTCTTACATTGCTCTTCTGAGTTTCGATGTCGGCGTTTCGCTCTGGTCGATTGTGCTGGCTGTTCTTGCGACGTCTGTTGGCCATCAGATTTCGCTCATCAAGGCAATTCTTGTTGTTGCTATTACAATGACCGTCCTCGCTGGCGTTTTCTTTCTCACACCGAAGATGCTCCGGCTATGACAAAAGAGCGTTTTGAGGAAATTGCTCAGTCGGCTTTCGATAGTCTGCCGGAAGAGTTCAAGAGTCGAATCGAAAACGTTCACATTGTCGTCGAGGATGAGCCTTCCGACGATGTGCTGGAAAACGTGAGAGGAGGGCGCAGCTCGCTTCTGGGATTGTATCAGGGAACTCCGCTTCCGCACAGAAACACTTGGTACGGTACTGCACCGACTGGTCCTGACAAGATCACACTCTATCGTAAGAATATCGAATCTGTGTGCAGGAATGAAGCTGAGGTTGAGTTGAGGATTCTCGAGGTATTGTATCATGAAATCGGACATTATTTTGGAATGAACGAGCGCGAGATCCGTGCCGCCATGAAGCATTTTCAATAACGCAACGAGAAAGGTCTTTATGCCCAAGGTTATTCTACAGATATCGTACGACATCGATCCCAGGCGAAGAGAAGAATACCTGAGTCTCACAAAGGAACTGAAACGGCATCTGATCGAGGTACGAAAGAAAAACTATTCCATTTTTGAGGTCAAAGGGAAAAGGAATTCTTTTGCGGAGCAGTTTGTGTGTGCCTCGGTGGAGGAATTCGAAGCGTTGGAAGATGATATCGATGAAACGACGGAAAACCTTGTGAACAAACTCGAATCGATGATTAAAGACGGTAAGGCGAAATATACGACCTTCGTAGAGACGGAATAGATTTTAACGCTGGAGAGGTTCAATGGGGCCGCCCCTTCAGCTCTCATTTTCATATAGACACCTTTATGGAACGTCGATCATTCCTCAAATCTTCATTCGCAGCCACAGCATTGACGCCTTTGAGTTTTGAGCAACTTGCCGGCCTGGCTGACCGGAGCGAGGCTTTTGCCGTTGCTGAGCTGCCAAAAGGCGTTTTTGGGCGTCGTATCGCCAGAGCGCAAAAGCTGATGGCAGAGCAAAACTTTGATCTTGTTGTGGCGACGCCAGGAACAAATTTCCAATATTTTGTAGGATACAATCCCGGGCGGAGTGAACGGCTCATAGCCCTGTTGATACCTCGCGAAGGAAATCCCGTCATTATTTCTCCATCCTTCGAGCGCGAGCGTATTATCCGGCGAAGCACAATCATGGAAATAGCGACGTGGGAAGAACACGAGAACCCCTTCAGGTTAGCTGCAAATGCAGCCGAGCGACTCAAAGTGACGGATGGCCGAGTCGGCGTAGAGCCCACGACCAACTACATCGATTATTTGCGATTGAAGAACGAATTGCCTAAAGTTGATGTGGGCGATGGCTCGCCCGTTTTTAATGAGCTTCGTATGGCGAAGTCGCCTGAAGAATTGGGCGCTATCCGCAAGGCCATCGAAATCACCCTGGTTTCTATCACAGCAATACACCAGCAGTTGAAAGAAGGATTGTCGGAGCAGGAGGTTTCCGGCATGTTAAGCCGGGAAATGTCCTCGCGCGGCTCGTGGGGAGGAGGACTCGTTCAGTTCGGTCCCTCGAGTGCTTTGCCTCACGGCGGTCCGACAGGAGTGAAGCTGTCCAAAGGCACTGCTGTGCTCATCGATGCAGGCTGCTCGGTTGATGGATACACGTCCGATATTACACGGACTATTTATTGGGGAGCTGAACCGACGGCGAAATATCGGGAGGTGTACAACACTGTGTTCGAGGCTCAGCAAGCCGCAGCGGCAATTGCAAAACCTGGAGTTGAGTGCCAAGAATTGGACAGAGTTGCGCGCAAGATCATCGAAAAGGCCGGATACGGAAAATACTTCACGCACCGCCTAGGCCACGGCATGGGCAT
This sequence comes from Ignavibacteriales bacterium, assembly GCA_016207415.1. Taxonomy (GTDB): domain Bacteria; phylum Bacteroidota; class Ignavibacteria; order UBA10030; family UBA10030; genus JACQPT01. The sequence goes on from JACQPT010000142.1 coordinate 13,525, forward strand.
GGATGGACATGAGCACCCGTATCTTGTCGAGGGCAATACCTACAAGTTAAAACCCGGCAACGTTGTCACCATCGAACCGGGAATCTACATGCTGGGTGACTTTGGCGTGCGGATTGAAGATGATTTCGTGATAACGGAGGATAGCGTAGAGCAGATGTCGGCGAAGGTTAGCAAATTGTAGAGGATTCAAACCTCCGGAATGTTACGAAACGACATTTGTGAGAATCCGAGAGGCTCAGATGCTTCCTCAGTTTCTTCTCTCCAGCTTCACCTTCATGCTCAGTTTTTCTTTTCCACGGATCACCACAACATCGACCTCGTCTCCTGGTTTATACTCTCCGAGCGCGTACGTGTAGTCGTACAGGTTCTTGATGTCGACCTTCCCAAACTTGACGATAATATCACCAGCCTGTAATCCCGCCTTTGCCGCCGGACTTCCTTCCCGCACGCCGGCGAGCTTCATTCCCTCCGCTTGCTCTCCAAAATCCGGGATTGTTCCAGTGTAGGTGCGCATTCCATCACGACCACCGCCGGCCGGTTGCCGGGGAGCTTCAACCTGCGCATACAATGGCCGAGCTTCCGCGGAGAGCAGCTCGGTTGAAATGTTTGCTATAAGGTCCAGGATTTGCTTTGCTCCCTGGGAATTGATCTTGTCATAGTCATCGGAAGGGCGATGGTAATCGGGATGAATATCTGTGAAGAAATGGAACACCGGAATTTTCTTTGCATAGAAGGACGAGTGGTCGCTCGGGCCAAAGCCGTCTTTTTGAAGATTCAGGTCGAACGTTGAATCTTTGTTGTATTTAGTCACCAGAGACTCAAATCCGGGTGATGTCCCCATGCCGTACACAATAAGCTTTCTGTCCTTCAAACGCCCGATCTCATCCATATTCACCATTGCAATCATTCGCTCGATTGGCATTGTTGGATTTTTCATATAATACGCCGAACCAAGGAGGCCGAGCTCTTCACCCGAAAAAGCTATAAAGAGCATGCTTCTTTTCAGATCGTTCTTCTTTGAGGCAAAAAACTGAGCGAGCTCGAGCAGACCCGCCGTTCCAGAGGCGTTATCGTCGGCGCCATTGTGAATGGCCACGGTATCCGGCTTGAGTGATCCCGACCCCTCGCCGCCATAGCCAAGGTGGTCGTAATGAGCTCCGATGACGAGAACCTCTTCCTTCAGCTTCGCATCGTTCCCCTCCAGGAAACCCACCACATTCTCGGTCACTTCTCGGGTTTCGAGAACATCAGCTTCCAGCGACAACGAGGCTCCCTTTACAACAAAAGAGCCTGGAGTTTTCTTCTGATTAATTTCTTTTTGCAAATCGCTTAGGGAAGATTGAAGGATTCGCTCGGTTGCGGCTCTTGTCAGATTGATGGCAGGGATTCCGGCACCCCCGGAAGTTTGGTCGAAAGCCAATCTCATCAGCTTATCCTCATCGGAATCCAGCGGTCCGGTGACGATTAGTATCGCTTTCGCGCCGAGTTCTTTTGCCTTCGAGACTTTGTAGCGCAGGGAAGTGAACGCGGTGAATTCGTTGTGCGGAGTGTCCCCGGCAGGAGAGTTGCGCATGACAATGACGGCTTTATCTTTCACCTGCACGCCATGGTAGTCGTCGTATTTCTGGTCGGGTGCGGAGATTCCGTAACCCGCAAAGACAACCTCACCGGAATATGACCCGCTCGACGAGAAACTGAGTGGCCGAAATTCATCGTCGAGTTTTAATTGATTCTGCTTCCCTGAAACCCGATAGGCGAATGAATTCTTCGCGCCGAGTTTTACACCAGCAAGAAAGTCGAATTTCTGAAAAAATGTCCCTTGATCTCCTAGCGGCTTCAAGCCGTAGGATTTGAACTCTTTCTCGAGATATTTTGCCGCAAGTTGAGCGCCTTTTGAACCCGACTTCCTGCCTTCGAGCTCATCGCTCGCCAGGTATTTGATGTGCTCGTAAACTTCCGAGGCGGTGATTTCCGGTAAACGCCTCTGTTGGGAAAACGCAAACGAGACAAACAGAAAAGACTGAACAACAAATAACACATACCGGCTGACGCAAATGTTGGGGAACAAAAGACTCGTTGGGAATGGAGATTTGTCTTTATGATTCATGTTTGGCTGTCCTTTGCTATTTCGAGAACATTTTATAGAGTGGCGGATCGCTCTGCAGTGACGTCAATTGAACGTCCCTACAGCGTAGCGAATTGTCCTGCACGCTCCTACACCATCTTCGGTTTTGAAATAAACGTCGACGCATCGAACGATTGCCCGCTAATGCCGATGCCATTGTCGGATGCGAGATAAACGAAAATGTCGGTAACCTGTTCCGGAGTGCGAAGGATGGATTGATCTTCCTCGGGGTACGCCTCGCGGCGCATCGCCGTCGCCATTGCACCTGGGTTGACGCAGTTTACGGAGATATTGTGCGGTTTCAGCTCTTCAGCAAGCACTTGGGTGAACCCCTCGATACCAAATTTTGAGACAGCGTACGCGCCCCATTTTGCCCTTCCGGCTTTTCCCACTGAGGCGCTGATGTTGATGATGCTTCCGGATTTGCGCTCTATCATTGAGGGGAGAACGAGACGAGTAACAAAAAAAGGACCGTTGAGGTTCGTCTGGACTGTTTCATCCCACTCATTCAGTGGATACTCTGTTATGCTGACTCGTGGCCCCAGCCGTGAAGCGTTATTGACAAGAATGTCGACATGTCCAAACTCGTCAAGTACCTTCTCCACAAACTTCTGACTTTCCTGGGAATTCGATATATCGCAGGTGACGGCGAGGACGCCATCGGACGAGATTTGCTTGCGGACCGTTTCGAGGTCATTTTTATGGCGAGAGCAAATTGCCACGCGGGCTCCTTCTGAGATAAACTTTTGCGCGAGCGCCTTTCCTAGACCTTTCGATCCACCGGTAACAATGGCGCACTTATTCTGGAGTTTCATTTGTGGCCTCCCTTTGGACTGGCCTGGAATTAGAATTTTAGTTATTCAACCCAATCGGCAAGAAAGACGTTGAATTCGTACCGTCCTTTTGCGTTACGGTCCGATACAAACACAATCTGCTTTCCATCTCTGCTGAACATCGGAAAAGCGTTAAACACGCCGCCGAAGGTCACCTGTTCAATGCTTGCGCCGTCGTCCCTCATGATATACAAGTGGAATGAACGGCCTTTGGAGTCTTTGCTGTTTGAAGCGAAAATGATTCTTTTGTTGTCCGGGTGAAAGAATGGAGCAAAGTTGGCGGTTCCTGTATTCGTCAATTGCTTTCTGTTCCTGCCATCCGAATCCGAAACGAAGATTTCCATTTTTGACGGTTTGACAAGCTGTTCGGTAAGAAGCGACTGATATTCGGTTTTCTCCGAATCGGCCTTAGGGTGATACGCGCGGTAGACAATACGTTTGCCGTCCCACGAAAAAAATGCACCGCCGTCATAGCCAAGGTCGTGCGTGATGCGCCTGACATCCGAACCGTCGAGGTTCATGGAATAAAGCTCAAGATCTCCATCACGCGACGAAGTAAAGATGATCTTGTCACCTTTTGGGGATATAGTGGCTTCGGCGTCATATCCTCTGGTCGACGTAAGGATTCGCGCTCCACTACCGTCGAAGTTGGCACTGTAAATATCATAGGCTCCGTAGACTCCCCAGAGGTAGCCCTTCGATTTGTCGGGGCGGTGGATGCAGTTGTCGCCGGCTCCATGGGTCGACGCGTAAAGGACCTTCTTGCCGTCGGGAAATATGAAGCCGCAGGTCGCTATGCCCTTTCCAGTGCTGACAAGCGTCTGTCCGCTTCCGTCTGCGTTCATAATGAAAATCTGATCGCATTCGTAGGGTGGTCGGGTTGATTGAAAAATCAGCTTTTTGTCGTCGAATGAAAAGTAGGCTTCAGCATTTGTTCCGCCGAACGTCAGCTGGCGGATGTTTCGGAGGCGCTTTTCCTGTGGGTCGCGAAGTGAATCAGCATTCTGGGAAAGGCCGTGCGAAAAAACAGTTATGATGATAAGAGACAGTGTTTTCATCCGTTCAATCAAATGGTTAAGAGTGAACAATGGGTCAACATATGAATCGGAGTTTCCACCCAAAGCTTACTTCGTTACCTCTGCACTTTTTGCAAGAGATCGCAATGTTGTGACCAGGCTCTCCGGATTGTAAACTGGCGGAGCGCACGTGAAGCCGGTGCAAACATATGCCACAGGTCGGTTGTAGCTCTGAGCCATCGCTTTTACGGTGGAAGGGAGGTGCTGAACGTCCGACGGGCTAACTCTTGTCACAACTTTCCCCGGGCAGTATGTGGTCAAAGCGGCCTTAAACATTTTAGTGCCGGCTTGCTCCTTGTCGGCGACAACGACGACGTGGGGTGGAGGTTTCAGGAATTCGTGAAGCGCGAGAAAATATGTCGCCGCGAACAATCCGTAACCCTGGACGGTTCCCGAAAAGTATTTAAGTGTCTTTTCAGCGTAGTCACGGTACCATTGGTTCTCCGTCAGCACGTAAAGTCGATTGAAGACGCGAATGGCAACAGCGTTTGCTCCTGGCGTAGGAGAATCCTGAATCGGTTTGTTCACGATCGAAAGTGCGCCGGTGGTTTCGTGTTTTGTTGGAGTGTCCGTGAAGCCACCATCTTTTGCATCCCAGAAACGCTCGACGGTGTTTTTTGCGATAGATTCGGCAAAATGCGCGTACTTGAAATTGCCCGTCACTTCATAAGCATCCAGCAACGCGTTGGCGATTTCAACCTGGTCGTCAAGAAATCCTTCCTTGCCAGCTGCTGACGATCGATGCGTAATGAATTTCGCTTCAACGCTGTTTTCTTCGAGAATGCGGTCCAGGGATCGAAGGGCAAAATCTTTCACTTCTGCATTTCCGAACGCCTTATAAGCATCGAGATAAGCCGATACCATCATACCGTTCCAACCGCTGTACATTGTTCGGTCAACAAATGGCGTGTTTCTCTTCCGCCGGGCCTCGAACATCTTGCTTTTTGCCGAAGATATTGATCGATCGACGTCTTGTTGAGGCCTTTTCAAAACGCTTGCAACGACATCCGGATCCTTGTCGATGAAGAGGACATTCTGAGTCGGGTCATGGTGCATTTCGCCTTGTTCAAAAATATTGTAGTGAAGCTGGATTGCCCGGAATTCTTCCGCGTCAAGGAGAGATGCGGCATCGCTCATTGTCCACGTGAAGTACGATCCGTCATCGCCGGCGTCAACGTCAGCGTCCTGACTGGCGTAGAATCCGCCTTTGGCCCGATCAGAGAGAACGTCGTTCGAAAAATCCAGGATGTCCAACGCAACAGACTTAAAGAATTCGTCACCCGTGGCCTGGAAGGCATGGACGTAGTTTTTCAGGAGGGGGGCGTTGTCGTAAAGCATTTTTTCAAAGTGAGGGACGATCCATTTTTCGTCTGTGCTGTAGCGGTGGAAACCTCCGCCAAGCTGATCGTGGATGCCGCCCCTTGCCATTCGGCGCAAGGTGTTTTTAATGGCGTCGATCATCCAGGTCTCTCGCGTTTGGTCGTAGCGGGTGAGAAGAAGTTCGATGGCGCCGGCATGCGGAAATTTTGGCGCCGAACCAAAGCCACCAAATCGCGTATCGTAAGCCTGAGAGATACTATTGAGCGCAGGGTCGACCAGTGAGTCGTTCAGATCCCTCGATTCAGATGTCCGTGCAAGGTAATTCTGAACTGCGTCCGCTATGTATCCGACATTCTGCAGAATTTTGTCCGGTTCATTCCGGTAGGTCTCGGCAAGGGTTTTCAAAACTTTGGGAAATCCGGTTCTTCCGAATCTGTCCTCGGGGGGAAAATATGTGCCCCCATAGAACACATTGCCATCTGGAGTCAGAAAAGCCGTCAGTGGCCACCCGCCCTGGCCTGAAATTGCGCTCACGGCTGCCTGATAACGAGAATCGATATCGGGTCGCTCGTCTCTGTCCACCTTCACCGCGACAAAGTGTTGGTTGATGACCGAGGAGATGGAATCGTTCTCGTAACTTTCTGAGTCCATCACATGACACCAGTGACACCAGGCCGCACCGATGTCGAGCAGGATGGGTTTATTTTCCCTCTTTGCAGTTTTAAAAGCCTCGTCGCCCCAGGGATACCAATGGACGGGCTGGTGCGCTGCAGACCTGAGGTACGAACTAGGTTCGTTGTGCAGCCGGTTCAAAGAAGCGGGCTTTTCCTGGTTTTTCATTTGCTGGGATGGAGCGTAGGGAACATGGCTGGCAATGACTGCAGCAAGAATGACCGACCCGTGACGCGGTTTCATGGGATGTGAACTACTGAAGCTTGCTCAGCGCCTCTTTCAACCGGTTGAAGTCCTCATTGTCTCTTACACTGTACTCCGGGTCGACGTATGCAATGTTGCCTTGTTTATCGATGACGAACACCGTCCTTTTATTGTACTGATTCTTGTCGTTATAGCTTGCGTAGGTTTTTGCAACTTCATGGCTGTGGTCGCTGAGGAGTCTGAATGGCAGGTTATGATGTTTTGCCCACTCATAATGGGACCATACATAATCGCCGCTGATGGCCAGGACGTCTGCGTTGAGTTTTTGGAGACTACCAAAGTCGTCGCGCATGGTGCATACTTCTTTTGTACAACCACCACTCCAATCGGCGGGATAAAAAGCGAGGATGATGTTCTGTTTCCCGATTGTCTCTGTAAGCCGGAGAGGTGTGCGGAAAATTGAATCCTTTGTCGCATACGGAAGAGCGAAGTCGGGAGCCTTTTGGCCGACGATCGGACTGGTTGTCTCCTGAGAGAGGGAGAGAGAAATTGCGAACACGGCGGTAACAGATAAAACAAACGGTCTCATGGCTGATCTCCTCATACAGAATGCAGGAAAAAGTTACCTGTTATTGGTCTGAAATGCAATGAATCAAAAGAACGGTCACCACTGTAACAAACCCAAAACATCCACGGTTTCCGGATAGAGGCGTTGATTCTCCCATGGTCTTTGCTTACATTCTGGCACATGCAGAAACCAACTTTCTTTCCGTTTGTCCTCCTCGTAGCCACCCTTCACCTTGGCACGATGCTGATTGTCAATGAAGGTCACACGCATTTCGTGTCGGAGAACGGCCGAAGCCACCAACTTGCTTCACACGATTGCGGCTCAAAAGAGCAGCACACTCCCCTCGAAGTCAAACATCATTGCATACTTTGTTCAAGAGCCCTGGACTCGTTTGCGTATCTTTTTTCCCGGTATGCCATCCCGGCTCCTGAGGTCCAATCGTTTCGACGCGTCAATCCTGCTCACCGCTGTAGAGTTGGACACTTCCAATTCGAGTCAGAGCGCGGCCCTCCCTCGCTCACTTCTTAGTTCTCAATCCGGATTTTCCCCAGTGCACGCTGTCAAGGATCTTTCCTGACGGTCGTATTTTTCCTAAAGAGGAGGGAAGCGCATGATTCGCACACAATGTTGTATCCTTCTGGCAACGATCGGTCTTTCTGTTTGTGTATTCTCACAACAAAGAGAGGACCCGAGAGTTTCCTATGAAGATCTCAAAAGGGAGATTACTCAGCTGAGAGGTCAATTAGACAGTCTCAGAACATTTCAAATTCTGCCAGGATCCGGGGCGGGTGAAGTGAGTGAGGCCGACCTGGAACGGATCGATAAAAGAATGCAGGAATTGGAGAAAAAGATTGACGGTCTTTCGCGATCGACAGCCCCTGTTGTTTTCAATCCAAGGACGACGATCTTCTTGAATGTCGCAGGGAGGTCTGACAATCTTAGCGTGCTTGATGCCGCAGGTGAAGCAAAAATCGACAACCGTCCTTTCTTGCGAACCATAGAAATGGATTTTCGGGCCCCCGTTGACCCCTATGCTGAGGCCGTAGCAATTGTTTCGATTGAAAATGAAGCCGGCACGGGGTTTGCGGTCGATCCTGAGGAGGCGTACGGTCTTCTGAAAAGACTGCCGATTCTTGAATCAGCGCCACTCGGGATGAAACTGAAGATAGGAAAATTTCGGGTTCCGCTTGGCGTGAACAACAGACTGCATATGCACGATTTGCCCTGGACGACCCGGCCTTTGGTGATTTCAAAATTCCTTGGAACAGAACATGGCGAGTTCTTTGAATCAGGGTTCAATCCGGTCGGCGTCGACATAGATTTTTTTCTGCCCAACCCGATTCCAGGAACTACTCTCGAAATGAACATCGATTTCGTCAAATCCGGTGACCTCGCTCTTTCAGAGGGCCATGAGGTCAATCAACCCGCATACATCGGCCATCTTAATCTCTCAAGAGATTGGGAGAATGAACACCTGGTTATTCTTGGGGCAAGCGGTTATCTGGAGAGCGGCCCTACTTCCTCGAGTCTTCTGGGCCTGGACCTGACGTATAAATGGTCTCCTTCTGAGGGCCGTGCCTCGCGCTCCTTTGTGGTAGGCGGCGAAATTTTCTTTGGGAAGCATACCATTGAAGATTCGTTGTCGACACAATTGACCACAAGGCCATACGGATGGTTTGGTTATTTACAATACCAACTTTCCTACTGGCTCTATCTTGGAAGCCGGTACGATTGGATCCAGGAACCGACGGATGAGTCGCTCGTGACAAAATCCTGGTCTTTGTACGCAAGTTATTATACGACAGAATTTCTTCGGTTCAGACTGGGGTTTGAACGACGTCAAAGCGATATTCCTGGAATAAACAACATGAACACGATCCTTCTAGAAGTCAATTTTGTGTTTGGATCGCATCCGACAGAACCTTACTGGGTTAACCGCTAATAAGAAAAAACGAGGCTCGAAAGAAATGAAAACTGGAAAATATCTGCTTGCGTTTCTGCTCTGTTGTTTGGTGAGTTCAGAATTGTCGTTGTCGCAAAAAAAGATGAAAGTGGTCACAACTTTGAATTAC
>JACQPT010000147.1 GCA_016207415.1 Ignavibacteriales bacterium
GTATAGCACATATTGCGAAGAATATCAAGGAGTTCACCGCTGTCACGGACGACCATCGCGGCAGCAGCCGACGGGGTTGGAGCACGCAAGTCGGCGACAAAATCCGATATGCTGAAATCGATCTCATGCCCTACCGCGCTGATGACGGGAATCCTTGACGCGAATATCGCGCGTACAACGATTTCCTCATTGAAAGCCCAAAGGTCTTCCAGCGAACCTCCTCCTCGCCCAACAATGATGACATCGACTTTTCCAAACCTATTCATGTCGGAGATTGCCTGAGCAATCTCTTCTGCTGCCCCCGGCCCCTGAACTTTGACCGGGATAAAAATAACCTTCACCGCAGAGAATCTGCGGGAAAGCACGCTCCGAATGTCCTGTAAAGCTGCCCCGCTTTCAGAGGTAATGATGCCAATCGATTGTGGAAATTCCGGAATCGGCTTTTTGTGGCGCGGGTCGAACAATCCTTCCGCCGCGAGCTTTTGTTTAAGACGCTCAAACGCCAATTGAAGCTCGCCAACGCCGATTGGCTGAACCTTGTCGACGTCAATTTGATAGTTCCCTTTCGGCGGATACACGGTGATTGCCCCACGAACGACCGCTTTCATCCCGTCTTCAAGGGCAAAAAGGAGAGTTTCCGCGTTACTTTGCCACATCACAGCAGAAATCTGCGCCGCCTCGTCTTTCAGCGTGAAATAGAGATGGCCAGACGTGTGCCGCTTGCAATTTGAGATCTCACCCTGAACCCAGACTTGAGGAAACGTTTCTTCAAGGTAGATTCTCAGTTTGCGCGTGATTTCGGTTACGGTGAGAATTTTCCGGCTGGAGGCTGTGACAGTTTCCATTGCGAAAATGAAGTTAGACATCCTTCCGGCGACATTCAAGAGTCCTTCCGAAGGTTCTCGCAGCCTCATCCCAACCTTCAGAAGGATTTCTAGGATGGCTTTGCGAAGTTAACCTTTCGAAGGACATCTGCAGACTCTATGATCCTTCGAAAGGTCTTGTTGCTTGTCTTTCACTCCTCTCTTGGGTATATTTGCTCTCCAAAATAAGGAGAACACATGGCAGTTGATGTTCTGGCTATTGGTTCGCATCCTGATGACATTGAACTTTCCTGCGGGGGGACGATTGCGAAGCTGGTGAATCAAGGATTCACAGTGGCCATGGCTGATGCAACAGAGGGCGAGTTAGGAACCAGGGGGACAAAGGAGGTTCGAGCGCAAGAGTCGGAAAAAGCGGCAAAAGTTCTAGGCGCTGCCACAAGGCGAAACCTACGAATTCCAGACGGAAGCGTTGAGGCCAATGATGAGAATATTCGAAAAACAATAATGCTCATTCGAGAGCTTCAACCCAAGATTCTTCTTATTCCTCACTCTCTTGACCGGCATCCGGATCATTACCACACGCACCAATTGTGCAAGGAGGCCTGGTTCTTCTCGGGCCTGCTGAAAATCGAAACCAAAAAGGATGGAGAGTCACAGCAGCCGTTTAGGCCGGACAATTATTTCGAGTTCATGCAGTGGTATGAATTTCAGCCTTCATTTATTGTCGATATTTCTGAAACGTGGGAGACGAAGCTGGAAGCAATTCGTGCACACAGCTCCCAGTTTCACGATCCAAAAAGCAAGGAACCTGAGACTCGGTTGAGTCGGCCGGAGTTTCTGGAGCTTGTAGAGGTCCGAGCACGCAACTATGGGCGAAGAATCGGAGCGAAATACGGCGAGCCTTTCTTTTCGTACATCCCGATTGGCGTCAAAAGTGTATTTGACCTCGTGATGAACAGAGGCTAACCGGGTGAAGGTCGACCTTCCAGCCTTTTCCATCCAATAAGGTAGGTGGGCGAAGCTCGTCGACCTACATCGCGACGGCTACAAAACATGTCAAACAAAGAAATCTCTATCCGCGAACGCCTCACCGCCAATATTACGCCGGAGCTCTACGACAAAATTCGTCACCTGTGGATAAAGCATTCACAAGCCGAGGATCGACGCAATATCGAAGGATTAATTGAAACGCTCACGGAAGAATGTGTTTACGAAATTATCCCGACCGGAGAACAATGGGAAGGCCATGACGGAGCCCGCCAGTTTTACCTAACATTTCTCGGCGCGTTTCCCGATGTGAGGTTCAACCTCACCGACATTGTTATCGGTCCACAGGGCGCCTTCGAGGTCGCTGACCTTGTGGGAACACACAAGGGCGTGTGGGCGGGAGTGCAACCGACGGGAAAATCTGTAAACCTGAAAATCCTCATCTACTTCCCCTGGAATTCCGAAAGAGAAAAATTTGACGGTGAAAAGGTTTACTTCGACAGGATGCAACTCGAAGAACAAGCGAAGTAAAATTCGTCGGAGACCATCGCTCCGTATCGCATGACAACAAGCTCGGAGATATCATGCTGAAAGATATTCTTCAAAAATTCGCCGGCTTTGGCAGCAGGCCACCTCAGGTTGACCCCTCACGATTTGGAGATCCCGTTGCGTTGTCAACTCAGTGGACTCCCGCCATGGGTGGTGGTGCGAACTTTCGCACTCACAAGCTCATCGAAGTGAGCCCATACAGAGTTGAATTCCGTTCCTCTATACTCACAAAAGTGTTTTATTTCGTGTTTATGATTTTCGGCCTAGGATTTACGATTTTGGTCACTGCTGCCCTCATTCTCGGCAAGGCTCCTGCCATGGAAATGATTTTTCCTGCCTTGCTCGGACTTCTTTTCTTCGTCGTGGGGGTATTGATGTTCTATTTTGGCAGTGCGCCGATCGTTTTTGACAAGACGACGGGTTATTTTTGGAGAGGCCGGAAATCGCCTCAGGATGTGGGCGACGTGCGTTCGCTCAAGCACGCCACACCGTTAAGTAAGATTCACGCACTTCAACTCATTTCGGAGTATGTTCGGGGGAACAAAACTTCTTACTATAGCTACGAACTAAATATCGTCCTCCCCGACGGGAGCAGGCTCAATGTCGTTGACCATGGATCGCTGGAAAAACTCAGGAAAGATGCAAAAACCCTCTCTAAGTTTCTTGGAAAGCCGATCTGGGACGCTTCGTAGAGACCGTTTATCACAATCCTCACTACTTTTTGTCGAAAGAGCCATGAAGACTCCAAACAAGAATCGCACAACATTCCTTTTCGTAATCGGAGTTTTACTCCTGCTACCTGTGACTTTTTTCCGGTTATCGCAGCAACAAATAGCAAACACCCGCAACGAGCACCTGGTGATGTCTGTCCTCTGGTTCCAAACATCAGCTGAGATGCGGGCGTTGTCATATCAAGCTTTCAATATAGCGAAGATGAGGATCGACCATGATATTGCAACAAACAAGAGAAAAAGAAAGAAAGCCGTGTTGGTTGACATCGACGAGACAATCCTTGATAACAGCCCGCACATGGGAAAACTCATTAAGGATAATCAGGCGTTTCCCTTCGCATGGACTGAATGGGTCAACAGGGCTCAGGCTGAACCGCTTCCCGGTGCTGTGGAGTTCTTGAACTACGCGGCCTCAAGAGGCTACGATGTGTTCTACGTTTCTAATCGTTCGGCATCATCGGAAACAGAAGGAACGCTGAAAAATCTCAAAGCCAAGGGGCTTCCGCAAGCTACAGACGACCACCTTTTGTTGATGAGCGTCGCCTCGAGCAAAGAAAGCCGGCGGAACACAATTGAAAAAACGCATGACATTGTTTTGCTCATGGGCGACAATTTGAATGACCTTGCAAATGTTTTTGAAAAGAAGGCGGTTCTTGATCGGTTCTCTGAGGTCGACAAGGTAAAAGAGCAATTTGGTAACAGGTTTATTGTGCTCCCGAATCCAATGTACGGGGAGTGGGAAGGGGCTCTTTACGGATATCAACGCGGACTTTCGGACAGCTTGAAGAATGAAATGCGAAAGGCTGCCCTAAAATCGTTTTGACATGCGCACTCCCGGTGTCCATCTGTGCCGATTCTTCCCAAAAACAAGAAAACCCCCCGACTAATTCTCATCCTTTGGAATGCCATCCTTGCAATTCGTCCTCTTTTTCACTAATATTGTGGCGTGAAATTTGCGTTAGGGAACTCGGAAGATTTCGAATCGTTACATATGGTGTCATGAGCAAAACAACAAAAACAGTAATTTCCACGTTGCTGGTTGTCATGTTCGGGTTCTTCAGCATCGGGGTACCGGTTGTGCAGTACCTGTGCCCGACGATGAGCAGTGAAAACCCGACGTGTGACATGTCCCCGACCGCAAATGCCACGGGTACGTCGATTTCAACCCAAACGCCCGCATGTTGTGCAAAGCAACTCGGCGCCGAACGAAATACCACGCCCTTCCTGAAAGTCGAAAAACTCCAGTCGATCTCCTTTGATTTTTCGACCGCACAGGTTGTGAGTGTCGAGCCTGTTTTGTCGACGACTTCATTCAATCCGGGCAACCCTGAACCCCATTCTTCCTCCAGATCTCTTTTCGACCTCCACGCCGCGTTACTGATCTAGCTTCCGCTCCTTCGTTATTCTGATTTATCCACAGGGATAGATCTATCTATCTTGTTTTTTCAAAAGGAGCAGGTATGAACCGTTTCACAATTCTTTTTGCAACGTTCCCATTGCTCATCGGCGTTTCGCAATCGTCATTGTCCCAAGAACCCGAGGAGATGCAATTCCTCGTCATTGAGGCACTTACGAAAAACCCTGAAATCGCCGCAGATATCCAGAAAATGCGGTTGTGGCAGGAGAAGGTCCCACAAGCCAGGTCACTGGACGACCCTCAGCTCATCTATAAGCTTATGGAATTTCCGGGCACGCAATTTAACCAGGCCGTCTATCAGAACTTCGAGCTCATGCAGATGATCATGTTTCCGACGAAGCTCTTTCTTCGTCAAGACATTGCGGAGATTCGGGCCGAGCATGCTCATCACGACCATTTGGAAAAAGAAATCGAAATTCTTTCCAGACTCAAGTCTGCTTACGCGATGCTCTGGGCTGCACGAACAAACCTCGAAATCAACCGCGAGAACCAGCGACTGCTTTTTCAAATTCTGAGGTCGGCAGAGACGCAATACGCAGTCGGAAAAGCTTCACAACAGGATGTCCTGAAAACAAATATCGAGCTTGCGAAACTCAAAACCCAGGAAGCATCGATTCAGCAGGAAATCATCAGTAGTGAGAGCATGATGCGCACCATCCTTAATCGTCCACACAGAACTCCCATTGGCGCTTTGGCTTACGATTCGCTGGCGCCTGTCCGACACTCTGTCGAAGATCTCATCGCCTTCGCCCGACTCTATCGACCGATGATTGTTCACGATTCGTTGAGTGTCACCGAAGGAGAGCTTATGCTCAGCATGTCGAAACAGGAGTATTTGCCCGATTTTCGAGTTTCGCTTGAGCGCGTAACAATGCCCATTGGCGGTATGAGCTCTTGGTCGTTCTCTGCGGGAATCTCGATTCCCTTTGCGCCATGGACGCTCTCCAAGGCGACGTCACGAGTTGAAGAAGCGGAGGCTGAACGACTGATGCGATCGGCCATGTATCAAGCAAGTCAAAACATGGTTGAAGCACAGATTCGAGA
>JACQPT010000155.1 GCA_016207415.1 Ignavibacteriales bacterium
ATGTTATCGTGCACCCACCAGGACTCGAACCTGGAACCCACTGATTAAGAGTCAGTTGCTCTACCAATTGAGCCATGGGTGCTGGAAAAAAGCTAAGAATTCAGATTTTCAGACCTTGCTTGCGGAGTGATGCTCTGAGCCAAGGACGCAACGGCAACAGTTACTTTGGCTGATTCTGAGTGGGGGCGGGCTGCGTTGGTAACTGTGTCGCGGGCGGCGGAACTGTCTGCTGCTGGATGACACTTTCTTTGTCCTCACCCCTGGGAAGTACCGTCAGGTTAATAAACAAAGCCAACAAAATGAACAACGTGGCGAGAACGGTCGTTGTTTTGCTGAGAAAGTCCGACGTTCGTCGCACGCCAAACACAGTTCCGATATTCGCTCCACCAAAGGAGCCGGCTAAGCCCCCTCCCTTACTCGCTTGCATGAGAACGACGAGAATCAGGAGAATGCTGATGACGACTTCAAGCGTAATGAAAAAAGTGTACGTCATAGGAATGTCCTCGCGAAGATAAAAAACCCCATAAGACTATGGGGTTATAAATAAAGATAGCCAAGTTTCCCCCGAAAAGCAAGACTGCTAGTCGACGATATGAAATCGTCGGACCTTCAGATTCAAGTTAAAGCCGGTGGCATCATCCCCTGAGGCATCGTATCCATCGCCATAGCCCAGCCAATTCCACCTGCGAACCACGTTGAGCTTGTCCGCAGCATGGAGTCTGTTGAATTCTGGAATCACGTTCTTGAACGCCGGATGATTGTTGTATTTGTCGGGGTTGACGATGGAAAAAATGTGTTTATCCTGGATCATTTCATCGAGAAACAGCGACTTCGGCAGTCTGCTCGTGCGGAGATAGACCTCGCCGCGGCGCACCCATACTTCTCCCGTTTTGACGAACTGTCCTTCGTCCACAACGTGGATGGTCATGTCCGGACACAACGTGGACACTTTGAGGAGAAAATCGCAAACGAGGAACGCATTCCACTCATTATCCGCAACGCGTGTGAAGCCGCTGGCAAGGCAGTTGTCAAAATAGCCTCCCCATTTCACAAACACCAGCCGGTCACGCTCCAACTGCTCCACGATTTCATGGTCGGTCATTCCCTGTTCGTGCAGCGAATGGTGCCGTTGAGCAATAATCTGCCAGACGGACTGGTCGAGGTTGGCAAACTCTTCGGCGTTCGGAAAAATGACATACCGCTTAAACGCGATTTTCCCCAACGACCATTTGAATTCGGAATTGTACCAATGCTGCATCCGGCCGACTTCAGTCCATTGATCCTCCGTGAAGGAATTCTGCGAGTTGTCTTCAATTTTGTAAAGGATGCGCCGGCCCACAGATTACCGTCTGATCGTTTTGTACGAATGAACGATGTACTTCCCCAGCATGTCGAACTCGAGGTTCACGATTGAACCCTTCTTCAGGATGCCAAGCGTCGTGACTTGCATCGTGTGCGGGATGAGCGAGACGGCAAACTCTCCCGCATTGACGCCGGAGACCGTCAGACTGACACCGTTGACGGCTATAGAACCCACCGGTATGAGGTATTGCCGAAACCTCTTCGGATACCTAATCCACAACACCTTACTGCTTTTTTTTGTTTCCTCACGCCGTACCGTTCCAACGGTGTCGACATGGCCTAAAACAAAGTGTCCGTCGATTCGGTCTGACATTTGAAGAGGCCGCTCCAGGTTAACTTTGCTTCCAGATTTCAACATTCCAAGATTGGTTTTTTTGAGCGTTTCCTCAACTGCTTGAACACGAAAATCACTCTTTGACCTGCCAAGAACGGTCAGACACACCCCGTCCACTGAAATGCTTCCGTCCGCATGAAGACCATGGAGCGTCTTCTTTGCCGCAATAGAGAAGTGGACGCTGTTCCTCACGCGCCGGGCGTTTTTGACCGTTCCGGTTTCCTCGACGATTCCGGAGAACATTGAATTATTTCACCGTGAGAAAATAGTCGTAGATCTTTTTTGAAACTCTTGACATCGCTTTCTTCGCTGCAGGTGCGTCCTTGACGTTTTTCGAAAGGAGCACAATAACCAGCTGCCGTCCATCGGGTAAGAAGACAATCCCAGAATCATGCTCAACACCGGTAATGTTGCCTGTCTTATGAGCAACCTTTGTTCCCTCTGGCAACAAGGCCGGGATCTTCTCGCGAAACTTTTGACCCAGAAGAATTCGGACCATCTCTTCGCAATTCTTGTCGTCCACGACTCGCCGTCTTCCGATGGCCTCGAAAATCAGCATAAGGTCGTGGGCATTTGTCGTGTTGTTCATCCCAAGATCGAATGCCTTGATATCTTCCACGCCTCGCAGCACCTGGATTTCGTGAGCACCCAAGGCCCGCATGCTGGCCGTGACATTCTTGGGTCCGACAAGGTCAATGAGTATGTTCGTGGCAAGATTACTGCTCACGGTGATCATGTGGTTGACTAATTCCCGAATGGAAACTCCAGTGCCGATTTTTTTGTACATGGAATCGTCATTGTCCTCGCCGAGGTCCAGAGAATAGGCGGAGCTATCGACAATACTCCGAAACTCATTCTTCACCACAAGGCTGTCCTGAAGAGAAAAGCGACCGGCTTTTGCCTGCTTAAATACTTCGATCATCACCGGCGTTTTCATTGTGCTCGCTGCGTGAAAACTTTCTCTTTCGTTGATAAGCAGCGTGGCCCCTCCGGCGAGATCCGTCAAAGCAAGGGCAAAGGTACCCTGAACAGATGCGAATTCCTTTTCAATATCTCTTTTCAATTGGTCGATGTTCGGTGCTTGAGAAACTGGAATCATGAGCGCTAAGCCGAGTGTGAGATGCAATGATTTCATGTGAGCTGCGGATAACCCTCAATAAGAAAATCGCCGCCAACGTTCTGAACACTTGTGCCGCCGAGGCCGATGGAATGCTTGAGGCCAAGCGGCAATTGCAGTGAGAATGCGTCAGTGCCACCGCCGAGTACCTTCGGTGCCACAAAACAATGGACCTTGTCCATGACGCCGGCATTGAAAAAAGCAGCGATCGTCTTGCTTCCACCTTCAACCAGCACAGAGGAAACGCCAAAGACGGCAAGTTGCCGAAGCACAGCCCGAACATCGAGCTCCGTTCCACCCTCAAGAGGAATGACACGGACACTTTGTGATTCGAGTCTCCGGGCAGTTCTTCCATTCTTTCGAAACGCTCTCAACGACGTAAAGAGAATAGTCGAAACTTGCCTTGCGTCAAAAACCCTCCTGTTTGGCCGAAGATTGAGTTTACCATCGAGGACAACCCTTAGCGGCGTGTTTCCTCTCGTTAGGCGAACAGTGAGCTGTGGGTTATCCCTTTCAACCGTCCCCGCACCGACCAGGACTGCATCGTATCCCGCTCTTATTCGATGTGCCTCTCTTCGCGCGGTTGCGGATGTGATCCATTTCGAGGCTCCGCGATAGTCTGCAATCCTGCCATCGAGTGTTTGACCGACTTTGAGACCGACGAATGGCCTCCCGGATTCCATAAACGTAAAGAATTTCTCGTTGAGTTTCTTCGCCTCTCGTCGAAGGAGCCCTACTCGAACACTGACCCCCGCCCTTCTCAGTTTTTCAAAACCCTTTCCCCGCATAAGCGCGTTAGGATCTGGCGCAGCGGCGATGACTTTCCTGATTCGAGCTTTTATGATGGCATGTGCGCATGGAGGAGTTTTTCCAAAATGGACGCAGGGCTCCAGGTTGACATACAACGTCGCACCTTTTGCTTTCGCACCAGCCAACCTGAGTGCATTGACCTCGGCGTGAGCATCGCCGAATCTTTTGTGGAATCCCTCGGCGATTGTTTTTCCGTTCTTGACAACAACACAACCGACCATCGGATTAGGATTGACAAAGCCGTATCCCTTTTGCGCCAGCTCAAGACACCGACGCATGTAATCTTCCGGCGTGCTCACGACCAATAAACCATAACAGGACTATTAACGGAAGCATTCAAAAGCCTGGCCGCATGATCTTTCTTCACGACTATTTCGACGAGTCCGCTGCTCCCGATGATCATGCAGGGCGACTTGTCGGGTGCTTCGTCGTAATGTTGAATCCAACGAGACACGAGGGCTTTCCCCACAGCCACCGTTTGAATTTTCTCCGTGTTCGTACCTTCCGCCAGGATGTTCGTCACAATGTTGCCGAAATGATCGATATGAAGTATGCACGGCCTGACGGGCGTGCTTTTGCCATTCACAAAAAGTGTCTGCACGTCGCCGACCCTCGCTCTCTTCCCAAATGTCCGGAGTTTCCGTCCCGTGGAGAGATATGCTGCTATCGGTGCAAAAATGTCCCTGCCATGAAATGTGGACGAGATGTGCGACGGAAGAAATTTTTTTGCCTTGAGAGGGTCAATTTCAAGGATTTCGCGCATCGGAACTTCTTGGAGGATGAAATCCATCACACCGTTATCGGGAGCAAGGAATGTGTACTGCGACGACCGCATCGCCAGGATCCTTCGCCGGCTGCCAACTCCGGGGTCCACAACAATCACAAAAAGAGTTCCCCGCGGGAAGAATTTGTACGACGACCAGAGCAAATATCCAGCCTGTTGTATCTGATGAGATTCCACATGATGGGTGAGGTCGACAATTCGTGCTTTGGGGTGAATCGAAAGGATGACTGCTTTCATGGCTCCCACGTAATGGTCCTGAAGGCCAAAGTCGGTGATCAGAGCGATGACGGGACTTGCAGGATCTCGAGAGGGTCGAGCTGATTTCTTTTTTTTCACAACCTGGCGCCTCGAGCGGGCTTATTGTATCGTGACCGCTTTTCCCCTTTTTGCAGATTTATAGACGGCATCAACTACTTTCATGCGGTGGACGGCCTCTTCACCTGTTGAAACGACGGGATGCAATCCACGCACGGCACCGGCCCAGTGTTTGAGCTCATTTTCATACGATTTACGGTACAACGATTGAGGCGTTTCCTGCGACGCGGGGGCGAGGTTGACAAGGCTTCCGTGCATGCGTTTGAGTATCCGGAAGGGGTTGAGAGACCCGCTGCCCTCTGTGCCAAAACAATCACAGTAGAAGAAATCTGCATTGGATTCGAATGACCAGCTCGCTTCTATCGAGAGCGTGGAGCCGTTTTTCATTTTCATGAACATGATGGAAGAGTCTTCGACGTCTTTTGTAAAGTGCTTGTAGTGGGTGGAAGTGACTTCTTTCACCTCTGGAAAACCCATCATCCAGAACGCAAGGTCAAACATCACGATGCCAAGATCCAGGACGACTCCCCCGCCCGATTGCTCTTTTCTTGTAAACCAAACGCTTTCCGCATTGAGCTTTTTGAACCATCCTGCTTTTGCATAAAAGATTTTACCGAGGGCATGGTCTTCGATAAAGCTTTTCAGGATCATCGCATCCGGCCGAAAACGGTTGTTCATGCCCACCATGACTTTCCGATGGTTCTTCTTTGCCGCGGCGACGATGTCGACGGCCTCTCTCTGGGTCCGAGCGAGCGGTTTTTCGACGAGAACATCTTTTTTCGATTCGATAGCGGCCAAAGCTACGTCCCGGTGAACTGCCGTAGGTGTGCAAATATCCACGCCCTGTATCCCTTCATCCGATTTCAGCATTGTTTCCACGTCGGAATAGTAGCGCGGGATTTCGAACTTCTCGGCAACAAAGCGGGCTTTGTTGTCATCAAGGTCGCACACAGCAACCACTTCTGCGTCGGAAAGCTTGGTGAGAATGGGGAGATGGATCGTCTGGGCAATATTGCCCAGGCCAACAATACCGATACGTGTCTTTTCCATGGCGGGAGCGAAGCGGCTAGGAGGCTACGAGCTCGAAAGCAGATTTCCCTTCTCTGGACGCAAGGAATTCCTTTGTGACGTCTGCGATACCCTGAGGATCCAGTTTCAACGATTTGTGTAATTCATCGGGTGTGCCGTGGTCGATAAATCTGTCGGGAATGCCGTGAAGCTTCACGGCAACGTTGACAATGTGTTGCCGCTGGAGCGATTCCAATATCGCGGCACCGAAACCGCCATAGACGGTATTATCCTCGACGGTAACAAAATTGTCAATGCGGGAGGATAACGATTTCACCACAGCGTCATCGAGAGGTTTGACAAAACGCATATTGACAACCTCTGCGGAGATCCCGTCTTTCGAAAGGAGATCGGCCGCCTTCAACGCGTGCGGAACCATGTTGCCTATCGCCAGAATTGCAACGTCCGAGCCGGAGCGAAGACTTTCCGACGTGCCAATGGGAATCGTCTGGAACTCCTTCCGGACGGGAACTCCAAGGACATTTCCGCGGGGGTACCGCATTGCTATCGGCCCTTTTCTATATTCAATCGCTGTAAAAAGCATATCCCGAAGTTCCTGCTCGTCTTTCGGTGCCATGACCACCATGTTCGGAATACACCGAAGGTACGACAAATCAAACGCGCCGTGGTGCGTCGGGCCATCTGCGCCGACGAGACCACCCCGGTCCATGACAAAGACCACGTTGAGATTCTGGATGCAGACGTCATGAATAATCTGGTCGAATGCCCTCTGTAAAAAAGTGGAATATATCGCGGCGACCGGTATGTACCCTTCGGTTGCCATTCCTGCAGCAAAGGTCACAGCGTGCTGCTCCGCGATTCCGACATCAAAAAATCGCTCTGGCATTTCTTTTTGCAGCTGGACAAGGCCGGTCCCATCCGGCATGGCCGCCGTGATTCCTACGACTTTTGGATTTTGTTTACAGATTTCTACGAGCGCCTTACCGAGAATCGTCGTGTAAGCCGGCGGGGCGTTCGGGTTCTTCGGAGCAATGCCTGTTATCTTGTCAAACGGCGTAACTCCATGCAGTCGAGTTGCCTCTTGCTCGGCCGGCGCATAGCCTTTGCCTTTTTCTGAAATCGTGTGGATGAGAATCGGCCCCGTCAGGTCTTTGACATGGCGGAACACCTCTACAAGTTTCACAACATTGTGGCCGTTGAATGGACCAAAATACCTGAAACCGAGTGCTTCAAACAACATCCCGGGCGTTATCACAGCTTTCAAACCTTTTTCCACGTTGTGAGCAACGGTGCGGAGACGGTCGCCAAAACTGTCCAGTTTTCCCGTAAGCTCCCACACATTTGCTTTAAACTTGTTGTACGTCGGATGCGTCAGAATCTCGTTGAAATAATTGTGAAACGACCACAGCGTTGGATTCACAGCGGAGAGCGAGACCATCTGATTGTCATTCAGGACAACGATCATGTTTTTTTTCAAAAGTCCCGTGTTGTTCATGCCTTCGTATGCCATTCCTCCGGTGAGAGAGCCGTCGCCGACAACAGCGACCACCTTGAATTTCTTCCCGGCAAAATCCCTTGCAGTTGCAATACCGAGCGCAGCAGAAATCGCCGTGCTTGCGTGCCCTGCGCCGAAGACATCGTATTCGCTTTCCATTCTTCGCAAAAAGCCGCTGATGCCGTTCAATTGGCGCATCGTGTGAAACCGGTCTTTGCGGCCGGTGAGAAGTTTGTGGGGATAAGCCTGATGTCCTGTATCCCAGACCAGTTTATCCTCCGGCGTGTTAAAGACATAATGAAGGGCGACTGCCAACTCAATGGCGCCGAGGCCGGCTCCGAGGTGCCCTCCCGTCCTGGAGACCGAGTCGACGAGAAATTCCCGCAATTCCGCGCAGACGGTCCTCAGGTCTTTCACATCGACTTTTCTCAGGTCCTCGGGAAAATTGATTTTGTCGAAAAATTGGAAATGAGATTCGCTCATGTCATTCCACATCAAGAAGCTGAAACTGTCCGTTCATGTCTTTTGTCAGTTTCTTAATTCGCAACTCGGCAGATTTCAGCTTTTCGCTGCAAAGCTTGGACAATCGTATGCCTTCTTCATAGAGATCCACTGCTTCGTCCAGTGTCACTTTTCCTTGCTCAAGGGATTCCACGATTTTTTCCAGACGCTTCAGGGATTCCTCGAATGAACCTTTCGCGCTCTTCTTGCCCGTCATTCTTCGACCCTTGTTCTGACGTCGCCGTCGAAGAATCGGACGGTTGCGAGGTCTCCTTCGCTGAGATTCTTGGAACTCGTGACAAGCTGGCCGTCTTTCCTTACCATGGCATAACCGCGCTTCAGGACGCCTGCAGGGTCGAGGTTTTCAAGCCGCGAGTGAAACGTCCGATGGTGTTGGTAGGCAAGCTGATACAGATGGCGGAACTTCAGGTTCAGATTTCGTTCGAGCTCGTCGGCAGTTTGGGCAACCTCGCGTATCATGTCCTTTGGCCGGTTAAACGCGTAGCTGGCCAGGAGACTTTCTATTCGCGTGCGCAGTCCTTGTGTCGATTCTTGCAAATGATTGCGCATAGTATAGCAC
>JACQPT010000154.1 GCA_016207415.1 Ignavibacteriales bacterium
GTCATGCCCGAATCCACCCTGGCATACATGGCTTACGACAGCAAGAACATTTATTTCGCATTTCGCTGCTTTGATCCTGACCCTGCAACGATTAAAGCGGAGATTACCGCGCGGGATAATATCCGACCGCACGACTGGATTTGCATCAACCTGGATTCCTTTAACGACCAGCAATCGTTATATGCATTTTACGTCAACCCTCTTGGCATACAAAGCGACAGCCGTTATGCAGCGGGCAATGAAGATTTCAGCGTGGATTTCGTTTGGTACAGCGCGGGGCAAATGGACGAACAGGGGTACACGATTGAAATGGGAATTCCGTTGAAAAGCATTCGCTACGCAGACGATAACCCTGTGGAAATGTCGGTCTTTTTTGAGCGCAAGGTAAGTCGCAGGCAAGAACACGGGTCCTTCCCTTCTCTCGACCCGAAAAGAGGATATGCTTTTCTCACACAAATGCTGCCGATGGTGTATCCTGACCTGGATCACTACACCTTGTTCGAGCTTCTTCCCGCGGTCACGTATAGCGAACAACATCGATCAACTTCCGGCGACCTTGCTCTCGAGAAACGTTTATCTGAATTGAGTGTGACGACAAAATACGGAATTACATCCAACCTGATCCTCGACGGCACCTACAATCCCGATTTCAATCAGGTTGAGGCCGACGCAGGTCAAATCGATATCAATCTGCGTTCTCCGTTGTTCTTCGCCGAGAAGCGGCCGTTTTTTCTGGAGGGTAGCGAGATTTTCAACGTCTCCGCCGCCAGTGATTGGGTGCCGTACCCTGTGTATACGCGGTCCGTTGTCGACCCTGTCGTGGGGCTGAAACTCTCCGGTAAAATCGGTTCACAAAGCACGCTCGCATCCATTTATGCCATTGACGATATTCCAGTTGAAGATCCGGCGCGCAAGGGAATGCAGGCTCACTTTCCCATTCTACGCTACAAACATTCCCTGAGCGAGGACAGCTACATCGGCGGATTGTATGCGGGAAGAGAACTCTCTGAGAGTTACAACCGTCTGGCGGGTGCGGACGGTTCACTGCGCGTCAGTTCGTCAAGTACTTTAGGATTCAACAT
Organism: Ignavibacteriales bacterium; assembly: GCA_016207415.1. Taxonomy (GTDB): domain Bacteria; phylum Bacteroidota; class Ignavibacteria; order UBA10030; family UBA10030; genus JACQPT01. Next base: position 1,083 of record JACQPT010000154.1, read on the forward strand.
CCTCAGCTCCCAAACAAAGCTCGCCGATACAGCGTCGCAACTGACCGGCTACACATTTTCCGGGGCGTATGGGTATGGAACACGCGACCTCGACTATCGTTTTGAGGTAAGCAAGATTTCTCAAGATTTTGCGTCAGAGGCTGGATACGTTGCGCGAACTGGCGGGATGTCTTTCGGTGCCTACCTATCACCCAAGTTTTACCCCGAAATGGCGTTCTTGAGAAGGTTTGACCTTCAACTTTCTTCCAGCCAAACGCGCGATGATTTTAGTGGACTCTGGGAAACCTTGAATCAATTCTCCGTCGTGGGTATTTTCCCGAGCGGGGTGAACCTCGCATTGCGTTATTCCTATTCAACTGAGGTCTTTCTCGGTCAGAGATTCAAAACCGGCGGCTTCACTGTCTCAGGTGGCGGGCAGTTTAACGGACAAATAAACTTTACGGCTTCCTACAGAACGACCGAGGCCATCTTCTTCTCCGCTACTCCTTACCAGGGAACGAGCAATCGGGCAACTGCAGCGTTAACCTATCAGCCCTGGAACCAGGTTGAAATGAACGTCAATTTTATGTATTCCAGCTTCTTCCGAACCAGCGACAATCTGAAAATCTACGAGTATCCCATCAGCCGGATTAAACTTACGTACCAGCTCAATCAGTATGTGTTCTTCAGGGGGATTTCAGAAGCGAACAACTTCCGCAAGCAGCTGTTGACCGATTTCCTGGCTTCTTTCACGTACATCCCCGGTACGGTCGCCTATCTTGGCTATGGCTCGCTTTACGAGAAACTGAAATGGGAAAACAACTCCTATGTTGCCGACAACCAGTATCTTGAAACGAGACGCGGTTTCTTCTTTAAGCTGTCGTACCTTTGGAGAGTATAACAACGGTTTTCTTAAGAACCTGCTCCATTCGACATCCCGCCATCGTGGCATAACTTTCTTTCAAACGAGGACCAATCATGAAAACGCAGAGACTCTTCTTCATTGCCGCATCATTCTTCGTTTCAACCCATGTGTTTGCTCAGACAGCTCCTAAAGATCTTGACAACTATGTCGAATCGGTTCGAAAAGAATTTGAAGTCCCCGGCATATCCGTTGCCATCGTAAAAGCCGGTAAAGTTGTTGCGGCAAAAGGATATGGTGTGAGGAAACTGGGTGAACTGGCTCGAGTTGACGACCGCACGCTGTTCGGCATCGCCTCCAACACAAAAGCCTTCACCGCGACGGCCCTCGGACTGCTTGTCGAAGAAGGAAAGCTCGAGTGGGATGCGCCGGTGGTGCGCTACCTTCCCTGGTTTCAGCTTTCAGACCCTTATGTGACGCGGGAGCTTTCTGTTCGCGATCTCCTTGTGCATCGCAGCGGATTGCCTCTGGGTGCGGGAGATTTGCTCTGGTGGCCCGCTTCAACTTATGACCGTAAAGAAATAGCGAAAAGACTCCGGTTTCTCCCTTTGAACAGAAGTTTTCGCAGCGCTTACGCGTACGACAATGTGTTGTACCTTATTGCGGGCGAAGTGATTGAGCAGGTCACTGGGAAAACGTGGGAAGACTTTGTTGCATTCCGCATACTCGCAAAGGTCGGCATGAACGAAAGCAATGTGCGCCACTCGGATGCTGCCAACGGCGGCAATGTCGCCGCAACTCACGCCCGCATCGAGGGCAAGGTCCGGCCTGTTGCGTCGTTCTCAAGCGACAATACCAACCCGGCCGGCGGCATCAACTCCAACGCGCGCGACATGGCAGAATGGATGATATGCCAGCTCGATTCCGGCCGCGTCGCTGATGGTACCCGCCTCTTCTCGCCTCGAACAACTCGTGAGCTCTGGTCTATCGTCACTCCCATTCCCATCGGCTCTCCGCCTCCTGAGCTGGCGACGTTAAGACCAAACTTCAATGGCTACGCTTTGGGGTTTGGCGTTCGCGATTACCGCGGATACAAGGTTGTGTCTCATACGGGTGGCCTGCCGGGGTACGTTTCGAAGTTAGCAATGATTCCCGAGCTCAGACTCGGCGTGACTGTGCTAACCAATCAGGAATCCGGCGCCGCGTTCGAGTCCATTGTGTATTTTGTGCTCGACCATTACATCGGAACGTCAAAAACGAACTGGCTTTCAGCTTTCAAAAAGGTTGTTGCGAGGTCGGATTCCATGACGGCCGCCATGGAAAACCAAACTGCATCAGTTCGCGACATGAACTCTCGTCCGCTTCTCCCTCTTCCTTCTTACGCGGGGACGTATGTCGACCAATGGTACGGCAACGTCACGATCACGCACAACAACGGCAAACTCGCCATCCGCTTCGCCCACACGCCTTCGCTCGTCGGAGATTTGGACCACTGGCAGTACGACACGTTTGTGGCCCGCTGGAAAGACCGAGAGCTGCGTGCAGATGCCTTTGTTACATTCTCGCTCAACCCGGATGGCAGCATCGACCAGGTGAAAATGAAAGCTGTATCTCCTGCCACTGATTTCAGCTTTGACTTTCACGACTTGTTGCTTAAACCTGCTAAAAAAAGCGAGCGTTAACATGAAGAGTAGTCCTGCTGTACTTCCTACCCGTCTTTTGACAATACTAGTGTTAAGCCTGCCGCTGAATGTGGCGGCCCAATCCATTCGAGCGTATCGTCAAGCGAACGAGCACAAAATTCTGCAAGAACTTGTGAGCTTGCTAACGATCCCCAACGTCGCAGCGGACCGGGCGAATATCCAGCGCAACGCAGACAAGATCATGGAGATGCTCCGTCAGCGCGGGGTCGAGACGCGGTTACTTGAACACGTGCGTCCGGAAGTGCCTCCTGTCGTGTTCGGAGAATTGAAATCACCGGGCGCAAAAGAAACGATCATGTTCTACTGCCACTACGACGGACAGCCGACGGATTCAAGCAAATGGACGGACACAAAACCGTGGGAACCTGTTTTAAGAACAAATGCCATTGAGGCCGGCGGCACAATCATTCCTTTTCCCGGCTCGAGTGAAAAAATCAGCGGCGAGTGGCGAGTGTATGCAAGGTCGTCGTCGGACGACAAGTCGCCGATTGTCGTCCTCTGCACGGCGCTCGATGCTCATCGGGCAAACAAAGTTCCGCTCACGGCAAATCTGAAATTCTTTTTCGAAGGCGAGGAAGAAGCAGGCTCGCCCCATCTCGCAGATATTCTGCGCCGTTACAAGGACCTCCTGAAAGCCGACATCTGGATTACAGCCGACGGGCCGGTCCACCAAAATGGGCAGAAACTTGTGTTCTTTGGCTGCCGCGGAATTGTATCCGCCGAAATTACCGTTTACGGCTCCAACCGTGCTCTCCACAGCGGACATTACGGTAACTGGGCGCCCAATCCGGCCATGTGGCTCTCCAAACTCATCGCCTCGATGAAAGATGAAACCGGAAAAGTTCTCATACCAGGATTCTACGATGATGTCGAGCCTCTGAGACAAACAGAGAACGAAGCGCTGGCCGAAAGCCCGGATTACGACAGGACTCTGATGAAAGAACTTGGGTTTGCCCAATCCGAAGGTGGCGGAAAATCCCTCAACGAGCTCATCAACCTTCCCTCACTGAACGTGTCGGGACTTTCCAGCGGCTACGTTGGATCTCAATCCAGGACGCTTGTTCCTGCGACGGCAACAGCGCGCATCGATATGCGACTTGTCAAAGGCAACGACCCTCAACGCCAGGTTGAACGCCTGAAAGAACACATCCGTAAGCAAGGATACATCATCGTTTCGACCGATCCCGACCGGGAAACGCGAGTGAAGTATCCGCTGATAGCGAAGATGACAACGAGTGACGGCTACAAGGCATACCGGACTCCGATGAACCTGCCGATTGCTCAGAAAATCGTTGGCGCAGTTCAATCTGTTTCATCGGAAAAAATCGTTCGCATGCCCACGCTCGGCGGTAGCGGTCCTCTCTCGTTGTTCGCGGAATTCAACGACGCACCTCAAATCGGCGTACCCATCGTCAACTACGACAACAACCAGCATAGCGAAAACGAGAACGTACGGATTCAGAATTTGTGGGACGGGATTGAAATCTACGCCGCGATCATGGCGATGAAATAGACGTTCAATTCTTCCACCTGTTCCATGCTCTTCCGGACTGCATTGTGCATAACAAATGGCCAATAAGTGAACAAAATGACAGATCGTAGGAATTTCGAATGAAACATTTCCTTTTGCTACTCCTGTTGCCTTCATTTCTTTCAGCACAAACGGCAAAACAAGATACCTTCTGGGATCCCCTCAACTTCTTCATCGGCGAGTGGAATGGAGCGGGTGAGGGTCAGCCGGGAAAAGGCGTCTATGAACGAACCTACAAGTTTATACTCGGAAACAAATTCATTGAGATAAAAAACAAAGCAACGTATCTGCCGACAGAGAAGAAGCCTACGGGTGAGGTTCACAAAGACATCGGCTATATCAGCTATGACCGGGGAAAAAAGAAATTCCTTTTGAGACAATTTCACATTGAGGGCTTTGTCAATACCTATGCGCTAGATGAAATTTCGCCCGACAAAAAGGCCCTGGTGTTTTTGACCGAACGTATCGAAAACATTCCGGCTGGATGGAAAGCCAAAGAATCGTATCAACTAGTGAGCGACGATGAGTTTGTTGAAACCTTTGAGTTAGCTGAGCCGGGCAAGGATTTTGTGCAATACACAAAAGTCAGATTTACAAGAAAATGACAACCTTCTCTTAAGCTCAGTCAAACGAAGTCCAGAGTGAGCTCTCTATCGTCCGTCGATGTCTCCGTCCGATGACACAGAAGGCAGGATTTTGGCAGTTCAACGGCGAATTCGTTGGACAGCATATTTTGCTCCAATCATCTTTTTGTTTCACGTTGCCGAAGAAGCGCCCGGTTTCGTCGAATGGTTTAACAGCCTTGTCGCACGCGGGATCACGCAGTCGCTCTTTCTTTCTGTGAACGTAACCGCGTTCATCATCACCATCATGATCTCAGGGATGCTGACAACCATATATGAACGAACAATCGCCGTCTTGATGCTAGCCTGGCTGGGCTTCCTGATGCTGGCAAATGCCGTTTTCCATCTTGTCGGTACGCTCGCTCACGCCAGATACTCTCCGGGACTCGTCACGGCAATGATTCTTTATTTGCCGTACTTTGGATGGTTCTTTTGGTTGGCCGTTCGACATCTAAGAATCCCACTAATTATGGCTTGCGCTTCGACGCTCCTCGGCTCAGCTCCAATGGTCATTCATGGATATCTGATTGTGTTTCGTGGCGACAGGTTATTTTGACGGTGGGCCTTTACGGAAATGAATAACAGATTAACGAGGTTTGCCGTCTTTGCAATGATTGTTTGTTTGCTTGAACAGTCTTATTCTCAATGCTTGTCGCTGATGCGATTTCAAGACCGAGTGCGCATAAGGGAAGCAATGAAGATTGCTCAGTTCTCTGGCGAGAAGATCTGGGGAGGGATCGAAAAAGCTCCTTTTGCTCTTCTTCTGGTGACGGATAGCGTAGAATTCCTCATCAATCATCCGGCGCCTTCCAGTGACTTCAGCTTCTTGGGGAACGATTCGATTCTTGCTTCAAAAGTATATTACCGGAAGACTGTTTTCAACAAGCATTTCCTCGCAACGTTTCCTGCAGTCGGAGAACTCAATACCATTGTTGTTGGAACACCGGAAAACACGGGAAAACACTCGACCGATTGGATCATCACTCTCCTCCACGAACATTTTCATCAATACACATATTCGAGTCCCAATTATTATGCCGATGTCGCGAAGTTAGAGCTTTCAGGGGGAGACCAAAGCGGCATGTGGATGTTGAACTACCCGTTCCCCTATAAGGACAGCATTGTCAACGCGCAGTATTCCCGATATACAGGGGCACTTGCCGACGCTCTTTCGGCAATCGGCACAGACTCCTTTGCATCCTCTGTGCAAACCTACGCCGCTGAACGAAACAGATTTCGCGAAATCTTAAAGCCGCCGGATTACAGGTATTTCTCCTTTCAAATCTGGCAAGAGGGAATCGCGCGTTACACTGAATTCAAGGTTCTCGAAGCCCTCGAAACATACACGCCTTCACCAGAAGTCTCTCTCCTTCCCGACTTCATCCCTTTCCGCAACTATCGTGAACAATTCCTGAGGAAACAGAAAGACCGAACTGCAGGATGGAGTTTGAGAAACCATCAGCGCGAGTGCTTCTATGCTCTTGGGTTGGGAGAGGGGCTCATCCTTGATAAGCTGAACCCGGCGTGGAGGGAGAAATATCAGACCGAACGGTTTTACATTGAGCGATATGCCGATGAGCTGAACCCATCAAGAATGAGCCCGTGGAGATGAGGATACTCTCCGAAACAAACCAACATTTCCTTCGTTTTTTCACCATCCATTCGCTCTGTTGACAGACCTTTAATCAAGCGTTATATTCTTTGCCCATCCATCCACCACATTAAGAAGGAGGAAATGCCATGCGCGTTTCTTTTTTACCCACCAAGTGGATTATGGTTTTTGCTTTTTGCTTTTTATTCGCAGGACTCACCGAAGCGCTCGCGCAACGAGCGACGATGAAATACGATACATCGTTTTACGGGGCAATGCAGTGGCGCGAAATCGGGCCATTCCGGGGTGGACGTTCCATAGCCGTCGCCGGACATAAGGATCAGCCCCACACGTACTACTTCGGGGCAACAGGAGGAGGAATCTGGAAAACCCTAGACGGCGGGAATACGTGGGCGAACGTGTCCGACGGCTTTCTGAAAGTCGGTATCGTGGGCGCCCTTGCCGTCGCTGAATCCGACCCGAACGTCATTTATGCCGGCACGGGTGAAGCCTGCATTCGAGGCAACACGATGCCCGGCGAAGGGATGTATAAGTCTCTGGACGCCGGTAAAACCTGGAAATTCATCAGTCTCGGCGAAGCGCAAACCATCAGCGAAATCGCCGTGCATCCAAAAGATGCCGAGCTCGTGTATGCAGCCGCCTTCGGACATGTGTTCGGCACAAACCCCCAACGCGGCGTGTACCGGTCAAAAGATGGAGGCAAAACATGGCAGAGACTCCTGTACGTAAACGAGAAGACGGGATCTGTCGACGTCGTGCTCGACCCGTTGAACCCTCGCGTGATCTATGCATCGATGTGGGAAGCGTACAGAAACCCCTGGAGCATGTCCAGCGGCGGTCCCGGAAGTGGATTGTGGAAATCAACCGACGGCGGCGATACATGGACAGACCTTTCCAAAAACTCCGGCATGCCGAAGACCGTCCTCGGAAAGATTTGTGTTGCCGCATCGGGGGCACAGGCTGACCTGGTATGGGCTATGGTGGAAGCGGAACCGGACGGCGGACTCCACCGATCAACCGACGGAGGAAAAACCTGGCGACGGATGAACGATGACCGCCGTCTTCGACAGCGGTCGTGGTACTACTCACACGTGTACGCCGACCCCAAGAATCCCGAAACAGTTTATGTTTTAAATACAGGCTTCTATCGCTCCAACGACGGCGGAAGAACGCTCTCCCGGATTTTCACGCCGCACGGAGATAGCCACGACCTGTGGATCGACCCCAACAACCCGCAGCGCATGATCGAAGGAAACGACGGGAGCGCAAACGTTTCCTATAACGGCGGCCGGACATGGACAGACCAGGATATTGCCACAGCGCAGTTCTATCACGTTCTCGTCGATAATCAATTCCCCTACTACGTGTACGGAGACCAGCAGGACAACAGCACCGTCGCTATTGCGAGCAGAACGACAGGCGGTGGAATAGACAGGCCGGACTGGTGGTCGGTTGGCGGCGGCGAAAGCGGCTACATCGCCGTTCATCCTCAGAAACCAAACATTGTGTACGCGGGGAATTACGGAGGCTTATTGACGCGATACGACCATCGAACGCGGCAGGCCGAACAGATCAACGTGTGGCCGGAAAATCCGATGGGCGGCGGGGCAGAGTCAATGAAATACAGATTCCAGTGGACGTTTCCGATTGTCCTATCGCCCCACGACCCCAACGTGTTGTATGCCACCGGAAATCATGTCTTCAAAACTACCAACGACGGTAAGAGTTGGGATATGATCAGTCCAGACCTTACTCGCAACGACAAATCCAAGCAAGGACCTTCGGGCGGACCAATCACCAAAGACAACACCGGCGTCGAATACTACTGCACCATTTTCACGTTTGCAGAATCATCGGTTCAAAAAGGCGTGCTGTGGGCCGGCTCCGATGACGGCCTCATTCATGTTTCCACAGACGCAGGCGCAAACTGGAAAAACGTGACGCCCAAAGATTTGCCCGAGTGGTCACGCATAAGCCTGATCGACGTCTCGCCCCACGATGCCGGAACTGCGTACGTGGCCGCAAAGCGGTATCAGCTCGACGACTTTAAGCCATACATCTATAGGACGACAGACTTCGGAAAAACATGGAGGAAAATTGTTCGGGGAATCTCGGCCTATGAATTCGTCCACGCTGTGCGTGAGGACCCGAACAAGAAAGGGATGCTCTACGCGGGTACGGAGCGCGGTGTGTGGGTTTCTTTTGACGACGGAGAAAACTGGCAGCCCCTTCAAATGAACCTGCCCGTCGTGCCCATTCACGACCTCATGGTTCAGGCACGCGAAAAAGATCTGGTCGTGGCGACGCACGGGCGTTCGTTCTGGATTCTTGATGATTTAACGCCCTTGTATCAATTGAGTGACGCCGTCGCCAGATCCAACATGTTCTTCTACCAGCCTCGCCACGTTTACCGGATGCGCAGCGGAGGTTTTGGAGGCGGAGGCGGTGCCAGCGCGCGGCCGATTGGAAGAAATCCAGCGAACGGTGCCGTCGTTTTCTATTATTTCAAAGACCGGCCGAAAGATGAGGTGAAACTGGAGTTCCTCGACGCCAGTGGAAAAATCATGAAATCGTTCTCCAGCAAACAGGAGCGGCAAGAGGGCACACAGCCACCCGCGGAGACTTTCTTCGGACCTGGAGCGGGACCACAGCGTGTGCCGACTGACTCCGGAATGAATCGTTTTGTCTGGGACCTTCGGGTGACAGACGCAACTGCAGTTCCAGGGGCGATTTTCTGGGCAGGAAACGTTCGTGGTCCAGTTGTGCCTCCCGGAATGTACACTGTTCGCCTGATCTCCGGAAAAGACACGCTCGGGCAATCCTTTGAACTAAAGAAAGACCCGCGGCTCGAAACCACTCAGGCGGAGTTCGAAGAGCAGTTCACTCTTACCATGAAGATTCGCGATAAACTCTCCGCCACCCACGAAGCCATTAACACTATTCGCGAGGTCAAAAAGCAGGCTGAGGATCTGACAAAAAAATCCGCCAATCATTCATCAAAAACCACGGTTGCCGATGCTGCGAAAAAACTCAATGAAAAACTTTCAGCGATTGAAGAAGAACTGATTCAAGTCAAAATCAAAAGCAATCAGGATGCGCTCAATTATCCGATTAAGCTGAATAATAAGCTTGCGGCACTTGGAGGGTCTGTGGGAAGCGCCGATACGAAGCCCACAAAGCAGCACCAAGAAGTGTTTGCCGACCTATCCGCCAAAATTGATCTTCACCTTGCTGGCCTGAAAGCTGTGTTGGCTTCGGACGTCCCCGCTTTTAACAAGCTCATAAGGGAGCAGGATATCCCGGCAGTCATACTCAAGCAATAGTCTGACTTAATAACGCGGTAAATGAAAAAACCAAGAAGAGTTTAGTGCTGGATTGGTGATGAGTTTGATTCGTCGGGCTTCTCGACCTTGCTTGCTTCATCGGTCTTCGATGTCCATTGGGCATATTTAAGCTCGAGTGTGCGGAGCACTTCATTGTATTTCTGCGTGGCTGACTTGGCTTCCTCGCCGCGCTTGTAGAGTTCCGGGTCGGCCAGAGACATCTCAAGGTTTTCTTTCGCTGATTCCAGTGTCCGGATCTCTTCTTCCAGCGCCTCAACTTGTTTTTTGAGCGGTTGAATTGCTCGCTTGAGTTCCTTCCGGCTATTCGCACCTCGTTGCCGTTCTTCTTTCGACGAAAATCGTTGGCCAGGTTCGCGACCTGGACCTTTTCGAGGAGCTTCTGAAGGTGCACCCGTGTTTTCCTCGCTTTTCTTCCTGAGATAATCCTCCAGGGGACCGAGGTACGTTTTGATTTCACCGTGGCTGAATTCCAGCACTTTGTTCACGATTGGTTCCAGAAAAGCCCTGTCGTGTGAAACGATGAGGTACGTTCCCTCGAAGGTTTGCAGAGCGGATTGCAGAACCTTTTTCGAACGCATGTCGAGATGGTTTGTCGGTTCGTCCATGATGAGAAAATTCGCCGGCTGTAAAAGCATCCTGGCAAGCGCCACGCGGCTTTTTTCCCCGCCGGAGAGCATGGAAATTTTCTTGAAGACATCATCGCCGTGAAAAAGAAATGATCCGAGGATTGCGCGCAATCTCTTACGGACGTCCCCTGTCGCCACCTCGTCAAGAACCTCTGTAACTTCTCTCGATGCATCGAGTTCTTCTGCCTGGTCCTGGGCAAAGTACGAAGCTGTTACGTTGTGGCCGACGATCCGTTGCCCCTTGTCGAATGGTTCAGCTCCGGCGACAATCCGCGAAAACGTCGATTTGCCCGCCCCGTTGACTCCGATAACCGCGACCCTATCTCCACGTTCGATTTTGTACTGCATACCGGTAAAAACCTTGTTTTCGCCGTAGCTCTTCGATATGTCCTTCAGCTCGAGAACAACACGCCCACTCGCCGCCGGCTGCGGAAATCGAAAACGGATTTGTTCCTCTTCGTTGTCAACCTCGATGATCTCGATTTTGTCAAGTTGTTTGACCCTGCTTTGCACCTGACGGGCCTTCGACGCTTTGTAGCGAAAGCGGTCGATGAACTCCTGGGTTTGCTTGAGTTGTTTTTGCTGGTTCTTTTGCGCGTTCAGTAAAAGCGTTTTCCTGACCTCTTTTTCCTTTTCGTAGAACGAGTAGTTGCCGGAGAACTCCTGCAACTCGCCGCGTGAAAGAGCAAATGTCCGCCGGCAGAGGTTATCGAGAAACGCACGGTCGTGAGAGACAAGGATTATGGCGCCATTATACTCTCGCAGGTAGTTTTCAAGCCATTGAAGAGTATCGAGGTCAAGGTGATTCGTGGGCTCGTCCAGGAGAAGAAGAGATGGCTCCTTGAGCAGAAGTTTTGCCATGGCGATGCGCATTTGCCAGCCGCCGCTGAATTCTTCCGTTTGTCGCTGAAAGTCGTTCACCTGAAATCCAAGGCCCATGAGCACGCGCTCAATCTTCGCTTTCATGCGATAGACGTCGAGGTCCTCCAGCTTATGCTGTAATTCCCCCATGATCTCGATGATTTCCCCGTATGAGGGGTCTGATGGGTCGAGGGTAATGAGAGACTCGTGAATCTCGTCCAGGTCTCGCTGGACTTCCAACGCTTGTTCAAACGCGGTTTCGGCTTCATGATAGAGCGTCCTGCCCTTCGTTGAAATCCCGTCCTGAGGCAGATACCCTACTGTGATAACTTTAGCTTTTTCAACCCTTCCCCTGTCCGGCTGTTGAAGCCCCGCCATGATCTTGAGCAGGGTTGTTTTCCCGCTGCCGTTGGAACCGACAAGCCCAATGCGGTCGTGAGGTCCGATCAAACACGAGACGTCGTCAAACAGCGCTCGTTCGCCGTAGTGGAGTGTAACGTGCTCTAAAGATACCATAGACTTTTCACCATGCGGGGATTCTTCTGCTCACCGGACATTTGAACAATGTGTAATATTTGCACAAGGTAATGAAAATGTGCGATAAGAGATACTGAACCGGGTTGAACTCGCGTCCAACTTTGATTAATTTCTCAGAATGAAACACGGCTCAATTCTCATCGTGGTTTTTCTTTGTCCGGCAATGACTTTTTCGCAGCCGATCGAACGTGGGGATACGGTAAAAACATACGTCGGCAAGGAAGTTGTCGTTACAGCCACTCGCAGCAGCGGAGAAGTTATTGACCTTCCTCTTGCCGTTGGCGTTGTTGATATCAAAGATATTCTCGGCGGACGAAATCTCGGTTTGGACGAAGCGCTTTCTCTCATCCCGGGCGTCTTTGCCCAGAGCAGATCCGGTGGCCAGGATATTCGCCTCACCATCCGCGGCTTTGGCGCACGAGGAAACGGGGACAGGCCCAATGCGGGAACTGTCCGAGGCATTAAGATTCTTCTTGACGGCATTCCGGAGACTGAGCCGGACGGTCGAACACCGCTTGACCTCATCGATCTGAATGCGACCGAGCGTATCGAGGTGGTGCGAAGCAATGCGTCAACGCTCTTCGGAAACGCTTCGGGCGGAGTCATCAACCTCAGGACGGGTTCCGGTACGCGGGAGGCGTTTGCTGAAACGCGTAACACCTTCGGGGATTTTGGGTTTCGCAAAAACAATGTTTCTGTTGGCACGGAGCTCGGGGCAACCCATTTTTTCCTTTCCGGCTCCAACACTTTTTTTGACGGCTGGCGGCAGAACTCCATGAGCCGGTCAACACAGTTGCACTCTGTTATTGACTCGCGCCTCGGAGAGAAAACAAACCTGCGACTCTTCGCAAGCGGGGCATCGAGTGTTTTCTTCATCCCCGGTGCATTAACCAGCTCAGAGTTTGAAGGCACTCCTTCCTCGGCGAATCAATCATACCTTGCCAGAAAAGAGCGACGAAACAACGGGACTGGCCGCCTTGCGTTTGACCTCTTCACTTCGATTGGCAGAAACCACTCCGTCGACGTCCTGGCATACATCACGCCGAAAGTACAGACCCGCTCGGAACGGGGAACGTTCAGGGATTTCAACCGATACCATCTCGGAGGCGGCGCGGTCTACGCCTGGATGGGAGACCAAAATTCCTTCCTCAAGAAACTCCTCCTTCGATTTGACGAAGCCTATCAGGACGGGACAAACTTGTTTTACAACCTCGTCAACGGTGAACGAGGAGATTCTCTCATGACAAACAAACGCGAAGCGGCTGAAACATTCGGCGTTTTTTTTCAGTCGGAATTGCGCGTGATGAATGAGCTCAGCCTTACTCTTGGTGCTCGCTATGATGCCCAGCGATACACGGCGGAGGAATATGCAGCAGGTGTAAACCGATTGAACGTCCCGAAGGGTTGGCCCTCGACCATATCACCCCAAAAATCAGCGCGCTCTATCGGTATGATGCAAAACATTCGCTGTATGCGAGCATCAGCGGCGGCCTTGAAGCTCCGGCCTTTAACGAGGTCGACCCTCCCCCTTCCCTCGCGGGATTAAAGCTCAACCCGTTCATCGCCCCGATGACATCCACCACGTATGAGGCGGGCTTCAAGGGCGTTGAAGTCTTCGGCGACGAGTCTCTCATTGAATCCTGGTCTTATTCTCTGGCCGTTTACCGAATCGACATTCGAAATGAAATCGTTCCCTACAACGGCGGGGCGTACTATTTCTCGGCAGGCCAATCCCGACGCCACGGGGCTGAGTTCGCTGCACAAGCGTTCCTTTTCTCGGGGTTCTCTTTCTCAACATCGATAACATACCTTGATGCCGAATATGTTTCCTATCTCAGCGATTTCATCGACTATAAAGGCAATGAAGTGCCGGGGATTTCAAGCCTGCTTTTCAATTCACGCGCCCGGTTCGTTTCGTCCGGGGGCCTGACGATTGAACTGGCCGTAGACCATTGGGGAGAATATTTCGCCGATGATGCAAACACCCTGACAATTCCTTCTGCGACAACTTTGAATTCAAACGTCGCGTATTCCTTTCTTCTGGGCCCGTTAACGGGGACGCTGATGGCCGGCGTTCAAAATCTCCTGGATCTCAAGTATGCCTCCTCTGCTTTTATCAATCCTGTTGCCGGCTCCTATCTTGAACCAGGTTTGCCAAGAAACATTTACGGCGGATTCAATGTAAAGTGGATTCTCTGAATTGAAGTCGTTGTAGCTCGGAGTTTTTTTTTGTACTTTTCATGCCCTACGGCGATTCGTCCCGACCGTATCCAGGGGTGTTCGCATTCGCCGACGTGCAACCTCCGTTCGCCGAAAAGACTGGAACTCTTTCGATGACTCTCAGTATCTTGGCCTGGCCACTGGACGTTCATGTGGTTCGCTGAAGAACAGGAAATAATTTTCGGCTGCATTCGTCTCTCTTTGGAATATGATGGAAACAAAAAACGTCGACCTCTCAGCATTACGGATTAACCGGGCTGAGGAACCCGGGCCGCCTTCTGTTAAGCTCAACGTCCGCACCATTGCCATCACCGTCGGTGTTCTGGCGGTCATGGCATTCATTGGTGTGATTGGATGGAACTGGCTTTTCAGCGCAGCAATCGAGGTCCGTCTTGCGACCGTTTCAATGACCTCGCCCTCCCAATCAAATGCCATTCTCACGGCAAGCGGATACGTCGTTGCCCAACGTAAAGCCGCTGTTGCTTCCAAAACGACCGGTAGAATGGTATATCTGGGTGTCGTGGAGGGTGACCGTGTTACCAAGGATCAGGTTCTCGCGAGACTCGAAGATTCTGACATCAGGGCACAACTTGACCAGGCGCGTGCAAACCTCAAACTCAATCAGGCCGACTTGAAAGATGCTGAACGGTCGCTCAATAGACAAAAGGAACTTCTTGGTCGGGGCCTAACGTCTCAGGCTGAATTCGATGCCGCAGAGGCGCGCTTCAACCGTGTTCTTGCAGGTATCGAGGTTGCAAAAGCTGCCGTTGCTTCGGCTGAAGTTGCCCTTGAATACACGTTGGTTCGCGCTCCGTTCGA
>JACQPT010000152.1 GCA_016207415.1 Ignavibacteriales bacterium
ACCAGCCGCATCCCGAGAATTTCCGACGACCTCTGGCGCACCTCATCAATACTGCGTGCAAGTTTCACCCCGCCTCCTTTCCCTCGTCCCCCTGCATGAATCTGCGCTTTCACAACCCAGACGCTCCCTCCGATCGCCTCCGCCGCCCGGACGGCTTCCTCTACATTGAACGCGATTTTTCCTAAAGGCACGGGAACAGCGAATTTTTTCAGGATTTCTTTTCCCTGGTATTCATGAATCTTCATGTGAGCCTCTGTTCCTAGTGTTCGGCTTCTTCAGTTGTTTTGGATGTATTCCAGTCCTCAATCACGTCAATCGCTTCGAGATATTCCGGAATGGGCACAAACACTTTTGCCGGTTTGCTGATATTGCTGCGGGAAATCGGCGAGTCTCCCCCGCCATCCCACACAAATCCGACAGAGTTGAAATTCTGCACCTGGATGTGAAAACCTTCAGATTCAAGAACGGCCTTTACGAGCTCCGAATCGCCGATTTCCGTAGATTGAAATGCCAGCGCCCAATCCTGTTGAATCTCGATTTTCTTGTGGTCAAGGCAAAGAGTCCTTCCATGCACAACCTTCGAACACTCAATGCAAACGACTTTTCTGCAAATGACGCAAACGCCGGCCGAGATCCTCTGAGCATGCGTATCACAGCGCAATGTCCCGATGCCTTTAAAAAGAACTCCGCAATGGGGACAAAAATCGCTGTCGGCGGTTACTTCGCCGTCGCAATTTTTACAGCGATCATATTCCATTAATCCTGCCCATAGTCCACGACCTGAAGGTCGTGGCTATTTCACTTTCTCTGCGATTGATTTTGCCTGCATGAACAACAACAGATAATCTCTGCCGCCGGCTTTCGAATCGGTGCCCGACATGTTGAAACCGCCAAACGGATGCACACCCACAAGCGCTCCGGTGATCTTTCGGTTGATATAAAAATTACCGACATGGAAATATCGTTTTGCTTTTTCGATTTTCTTGCGATTTTTCGTCCACACACCGCCCGTGAGACCAAACTCGGTATTATTTGCGATCTCGAGTGCATCATCAAAGCTCTTTGCTTTCACTATGGCCAAGACAGGGCCAAAAATCTCTTCCTGGGAAATCGTCGCTTTCGGATCGACATCACCAATGACCGTTGGTCGAACAAAGTAACCCTCGCCGGTGGTTTCCTTTTTCCCTCCGGAAATCAGACGGCCGCCTTCTTTCAATCCTGTTTCAATGTACTTTAGCGTTTTCTCTTCAGAGCCCTTGTTGACCACCGGACCCATGTAATTGTTCGGGTCGGAGGAATCGCCGACTTTGATTTTTTCGACTTTTTCTTTCACGAGGTCGACAAACTTGTCGTAGACTTTCTCCACGACGATTGCACGAGACGCAGCGGAACATTTCTGCCCCTGAAACCCAAACGCGGACGCGACTGTTGCTTGTGCCGCCGCTTCAAGATTCGTCTCGTCGTCGATCACAATCGAATCCTTGCCGCCCATTTCGGCAATGACTCTTTTGAGCCATCGCTGACCGGGCTGAACTTTTGCCGCAAGCTCGTTGATATGTATCCCAACTTCCTTGGATCCAGTGAAAGCGACAAACCTTGTTTTCGGATGTGAGACCATTGTGTCACCAACAGCACCGCCGGGACCTGTGATGAAATTCAAAACTCCTGCCGGAAGTCCGACCTCGCGCATGAGGTCGAAGAGAACCCAGCCCGTGAGCGGCGAATCGCTGGAGGGTTTAAGCACCACAGTATTGCCAGTGACAATCGCTGCAGTCGCCATTCCTGTCAGAATCGCGAGCGGGAAATTCCATGGGGGCACAACGACACCGACGCCCAGAGGAATATACACGAGCTCGTTTTTTTCTGTCGGAATTTTCGTCACGGGTTGTTTACCGGCGTACCTCAGCATCTCGCGACCGTAAAACTCCATAAAGTCGATTGCTTCAGCGGTATCGGCATCTGCTTCAGGCCAGGTTTTGCCGACTTCGTAGACCATCACGGCGCTGAATTCATGCTTGCGCTTTCGCATGATCTTCGCAGCCTTAAACAAATAGTCGGCTCGCTTCTTCGGGTCGACATGCTGCCAGCGCTGAAAGGCATCAGCTGCGGTTTCGACCGCCTTTGTTGCCAAGGAGGCATCCGCTTTCTGAAATGTGCCGACAACCTCGCTCGGTTTTGACGGGTTGTAGGA
>JACQPT010000163.1 GCA_016207415.1 Ignavibacteriales bacterium
CTCCCGCGAAGGACCATAGTATGTCGTGACTTATGCCTGCATTGAACGGACCGCCTATGCGTGTATCTAGCTTCGTTTCAATACCCCGTATGTCAGAATACCCGGAGTTGCTCATCATCAATGCTTTGGTTGCGACGTACTGCGCAGCATAGACACCGGTGATGACATTTGCCTCCCGGCTGCCATCTTTGTAGTACCCCGTGATGTCCAGTTTCACCATGTCTGCAAGATTGTAATCGATTCCCAATTCATAGTGGATTGTCCGCTCGAATCCCATTTCTGGATTTCCGTACCATCCCTGCCATTCTTCCATGTAGGTAATTTGGTCTGCATAAGGATCGAGGACTTTGCTCATGTCGGTGGTATAGTTCACAAATGGAAATCCAAACATTTTCGTCCACGAAGGCCTTTGGTAGAAATGACCATAGACAAAATGGAGAACAGCGTTATCACTTATGGGATGGGAAATACCAAGACGCGGGGCGACCACGATTTGTGGCTTAGAGGGTTCACGTTCGGGAGTGCCTGGGTACCCTAATGGCTCGCTCGGATCGTGCCCTGGCGTGGTCGGCTGAAAGGCCAGAGGGTCAAACAGATTTTTCGGCGCAAGGCGGTTTTGATGGAAGTAATCAACCCGTACTCCGGCGTTCACGATCAGGCCCGGAAATTCGATTTTATCCTGAACGTACAGATTCCCCTCATAAGGATGCCCCGTGAACACGTTCAGGAGGTTCCATCGATTGCCGCCTTCATGCACACCCATGAAGTGTTCATAGGAAAAATCATAGAATTTCAGAGTGAAGCCCGATTTTACCTGATGATGTGTGGTCATCTGACCCGTGTAGTCAGCTTTGAGTTGCAACAGTTTGCTGAAATTCTTATCCCACGTGTGAAAGTATCCGCGATCCAGAAAGCGGTTGATGATCTTCATCTGGTCGTCGCGACGAGACCAGGAATCCACAGGGACGGCATTGTAACGGTCCGAACGATCCATCTGATCGTGCAAGTAGCTGAGAGAAAGATCGTAAAACGACTCCGGGCTCAGCAGATGAGTGACCTTAATGTAGTACTGTTCCCACCGGCGCAATTCGGGCCATTGGCGATAAATGGCCCCCATCGGGGCATACTTGATGCTTGAATACGGTTGGGTGATCTGCATAGGAGCAAGCCATTGCGACTCCTGTGCCGACTCCAGCGAATTAAAATTCACTCCAAGAAACTCCGCACTTTCCCAACCTCCCCAAAAACCGCCAAGCCTCACCTTGAATTCGGGCGAGATTTTGTAGTTGACATATCCTTGAATATTGAACTCCGGGTTATAGGGAATCGCCTGCGGAAAAATCCCAACGCCTCGCTTGTACCTGCCTGAAAGAAGAAAACTGAGATCTTCACTCAAAGCTCCAAACATGGTTCCTTCAACTTCATATTCTGCCCGTTTGTCATAGTTTGCGAGAGTGTCATTCGGCGCTATTTGACTCCTCCAGGCTGCTAGCAATTCCTCAGGGGGAATGCCGTAAAATTGAGTGCTGATGGTATCACGCGATCGGGCCGTCCAGTAGTCCAGGTCAAAGAACGCATAGTCGTAATTCTCCTTGCTATAGATGTGTCGTCCGAAGTGATAGATGCCCGCTGGCCTCATGCGCGTAAGCACTGAACCGTGAACACCAGATGTTGCCTCCTTGGTGACGATGTTAATGACGGCCGAACGTGCATCGCCGTACTCCGCGTTGTACCCGCCCGTCAGCACGGAAATCTCCTGAATAGTACTTGTATTGAAGCCGGAGTAATTGTCCGAGAGAAGTCCGCTGTTGGTGGCAAGGTTGTCGATCATGTACACCGCCTGAAGCTGAGAGCTTCCCCGGAAGTATGATTGAAACACACCAGCCTGCGTTTCGACCGCCTCTGTCACCGTTCGTACCCAGGATTTTTGTAATTCTTGTCCAGTCAATACTTGTTCACTCGCCGTCAGGTCTTTCACGATGAGGGGACGTTGCGCCGTGACAACCACTTCTCCGGCCTCGAGCGTCACGGGTTCCAGCATGACATCCAGTGTCGTAGTTCGATCGGCATTGACCAGAACATCTGTTTTCGTTACCGTCCTGTATCCGATCATGGAGATCGTGAC
>JACQPT010000148.1 GCA_016207415.1 Ignavibacteriales bacterium
AGGGGAAGCTAAAGAGGTGTGAGACGAGAACAACGAAAGAGACGCAAAACCACAATGCCTTATCAGCTCCTCACTGACCTCAACCCCTCCGGCGATCAGCCTGAAGCGATCAAACAGCTGGCTGAGGGAGTTATCAGAGGAGACAAGCATCAGACTCTGCTTGGAGTCACGGGCAGCGGCAAGACGTTCACGATCTCCAATGTCATTTCCCAGTTCGACAAGCCCGTCCTCGTCATGTCACACAACAAGACCCTTGCCGCACAGCTCTACGCCGAGTTCAAGAACTTCTTTCCGAAGAATCGGGTAGAATTTTTCATCAGCTATTACGATTACTACCAGCCCGAAGCATATGTTCCCACGACGGACACCTACATCGCAAAAGATTCTTCTGTTAACGACGAGATCGATCGCTTGAGACTCCGTGCAACGAGCGCTCTTTTGAGCGGAGACCCGAATGTGATCGTGGTCGCGTCCGTCAGCTGTATCTATGGAATCGGTGCGCCGGAAGATTGGATCGACCAAACATTATCCTTGAAAGGGGGTCAAAAAATCGGACGGCAGGAGGTCCTCAAAAGACTTCTCGATTTACTCTACACGCGCAACGACTACGAATTCGCGCGGGGGACATTCAGGGTGCGAGGCGATGTCGTTGAAGTGATTCCCGGCTATGAGAACGAGGAAGCCGTCAGAATAGAATTTTTCGGCGATGAAATCGAACGGTTGTCGTACATCAACAAAACTGACGGAAGGATCATCGGGGAAACGGACTACGAAACGATTTATCCCGCAAAACAGTTCATCACGACGCGGCAAAGCATCGAACGAGCCATCGGCGGCATTTACACAGAGTTGAACGAGCGCTCAGAAGAGCTACGTGCCATGGGTAAACTTGTTGAGGCGCAAAGACTTCAACAGAGAACCCGATTCGATATCGAAATGATGCGCGAGGTTGGCTATTGTTCCGGCATTGAGAATTATTCGCGGCATCTGGCGGGAAGGCCTCCGGGTTCTCGCCCGTTTTGCCTGCTCGACTATTTTCCTAAAGGCTTCCTCACCGTCATCGATGAATCGCATGTCACTGTCCCGCAAATCGGCGGCATGTACGCCGGAGACCGTTCGAGAAAAGAAACTCTGGTCGAGTACGGTTTTCGGCTTCCTTCAGCCCTGGATAATCGTCCACTGACATTTCAGGAATGGGAGTCGCTGGTCAATCAAATCATTTTTGTCAGTGCGACGCCGGGAGATTTTGAGCTTGAGAAATGTAAAGGGGTTGTTGTCGAACAAGTTATCCGCCCAACTGGGCTGGTCGACCCTGATGTGGAAGTACGGAAAAGTGAAAACCAAATCGACGACCTTATTGCAGAAATTAGGGAACGGGCGAATCGAAAGGAACGCGTTCTCGTCACAACGCTCACAAAACGCATGGCCGAGGACCTCACCGAATATCTGCTCAACATTGGTGTGAAAGTTCGGTACGTCCATTCCGAAGTTGATGCCCTTGAGCGCGTGGAAATTTTGCGTGATCTCAGACTTGGAGAATTCGATGTTCTGGTAGGCGTCAATCTTTTACGCGAGGGACTTGATCTACCGGAAGTCTCGCTGGTGGCGATTATCGATGCTGACAAGGAGGGCTTTCTCCGCTCCGACCGTTCGCTCATTCAAACCGCAGGCCGGACCGCGAGAAATGTGAACGGAAAAGTCATTCTCTACGCCGATACAATGACGGGTTCGATGAGAAGGATGATCGATGAAACAAATCGCCGCCGGAAGAAACAAATCTCGTACAACGACCGGCACGGAATCACGCCGGAGACGATTTACAAGTCGGTTGAAGAAGTACTGGCCGCAACAGCGGTCGCCGACGTGAAGGCAAGGCGTGATGAGCGGAATGCTCAGTCCAAAATGACCAGGATATCCGAACCCGTTGCCAAATATCTGTCGAAAGAACAAAAGGAAGACCTGCTTGCTGAACTGAAGGCTGAAATGAAACGAGCGGCCAAGGACCTCGAGTTTGAACGTGCGGCCGAGCTGAGGGATGAAATCGAAAAACTGGAAGAAAAGAAATGAACCTTGCTCCACAATTTACCCATCGTGTCGCGGATTCCCTGCTTGAATTCATATACCCCCCACTGTGCATTTCGTGTGATCGGCATCTCGAAGACGGCAGCCAAAAAGTGTGCTCCCTTTGTTGGAATTCCATCGAAAGACTCACGGAGGACCATCCGCTTTACCTTGACACGAAGCAAAAGCTTCTTGAAGCGGGATTTCTGAAAGATGTGGTTTCGACATTTGTGTTTCAGAAGGAAGGAGCGTTTCAGCATATTGCGCATTTTCTAAAATACCGCGGGTATGAATCTCTGGGACTGGAACTCGGAAAAAGGCTGGGTGGAGTAATGGAGGAATGGAATATTGGAGTTGACGTGCTTGTGCCCATTCCCCTCCACAAGGTCAAACTACGCGAGCGTGGCTACAATCAAGCCGAAATGATCGCGAGAGGAATTTCCGTTGTCACCGGCATCCCTGTTGGAACAAACATCGTTTATCGTATGAGACATACTCAGACGCAAACGAAGCTGAACCTTGAAGAACGAAAACAAAACATGGAAGATGCGTTCGGCGTTTCGGCTCAGTTTTCTTCGATGATCGAAGGAAAGACCTTTTTGATCGTGGATGATGTCATAACGACGGGGGCTACCATTAATTCCTGTGCAGAGGTGCTGCTGAAGAACGGTGCGTCCAAAGTCATTGCAGCGTGTGCAGCTCTGGCGCAGAAAGACGTAGCTGGCCAATAATTGTTTCCCGATTCTGACGGTTTAACGCAATCTCAGCATTCTCAAAAGCTAGTCGTGGCATGAAGCTACTCTTGACTTTACTTTTTTTGGTTTCTGCTCTCAACATTCCAGCCCATTCGCAGACCAGTTCTAGTATTTCGACTTCCCCACAACGCGATTTCATGAAATCCAATTCAAACTTGCTTTCAAAAACCTATTCATTGTTAAATATCAACAACATGTCGAATTGGACCTTCTCGAATGGGGTTGGTTCGGCTAGTCCAATGGGACATCCGTGGGGTTTAATGTTCCCACGGGGAACTTCAGGCCTCGTTACGGCGGATGGTTTGCTTTGGGTAGGAAAAGTGATAGACGATCAGCCAAATGTAATACGCACAGGAGGGAATCTTTGGCTGAGTTCAAATCGCCCGGGCATAATCGCTTCAAAAGGAGTTGCTGAGAATTCAAACGATGCCTCTGTCCGGGTTTATCGCGTTCGACGAGATTTCAGGGATGCCAATCTCACGGGAGACGCGATTGAGTATTTTGGAGATTCGTCACAAAGGGTTTCCGTTGCAGAAGTCGAGGAGATAAAGGCTCAATACGTACAAGATTGGGCAGAATGGCCATGGCAAAAAGGCGCTCCATTTTTTGATGAGAATAACAACGGGGTGATGGATGAAAGCGATTATCCGGACATGCTGGGAGCAGATCAAGTTGTCTGGTATGCATACAACGATCTAACGGGATCATTCGGCGCCGAGGCGATTGGTCTTGAGGTCCAGGTGACGATGTGGGCTCATCGGGGCATAAAAGAGTTCGAAGATAATGTTTTCAAGAGGTACAGGGTAATTTACAAAGGAACATCTGTAACTCCTGCAAATGCTCGCGTAGACTCCATGTATTTAGGTATTTGGGCCGATACGGATGTTGGGAATTATTGGGATGATTTGGCAGGATGTGATTCATTAAGGAACATGGCCTTTGCATACAATTCAGTAACACCCGATGGTGCTTTCAAACCATTCAGCAATTTAGCGTATTCAGTCGCGTACCAACTTTTGCAAGGGCCTATCGTAGCTGGGCAGTCAGATGATTCAGCCTTGTTCGGTTTACAATATAGATTGGGTTATCGTAACTTGCCGCTCACATCAGTACTGATCAAACCTACACCGAGCTTTATTCCTGAGCCGGGTCTTAATGAGTACACTTTATATTGGTGGAAAGCCTTCCGTGGTTATGTTCCCGTGGGAACGACCGACAATCCTTGGCTGGATCCGAATGGCGCCCCGACAAAATTTCCGCTAGGCGGAGACCCCTTTCAAAAAACTGGGTGGCTTGATGGCACCCCAACCTCCGGTGGGACATTCTCATTCCCAGGCGGGCGCAGGTTCTCACTAAGCGCAGGGCCGTTCACTTTATCCCTTGGAGATACCCAGGAAGTCGTTATAGCCATCATCGGTGGAATAGGATACGACGGTCCGTCGAGCGTTCAATCGCTAAAATTTCATGCCACGGTTTTGAGTGGCTCTTATCCTTTTGTTGATGGCAGAACAGATTCTCAAAGATTTGCGGAAGTGATAAAACCATTTGCTCCACCAACTGATTTCGCCCTGAAACAGAATTATCCAAATCCTTTTAATTCTTTTACTCAAATCGAATTCACCATCCCCATTGATGCACCGGTTCAATTATCTGTGTTTGATGTTTTAGGACGGGAGGTTATCGTTTTGGAAGACGCGTCCTTTCGATTGGGACGTTATCGATCAAGATGGAATGGCAGGGATAAAGATGGAAAGATCGTGCCTTCTGGAATTTACTTTTTCCGCCTAGTCGCAGGGCACATTTATTTAACGCGCAGGATGCTCTTGGTTCGTTAAGAACAGGATCGATCAAGAAACCGTTGACAAGGAGGTTCAGTGATGTAAAGACCATTTTCTTGCATTTCCCTCGATTTCTCTCTACCTTGACATCGGTTTTCGCATACATCAGTCACGCACACATCTATCTCTGGAGGTTGCAATGGCTGTTCGAGTAGGCATCAACGGTTTCGGCCGCATCGGACGTAATGTCTTTCGGTCCGGCTACAACGATAAAGACATTGAATTTGTGGCAGTGAACGATATCACCATCCCGCAGACGCTCGCCCACTTACTGAAATACGATTCGGTTTTCGGCAATTTCCCGGGCAAAGTGGAGGTGAAGGATTCGACACTGCTGGTGAACGGGAAATCCCTGAAGGTTTTCGCAGAAAAAGACCACACGAAACTCCCCTGGAAAGACCTCGGAGTGGAAATTGTGGTCGAATCGACAGGGTTGAAGCATTTCACAGACGGGGAAGCGGCTGCAGACCACATCAAGCAAGGGGCGAAGAAGGTCATTCTCAGTGCTCCCGCGAAAAAGCCCGACATGACAATTTGTTTGGGCGTGAATGAGAAAATGTACGACCCATCCAAGCACCACATCATTTCCAACGCCTCGTGTACGACCAACTGTCTCGCCCCGATGGTGAAGGTCCTGCACGATAATTTCCAGGTGAAGCGTGGGTTGATGAACACGATTCATTCCTACACGAATGACCAGCGGATTCTCGACCTTCCGCATAGCGATATGAGGCGGGCACGCGCGGCCGCCGTCAATATTATTCCGACCACAACCGGTGCTGCCAAAACAGTCGGCAAAGTCATCCCGGAACTGGCTGGGAAGCTTGACGGATACGCGCTACGAGTCCCCACGCCGGACGGATCCATCACAGATTTCACGGCTGAGCTGGGAAAGGACGTGTCAAAGGAAGAGGTGAATGCGGCTTTTAAGAAGGCCGCTGAGGGCGATCTGAAAGGCATTATGCAATATAGCGAGGATGACCTCGTCTTGCGTGATATCGTCGGAAACCCCCATTCCTGCATCATCGATTCAAAACTGACGATGACCATGGGCAATATGGTCAAAGTCTTCGGCTGGTATGATAACGAGTGGGGCTATTCGAACCGCGTGGTCGAGCTCGTGAAAAAGATCGCTTCGATGTTTGATTAAAACAAGCAGAACCAATCGACATATCATCTCAGCGGGCTGCCGAC
The DNA here is from genome assembly GCA_016207415.1 of Ignavibacteriales bacterium. Lineage (GTDB taxonomy): Bacteria > Bacteroidota > Ignavibacteria > UBA10030 > UBA10030 > JACQPT01. The sequence continues at coordinate 5,849 of JACQPT010000148.1, forward strand.
GGAAGTCACAGCCCGTTTTTATTCCAGGACGAACATGAACAAACTCACGATCGACGACGTTAACGTCAAAGGAAAATGCGTTCTCGTTCGCGTTGATTTCAACGTTCCGCTGGATGAGAACCAGAGAATTACAGATGACACACGCATTGTTGAATCGCTTCCCACGATCAAAAAGATCCTCAATGACGGCGGCCGCGCCGTCCTCATGAGTCACCTGGGCAGGCCCAAAGGAAAACCGACGCCGCAGTTCAGTCTGAAGCCCGTGGCGGGACATCTCGCCAAGCTTATTGGGAGGGAAGTGCAATTCGCGCCCGACTGCATCGGCCCTGATGCCGCAAAGATGGTCGGCACATTGAAGGATGGGGAATGCCTGTTGCTGGAGAATCTTCGCTTCCACAAAGAGGAGGAGGCGAACGAAGCTGAATTTGCCAAGCAGCTTGCTGGGTTCGGCGATGTGTACGTCAACGATGCATTTGGGTCCGCTCACAGGGCGCATGCATCAACCGAGGGAGTAACAAGGTTCTTCAAGATGAATGCGGCTGGCTATTTAATGAGGAAAGAGTTAGAATACTTGACCAAAGCCGTTGGCAACCCGGCACCACCGTACGTCGCGATCCTGGGCGGCGCGAAAATTTCCGGAAAAATAGACGTGATCCAGAACCTCATGACCAAAGTGGATGCGCTTCTGATCGGCGGAGGGATGATGTTCACGTTTTACAAGGCGCAGGGAATGGAAATCGGCAACTCGTTGTTGGAGGAAGATAAGGTGGATCTGGCGCGAAGAATCCTCGCCGACACGCAATTCAAAAAAATCAGAATGCTGCTGCCGGAGGATTGTGTGATTGCCAATAAGTTCGACAACAATGCCACCTCGAAAGTGGTGAGCGTCAAGGCAATCCCGCTAGGCTGGCAGGGAATGGACATCGGTCCTGAGACGGTGAAGATGTTCTCGGAGGAAATAGGAAGAGCGCGGACGGTTGTATGGAACGGCCCGATGGGCGTGTTCGAGATGGGGAGATTCGCCCACGGCACAAACGCCATCGCACGAGCCCTCGCGGACGCAACCAAAAAAGGAGCGACGACAATTGTCGGCGGAGGGGATTCGGCAGCGGCTGTGGCAAACGCTGGATTGGAAAAATCGGTCTCGCACGTTTCCACGGGAGGTGGGGCATCGCTGGAGTTTCTCGAAGGAAAAATCCTCCCCGGCGTTGCGGCTCTGTCGGACAAAGATTGACCTTTCAATCTACAATCTTTAAACCACATTCTTAAATGTCGTACTACGGCAACTACTATCGACCGTCGGGTTTTGGGGGATTCTCTTTTTTCCCTCCGGCGATTAAAACACTGCTGATCTCCAACGCCATCGTGTTTTTTTTCACCTCGCCGGCTTTGTTCGGCCGGTTCACGTTCGACGGAGCTCCGTTGGCGCTGTGGTATCGTCAGTACTTCGGCCTGATGCCTCTCGAAACAGGAATGTTCTTTCCGTGGCAGCTCGTCACCTACCAGTTCATGCACGCAGATTTCTGGCATTTGTTTTTCAACATGTTTTTTGGCCTTTGGATGTTTGGTATGGAAGTCGAGCACACGTGGGGCACAAAAAAGTTCTCCGTTTTTTATCTTACGTGTGGAGTGGTTGCGGGGCTCTGCCAATTGTTCCTTGCGCCCATTTTTGAGCCATCGCTCGCCCCCGTCGTTGGCGCCTCGGGGGCCGTGTTTGGTGTTCTTGTCGCTTTTGCGATGCTCTTTCCAGACCGATATATTTTCATCTATTTTCTCATTCCGATAAAAGCAAAATACTTTGTGATGTTCCTGATTGTTTTGGGTGTCATGTCGGTGGGCGGACCGGGGAACGTGGCGAATCTCGCCCACCTCGGTGGAGCATTTGCAGGGTACGTGTTTCTTCTGTACGACAGTGGAAAAATGCCGTTTCAGGACGCTGTTGACCGGCTGAGCTGGTCACTGAACAAGTTTTCCACAAAATGGACGTCGAAGGAGGAGCATACGGCCGACGCAAAGATCGTCGATTTCTCCGAGCGAAAAGTCGACGACCGCACGGAACACCAACGGAAAATCGATGAAATCCTCGACAAAATCAGCCGCAGCGGTTATCAAAGCTTGAGCGAAGAGGAAAAGAAGATCCTTTTTGAAGCTAGCAAGAAGTTGAATTGAGTCGAAGAGAAAAGTACATTAGACGACCATGGAAGCATATCCTGAGATAGAGATTCCACAGGACCGCCACCAAACATACAAAGTGGGGTTACGTCGAAAGACCCGGCCGGTTGACGTCGGCGGCGTAAAGATTGGCGGCGATGCGCCGATTTCCGTCCAGACGATGACTAAAACGAAGACCGACGACGTGAACGGAACCGTCGGCCAGATTCGCGCAGCGGCAGAGGCGGGATGCGACATCGTTCGTGTCACGGTCAATGATAAGGAAGCTGCCGACGCGATGAAAGAGATTGTGCGGCAGTCTCCCGTGCCCATTGTGGCAGATATTCATTTCAATCACATCTTTGCGCTCAAAGCTGTCGAGGCAGGAGTTGCCAAAGTCCGGATCAACCCCGGAAATATCGGCTCCAAGGATCGAATCCGGCAGGTCCTGATGGCCGCGAAGGACAAAGGAATTTCGATCCGGATTGGCGTGAACTCCGGGTCGCTTGAAGAAGACATCCTAGAAAAACACGGCTACCCGACTCCGGAAGCGTTGTATGAAAGCGCGATGCGGCATGTGGGGATCTGCGACGAGTTCGGCTTCAAGGATATCGTTATCTCTGTGAAATCGACGGACGTGAAGTTGATGATCGAAGCTTATCGGCTCGTTGCGCAGCGGACGGATATCCCGCTCCATCTTGGCGTGACCGAGGCGGGTACGGCACGAGTCGGTACGATAAAATCCGCCGTGGGAATTGGGACATTACTCGCCGAAGGCGTTGGCGATACGATTCGTGTGTCGCTAACGGACGACCCTGTGAAGGAAGTCGAGGTCGGGAAAGAAATCCTGCGCTCTCTGAGTCTCGCTTCTCGCAATATTGAACTTATCGCCTGTCCCACGTGCGGACGTCTGGAAGTGGACCTCTTTGGCATCATGGCTCAGCTTGAGGAAAAGCTGGCGGGCCTAAAGAAGCCTGTGAAGATTGCCGTTCTCGGATGTGTGGTGAATGGCCCGGGTGAAGCTAGCGAAGCCGATATCGGCATCGCGGCGGGGAAGGGCGTTGCACTCCTCTACCGCAAAGGCGAGTTGGTCAAGCGGGTGAAAGAAGAAGAAATCGTGCGCACTGTTCTCGAGGAGGTTGACCGATTTCAACCGGAAGCGTAAATCCGTTAAATCTGTAGGGACACGACATGTTGTCGCCCCACAGTCCAGACAGGTTCAAGCCAATTCTTTGCGTTAACGTTCCAACCCTCGTTTTGTTTCTATTTTTTCCTTCCGTGGTACAAATTCTTCGTTAAACTTTCCGGACGTTTGCTCGTCTAATTTCTAAATCTCATACTTACGAAAGGAGCAATGTCATGAAATCAAGAGTCATTCTTCTCATTTCTTTTCTTCTGATTTTCCCAGTAACTCAATTGCTCTCACAAGGTTCGGGTGCCATGGGTGACGGCCCCATGATGCCGCGAATGCGTCTCATGGAGGAGCTTAAGCTTACGGACGACCAGAAGAAAGAGGTCCAAAAGCTCCATTTCGACTTGCTGAAACAAATGATTGCTCAGCGCTCGAAAATAGCCACTTCACGGTTGGAGCTTCAACAAATGCTGAACGCCGACAATTTGGACAAAGCCGTCATCGAAAAGAAGATTGGCGAAGTTTCTCAACTTGCCACGCAAGTGCACACGATGAGACTGAATCAGTGGTTTGCCGTAAACAAGCTTCTCAACGCCGACCAGCAAAAAGTCTGGAAGAAAGCATTGAACATGAGGGCCAACATGGCTGAGAGGATGCGAATGAACCGTGGGATGCACCGTGGGATGATGGGACGCGGGATGATGCAACGAGAGAGAATGCATCAGGAAATGCTGCGCGAGGATGATGACGACTAGTATAACCAAGCGCAGGTGCTGAAGTCAAAACGTCCGCTTCCAAACGGACGTTTTTGTTTTTTCTATTTTCTCGGCTTGAGAAATGCCTCCAGGTCATTCCTCATTTGACGGGCTGAGGAGTGCGAGGGGTCGAACTCTAACGCCCGCTTCACGGATTCGAGTGCCAGTCCATACTGTTTTGTCGTAAGATAAGCTCGCGCGAGATAGAAATGGCCGAGCGCCAGCGAAGGGTCAAGCTCAACAGCTTTTTGATATGAATCGATCGCGCTGAATTCCCGTCCCTGCACCAAATACACGTTTCCCATGTTAAAATACGCAAGCGGCTCGAACGGGTTGACCTGAGTTGCTTTTTGGTAAATCTCCAGCGCTTCACGAGTTTGGCCGAGTGCAGAATAGGCAATCGCCAGATTCACAAACACGAGTGCCTGCGAGGAATCGGCCTCTATGCTTCTGACGCAATAAGCAGCGGCATTCTCAAAGTCCTGCATCCCCGAGTACGATTGTGCAATGTTATGCAGGATTCTTGCATCATCCGGAGTTACTCTGAGCGCTTTCTTGTAAATGAGAATTGATTCATCAAAAAGCGTCGCCTCACGATGTTTATCGCCCGCATAGCCAAGAGCAAGTGCCCAACGGTTCTTCACTTGCCTGGCTCGCTCGCCATTTGCTACGAAAAACTGCTCCAGAAAAGATTTCGTTGGACCTAATTCTCCGTACGCAAGGTCGAGGCATGCCAAAGCAAGCCCGGCGACATCGAAGTCTTCGCTTTCGGCAAGCTTTTTCAAAGAGTCCGAGATACTCCGATGAAATGTCATGTTCGGATGGAGTAAATTCTCGAACATGAGGCTCAAACCGGCGAATTGAGCGGCGGGGAAATTAGCGGAAGGCAGAAGGATCTGTCGTGCGGCCGTTGCAGCATCTTTTGCTTTCTGAGCTCTCACCAGTCCGGCAACAATCGGCTTCTGCGGTTTCATCTCGCCGTACCATTCCTTCGTTTTTTGTTCCAGCGACTTAACGCTTTTGTCTTGATGACATTGTTTGCACGCGCTCTCGATGCCAAGGGAGGCGTCGAAAGCTGGACGCGGAATGGAAATCGTGTGGTCGGAACGCGCAAATCGAATGTGCTTTCCAACTTCCGGATGCTGGAGGTATGGCATGTGGCAATTCACACACTTGCTGCCGGGAGAATCCGGGTTGTGGCGAGAATGCTGTTCCAGAGAAGAAAGCTTCGCCGCATGGCAACCCGTGCATTGACCGTTATTGAACCTGTCGGTGAGCGGATGACGATTGACGTCACGGTATCCTTGACTGTGCGGGTCGTGGCAATCGACGCATGTCATCGACCCATTCGCATAACAATCGCTAAACAGGTGATTCTCCTGATAGCTAAACGTGCGCACGCGGCCGTCAGGGTGAAGAGGTTGTTCACCGAGCGCGGGAAATTTCAGCGCGTAATGGTCTTCGAGATTCTTGCCCGAAAAGTATCCCGGCGCTATGACGTCCTTTACCGCATGACATTGGAAACACACCTTGAGAGACGCGCCCTTGTCCAGTATCGAGAGCGAGCGGATTCCAATGCTCTCGCTTTCGCCGATCTTTCCCGAGAGTGCGAGCTCGACATGCTTTTTCCCCGGGCCGTGACAGGATTCACAGTTGATGGCAAGCGACGAGTATCGCGTCTGATATTTTCGGGCAATTCGGTCAAACGTTATGCTAATCTGACTGCCATGGCATTCCTGGCAATTCGCAAAGCGGTCATTTGTCCCAAGGATGCGGTTCGGAGGCCAATCGCCGCAGTCTGCCAGCGACAACTCCTTATTTATCGGAACCCAACCTTTGTTTTTCCTCGTGTTCGTGTTGGCAAACCATGTATTGCTGGACTTGCTGTAATCGAAAGGGAGGAAACGAACAGTGCCATCGGGGAAACGCGAAACGAACCCCTGGGTTCCGCCGCCGGTCATGTGTGCGCCACCGATCACGCCTTCCACAACGAAAACTTTTTCACGCCGGTCAGCTTGCCTGACCGCGAAGACATATTCACCTTCGGCAGTCACGGATGGAATAACGACACCGTCTCGAAAGACGATCGGAGACCCATCGAACGGTGCGATAACGTTGCTTTTATCCGGTTTCCCGCCCGCTCTTCCGTGTGTCGAAGATTTCCATGCCGAAAATTGCGGCTCATGACACGATGCGCACGCCTCTGCCCCGACGAAATCCTCGAACTTCACTGAATCCCCAGGCTGAATGCTTTCAAAATACTTCTCCGAGAAAGCACCAAGAAAGATTACGAGGGGAATCGTAGCGAGAATGATGGTCTGCTTCAAGTTCCTCATTCGTTATTTGACTCCGGCACGAGACCAGGTTGGGCCTTCGCACTTGCACATCTGTCGAATGTATTTCACAAGCATCCAAATCTGTTCCCTCGACAGTGTTTCTCCGAACATCGGCATGCGAGGACTTTTTCCGAGGATGGCTCCGCCGTTGTGAATTCCGTCAAAGATCGTGTCATCGGCGCGCGGACTCATCAATGATTTCGACGAAAGTGAAGAAGGTTTGGTCGGGAGAAATCTTGCATTGAAGCCGTCACTCCTTCCTTCTTCTCCATGACACGCCGAACAGAATCGCGCATAAAGCTGAGAAGGCTCCGACCCTTCAGAATGGGGGATGAGCTGGAAATTTGTGAGAGAGAGGTACCTTGTGGTGTCGGATACATTCTCCCTTGAGACAAAGTAAGACACAAGAAGCTGTGATGTCGTCTCGCCCATCGGTGTCTCGGGCATCATGGTGCCGGGGACGGAATGTTGTGGATCGCGGATCATCGAAATAAGGAATTCAGGCTTCAGCCTCTGAGCAACTCCAGACAAATCCGGGGCGACTTTGCCACCCTCGCCGTTCAGCTGATGACAGCCAAGACAGGGGAGTTGTTCGCGAAGGAGTATCTCAGTCTTCCTTTGTGAAAAAGGTGAGAGCGATGCCGAGGTAACCGACGTGTGGAAAGAATCCGGCTGTTGAAAAAGAAATGCAACAACTTCAGCAGCTTCGTCAGGCTTCAAGCTGTAGTCCGGCATTCGACTCCCTGTCCCAGGGATGAACCCGAAAGGCCGGATCGGTTTTGGTTCCTGTAAATAGGAGACGAGCCATTCCTTTTTCACTCGCGACGCTTCCTTACGAAGATCGGGGCCGTTTTTCCAAGGACGTTTTGCGCCGAGCTCGTGACATCCAGCGCAATTCAAAGAGGAAAAGATTCTTTCACCCAATTGTGGTGTGATGTCGCGATTGCTCTTTTTTGATTTTTCGAAATCAGCCTTCAAGCGCAGCCGTTCTTCCTTTCCGAGCTCGGTCAGATAATGTGCCATTGCACGGATTTTTTCTCCTGCGTTCGGGATGACTTCTTCGAGTTTTGACCCGTGTTGTGAGAGAGTATAAGCTTGCGCCGGCATGGGAGAAAGCAGGTCGAAAGCTTGAGGCATCGCGAGGTATTGCGCAAGCCACCCGGTATTCAACCGGGCTCCGATTGATGCCAGGTCAACTGCCACATCGGCTCCTGTTCCCGCCATCTTATGACATGCCGTGCACTGAAGCTCTTCAACAATCAACTTCGTTGGGTCGTAAGATTTCGTGAGTGGCTGAGGGTACGTGAGCTCAATGGGGAACCGAAGAGGCGGACGCGGCAAGGTTTTTTGCCCGGATAGAAACAACGTTAGCGCAAGTCGTTCACGCTCGTCCAGGAAAAAATCGGGCATGCGCCGTCTGTCGATGTGCTTTCTGATGCTTTGTGGGTTGCCGAGATAAGCAAAGAGGTAGCCAGGGTTATAGCGTAGCCCGGCATAGCTCAATGAGGGTGCTTTCTCGAAGATATCGCTGGAAAGCGGCATTCCTTCATGACACGCTCCGCACGCTAGCTCCTGAACTAAAGGTGGAGGAGATGTCTGAGAAGTGCCTGAAGAAGCTAAAAGACTTACAACGATGAAAGAATCAACAACGATTCGGATAATATGGCAAGGGTTTCTCAAATGATAGGAGTCGCTACAGCCCACACACGGGACATTTGAGCCGAATCCCTTTCGGCGCTTTCGGATGCGCAATATTGTCCCGAGGGGTGAAGGCATGGAAAAGCTCACACTCTTTGTCGAAACAAGCTCTTTCGGTCTCGTAAAATTTGAATTTGAATTCCTTGTACATCCCCTCATACTTTTTCAGGGTATCTACAAGGTTTTTTTCAGACCTTCCCACCCGGTCGATGTAGAAAACGCCATCTTTTCCTGTGAAGCCAAGCGCATATACTCCATTGTCACCTCCTACCAGATTGTGGTTGATCTCATACTCGCTGAGGAGGTAGGGACCGAAAAGACCTGTAGCTGCTGCTTCTTTGGAGGATCCGGGGACAAGAGCCATAAGGTTAGTTATTGTTGAACAGTTGGGGGAGCGAGTTTGAATTTAGTGCAAATAGGCACGTTTTTCAAGTATTTGAGTTTGAGAAAACTTTCCTTTTCTGTAGCTTCATTTCAACCTTTTGATGTGAAAAGCAGTCTTCATTAATAGCCTGTGAGAAAGGTGAATGCATGAACCTGAACAACCGGGCACTCGATTGAGTTCACTATCGGATAATGAGCTTATGAAACAGGTAAGGGACGGGGACGTGAAGAAGCTGGGGACCTTGTTTGAGCGTCACAGCACGCGGCTGCTGAATTTTTTTAGCCGCCATACGAGCAGGCCGGACGTAAGCGAGGACCTTGTTCAGGATGTGTTTTTCAGGATGCTGAAATACCGGCAGAGTTACCGAGGAGATGCGCCGTTCACTGTGTGGATGTATCAGCTCGCAAGGAACGTTTCCGCTGACTATTTCAGAAAATGGAAAGAACAACCGCTTTCGGACGAAATGGCGGAAAAGCAACACGACCCTGACCCCCTTCCGACCGCAACCTATGAACAAATGGAAGAGCATGAGCTGTTGAAGCAAGCTCTTGCGCGGCTCAGTCCCGAAAAAAGGGAAGTGCTCGTCTTGAGCAGGTTTCAGGATTTGCGTTATGAAGACATTGGCAGAATACTCGACTGTCCCGTCGGCACGGTGAAGGCGCGAGTACACTTTGCTCTCAAGGATTTGCGCGATGAATATCTGAAGTTGACGAAAACCCCATCGAGGTGACGCCATGACAGCGACTCAACACGTCTTAGAACTCCTTCCGGATTTTCTCCTGGGCACCTTCAACGAACACGAGCGTTCAGACATACAAAAACATCTTCAGTCGTGCGTAGAGTGCAGGCGCGAATACGAAAGTCTGAGCATGCTCTGGAACTCTCTCGGCGCGTTACCGGACCAGAAGCCGACACCGGCTATGCGCGAGCGATTCTTTGCCATGCTCACCGCCTATGAGCAGGGAATTCATCACGCGGAATCGAAGGCATCAATCTTGATTTCTTTAAACGACATCCTGCGGCGTGTCTGGCCGAAAGAGCCCGCCGTGCAGTTTGCCCTGGGCATATTTCTGTTTCTCCTTGGTGGCGTCATGGGAACCAGGATCGACCAAAGTATTGAACAAGGGGCGAAGGAAGAGTCGAATTCAGAGATTGCCCAGCTTCGTGGGGAGGTACAAGCCATGAGCCGCATGTTGGCCGTTTCTCTTCTGAAACAACAATCCGCAAGCGAACGCCTGAGGGGCGTGAGCATGACTTACGAAATAGCGGCAGACGACCAGGAACTGACGGGTGCTCTTTTGACGGCGCTGAAATATGATGCAAGCCCAAACGTTCGCATTGCAGCCCTCGAAGCTCTTACGCGCTTTATCGACCAAGAGCGCGTTCGGAAGGAGCTGATTCAGTCGCTGGCAACCCAAACGTCTCCCATGGTTCAATTGGCCATAGTCGAGTTAATGGTCCAAACACAGGAGCAGGAATCGAAGCCCGTCCTTCAGCAGTTACTCCTCGACCCGAAAACCGATAAGACGGTAAAAAAGCGTGTTGAAGAAAGCATTAAACAGATTCTGTAAGCCCTGAATGACGATGCAGCCCCTTTTTCTCTTCTCGTTGATGGTGATGGTGTTCGACGTACGCCCGAAAGTCTTTGACGAGCAGCGCCTTGAACGCACGTTTCAGAGAACTGCTGAAACGCCCTATCGAAAGATCATTCTGGACAACATCGCGGGCGGGATCGTCGTCGAAGGATACGAAGGGGACAAAATACATCTTATCGTTCAACAACGGTATGAAGCTGAATCGGATGAAAAGTTGCTAGAGGCAAAGGAGGAGGTCACGCTGCAAATCGAGGAACGGAAAGACAGGCTCATTCTCTCTGTCCACGCCCCCTGGCGGGAAAAATGGGGAAGAAGGAACAACGGATGGGGCTTCTACGGATACGACGCCGAGTTCGATTTTGAGCTCAAAGTTCCGAAAAAGATCAATCTCTATCTAAAAACGGTGAATGAGGGCGACATCACTGTCAAGAATACCGAAGGAGATTTTGACCTCCGGAACGTGAACGGCGGCATTGAGGCAAAAGGCATCACCGGTTCAGGCAGGATGCACACAGTCAACGGCCCCGTGAAAACGATTTTCACGTCTGTCCCGGAAGGCGACTGTTCTTTCAAAACGGTGAACGGAAAGATCGAACTCCAATTCCCGGATGAATTGGCTGCAGACCTGAGGTTTAAAACCTTCAACGGTAGTGTCTATACTGATTTTGACGTCGAGGCCTTGTCGCGGCAAATTTTGCCTCTGGAAAATCGTCGTGGACGAAAAGTCTATTATAAAGACGCTTCATTCGGAGTGCGCGTTGGAGTCGGGGGACCGACGTATTTTTTTGAAACATTAAACGGAAACATTTATGTTCTCAAACGAACATCTCCATAGGAGGTAGGTTGAAATGAAAAAACTCCAAATAGCAATTATCGTGTTGATGCCAATGGTGGGAATACCGGCATTTGGGCAACGACCAAACACCCCTGAGCCGCCTGAAGGCGTGGGTCGTTACACGATCCCCTTGTCGGATCCCGCAAGGCCAATGTTTCTGAGGGCCTCTTTAATGGCCGGAAGCCTTGTCGTCAAGGGGTACACAGGAAAAGATGTCATTGTCGATGTTGACCTCGTTCCAAACAAAGACGACGACCATGATGAAGACGACAACGCCCAAAAAAGAAGAGGGTTGCGCCGCATTCCGAACACGGCTTCGGGCTTATCGATCGAAGAAGAGAACAACACGGTGATGATCACAAAAAGCGGATACGGTTCGAGCGAAGTGCGGGTTTCCGTCCAGGTTCCGGCGAACTGTTCGATGAAGTTGAGCGTTGTGAACGGAGGAGAGATTGAAGTGGAAGGAGTCAACGGCGATCTCGACGTGAACAACACGAATAATTCTGTCAAGCTGGTGAAAATCTCGGGCTCAGTGGTAGCGCACGCACTGAACGGCAATCTGATGGTCACGATGTCCAAGGTGACGCCCGACAAAGCAATGTCCTTCAGCTCACTCAACGGAGAAGTGGACGTCACCTTGCCTCCCGACACAAAGGCAAATGTTTCCCTGAAAACGGACATGGGCGGTGAAATCTACAGCGATTTTGACATTGCCCTTGACCGTTCGAAACCAAAGGTGGAGGAATCCCGTGACAAGAAAGGCCGTTTCAAAGTCGTCGTAGACAAATCCATGCGCGGCACGATCAACGGTGGTGGACCGGAATTTACCTTCAAGAACTTCCAGGGAGATATTTACATCAGAAAAGGCAAATAGTAGAGGCTGGAGTTTCAAAAGCAAGAATAGCCCGACCCTGTAGGGTCGGGCTATTGTGTTGTAGGGATGTTCAGTTGAACATGCGTACAACCCAAACTCGTGCAACGTTTCGCACGAAACTTATTTTGAATTTAAGCGTATTAGATCAATCGCAGAGCGCTCATATTGATTTACAAGAAGCAGAAATGACAAATCTGCCCTTGACAACTCACTAAAGACTTACGCGCGGACCGGCAGGATCCTTTATCTGTTATTCACCGCACCACCACCGGGGTCGCACACGACCCTTAAGCGACCAGGAAGAAGTCCAAAACAAGCACATTCGTGTCAGAGAGACATCAACGCGAACGATGTTACCGGTACACCGACCGGGCGGAATCTCGAATGAGCCAGTGCGACAAAAGAATTAACGCGTTTTCTGATGGCTGTTCAGCGATAGGTTTACGTTGGATAATCACGCGTCGCCGCACTTGAAAGCCCGTAGAGCCGCACGATCGCATTCACGTGAACGCTTGATTCAATTACTCACTTAAGGAGAACCGAATATGAACGCAGCTGTGCTGTCGAAGACTTTGAGATATTGCTTCCATTTGGCCGTTACCGCCTGCCTGCTCCTGGTGGTGCCGTTGATGGCGCAAGAACGAATCAAAGGCAATCTTGTCACTGTCGGCTGGCTTCAGAAGAATTTTAAAAATGCCAATGTCCTGATACTCGACGCGTCACCCGGTCCGATGTATGCGACACAACATATTCCCGGCGCAGTTAACGTCGACTTGTTGACCTATGGGGTTCAGGAAATTCCGATCGCGGACATGGAAAAGCGCTTCCAGTCCTGGGGAATCAGCCAGGGCAAAAAGATCGTCATGTACGATCAAGGCGCGTCAATGATGGCCACAAGACTTTTTTTTGACCTCCTGTATCACGGTTTCCCCGCAAAAGACCTTTTCGTACTGGACGGCGGACTCTCCAAGTGGCAGGCTGACGGAGGGTCTGTAACAAAGGAACCCACCCCATCACCGAAGAAAGGAACTTTCCGCATCACGAAGTTTAAAGAAGATGTGAGAGTCAAGCTGCCGGAATTCCTTAACGCATCCGGTGAACCGGGGAACAATGCTTTAGTGGAGGCGCTAGGGGCCAACTGGCATTTTGGAGAAATGCGTCCCTTTGACAGGGCCGGCCATATCCCGAATGGCATCTTGTTGCCCAGCGCCGACTTTTACAATCCGGATAAGACATTCAAATCTGCCGAAGAAATCAAAAAAATGCTGGCCTTTGTGGGTGTCAAGCCTGAACAACAAGTTTATACGTATTGTGGCGGCGGCGTTGCCGCGAGTGTTCCATGGTTCGCCCTTAAGTTCATGCTGAATTATCCAAA
>JACQPT010000149.1 GCA_016207415.1 Ignavibacteriales bacterium
CTCTTTGTGAGGGCAGGGATTTTTTTTCTCGAGTGAGACTCCCGGAGTCTTATTGGAAAATGCCTTGGTGAAACGTCGGGAGTCTGCTTATTGCCGTAGATGAATCAACTGCATGGCCTTGTCGAGGCGATCACGAGGACCTTTTCGATCGTTGCGGAACGTGCAAAAGCGATTTGGAATCTACCGTTATTTGTTTTACTTTCATTTAAACACCTCTATTACCACTCTGACCCAGGAAGGCGTAGGCTCTCCGCCAGGGCTGGCATAGTTCACATTCCCACTCACCAGATTGCGAGGTTAAACATGAAGCTCTACGTCGGCAACCTTTCGCGGGATGTCACCGAACAGGATTTACGGGAGGCGTTCCAGCCCTTCGGGGAGATTGAATCAGTGGCGATTATCAAAGACCGCTACAACAACGTTTCGAAGGGGTTTGGGTTCATCGAAATGCCGAACAAACCTGAGGCGGAGGCAGCGATCGCCGGTCTGCACAGAAAAGAGTTCAAGGGCCGATCCATGGATGTCAACGAGGCACGTCCCAAGACAGATCGTCCCCGGGGCGGATTTGGTGGAGGCGGAAATCGCGGCGGCGGAAAACGATTCGGCGGCGGTGGCGGGAGAAGGTGGTAGAGAAACAAAAAACCCTGTCTCGATTTGCATCGGGAACAGGGCTTCGTGTTACGAGATAAAATCCCGCTTAGACGACGGAGACGTTTGTCGCCTGGAGCCCTTTCGGGCCCTGCTCGACTTCGAACTCCACCTTGTCACCTTCGTTCAGGGATTTGAAACCCCCGCCCGTGATGGATTTGTAATGGACGAACACATCTTCGCCACCGTTGCGTGAAATGAAGCCGTAACCTTTGGCTCCGTTGAACCATTTGACAGTTCCTTTTTCCATGGAACGTGTCCTTTCTTGATTTGATCTACCCGACTAACCGTCGGGCAAGGTGTACGCCGAACATTGGACCTGAAAAACCACTCTTTCCAGGGGAATATCCCCGGGTTTTTTGACTGGCTGATTGGCGTTTGGACCTTGGAAGGTGTTCGTGCGGTTCAGCAGCGGGATTTTGAAGACCTGCTCGTCACATCGAGTGCTGACAAGCTCTCCCGAAAGAGAATAGCCGGTGTACTGTTAATTGACGTTCTTAAGATATGCATTCTCTGTGTCAATTCCTAGTACAATTATGCACCATTCCATAAATTTGATTCAAGTTGTGCAATCTTGTATCTTGGAAGTCAATTCTTGGAGCCTTTTTTCACCATTTCACGAGGAGAAACGATGGAGCTCGACACAGCAGTAAACGAACTGTCGTCAACGAAAACCTCCGATGATGTTGAAACTGCCGCAGCTCTTGGAGTGAAAGAACTGGATGTAACGCTCGTCCGGGCAACGAATTACACCGATGACGGATACCCGATACAAACGCGCATCTGCGTGATCCGCAGCAACACGCTGACGCAGATGGCCACTCTCACGCGCGATGTCGTCAATCACGAGTTCTTCAAAGGTGTATCGCTTAACACCCGGATGATCGATGAGGCGTATGAGCGGGTACCGGTCAAGGAAATCGTGAGACGCTCCAAACTTCCCGGCGTAAAATCCATCGTTATGCTGGTTGGCGTCCAATCGAACCAGTTTCCGCGCGCGCAGGATATCGCCTCCTGGTTTCTTCCTCACGGAATCAGTGTCCTGATCGGCGGGTTCCACGTGAGTGGCATGCTAGCCATGATTGGTGAAACGGAAGACCTCAAGGCTGCGTACTCAAACGGAATTGTCCTCGTGGCGGGCGAAGTCGAGGGCGGGAGGCTCCCGGCCGTGCTTGAAGATGTTGTACGCGGAAACGCAAAACCGCTTTACAATTTCCTGACACCGACTCCCGACCTCACGAATCTCCCTATTCCGCGACTTACAAAGGATGATTTCAAAAGATCCGCGTCGAGGTTCAGTACCATTGATACGGGAAGAGGCTGCGTATTCACATGTGATTTCTGCACGATCATCAATGTGCAGGGCAAGACGATGAGATGCCGCGATCCAAAGCAGGTGGTCGATTTCGTTCGGCAAAGTTACAACGAGGCGGGAGTGACGCATTGCTTTTTCACAGACGACAATATCGCACGCAACCCGCGATGGCGCGAGTTGTTTGCGCAGTTGATTCGCTTACGCGAGGAGGAAAAAATTCCCTTCACGTTCATGATGCAGAGTGACCTGGCCGCGCGTAAACTTCCAGGCGGAGATTACTTTGTTTTGGCATCGCGGGCCGGCTGCAATCAAGTATTTTTCGGCGTGGAAAGCGTGAACCGTGAAAACCTGCGCTCTCAGGAAAAATTCCAGAACCAGGTGAAGGAATACAAAAGCCTCGTCGACCATTGTCATTCGCTTGGCATCGTGTGCCACGCCGGATACATTTTGGGCTTGCCGTTTGACACCCCTGCAAGCCTCAAGGAGGATATCGCCGAGCTGCAGAGGATGGGTTTTGATTCCGCTTCCTTCTACATTCTCTCGCCGTTGCCGGGGTCGAAAGACCATCAAAAGTGGTGGCATGAGGGGAGATGGATGCATGAGGATTTTAATACGTACGATTCGGCTCACGTTGCCGTGGCTCCGGAACGAATGACAAACCAAGAACTCATGCAAGCATGGTACGACGCGTGGAAGCAATTCTACTCCACCGAACACATGGTCAATGTGCTGAAAGTCTGGCGGCATGATTGGTGGCACTACTGGGACAGGATGTCGTTCTTCTCATGGTATCTTTCCGCTTCAACAATCGAGCGTCTGCATCCGATGAACTGCGGTTTTTGGACGGTGCGCCACAGAGACGACCGGCGGCCGGGTTTTCCCCGTGAAGCGTTTCTGCCGTTCTGGTGGGGCCGTCTGAAATTTGCACATAAACGGGCCAAGGGTATCGTAAAACTCTTTTTCCAACTCGAAGAGGTTTGGCTGCGGAGCCGTCCGAAATCGAAGGTTGAAGAAGCTCTCCTGGAACATGTTTCAAGAACAAAACAAGATATCATCGACTGGCGTGATCTGAAAGTGAAAGAACTTGTAGCTTTCTACCGAAGGATTCATGACGAGATGCCCGAGGTCAGGATTCCATCGGTAGTCG
The DNA here is from genome assembly GCA_016207415.1 of Ignavibacteriales bacterium. Lineage (GTDB taxonomy): Bacteria > Bacteroidota > Ignavibacteria > UBA10030 > UBA10030 > JACQPT01. The sequence continues at coordinate 3,111 of JACQPT010000149.1, forward strand.
GACTCTGGCTGAAAAAGCAGAACCCATTCTCCGGAGTATACACCAGGGCGCATTTTCAACGCATCTGGAAACGGTGGTACCTGCACTTTTGGAATCCCTTAAAATGGGCAGAAGTGTGGCTTTTCGAAACGGTGAATGGCCTGAGGTTTCTGTCGCATTTCCTTCTTGAGGGAAGATAAAGCTTGCTATTCCATTGATTCGTTCCTAGCGAATCACCTGTAACAGCCGACCCACATTCAACAGAAATCATCCAATGACGAACCGTGGATACTCATTTTTATGTCTGGTTGTGCTTCATGTTTCGCCGTTGTTTTCCCAACCCCGACTCCCGCACTGTCCTGCACTCGCTGAATCTGTTAAAGTTGAATTCTTGCATGCCTGGAACGGCTACAGGAATTATGCATGGGGACATGATGCGCTCAAGCCGTTGAGCAAGCAGCCCCACGACTGGTACGGGGTTTCCCTCTACATGACGCCCGTCGATGCGTTCGATACGATCCTTCTGATGGGATTATCAAAAGAAGCGGCCGAAGCCAAAAAGCTCATCCTGGACAGTCTTTCATTCAACAAGAACATTGAAGTGCAGGCGTTTGAAATCATCATCCGACTGCTCGGCGGTCTTCTTTCCTCTCATCAGATGGACGGCGATGAACGTTTTCTGAAACTCGCAGAAGATCTGGGGAATCGGCTCCTGCCTATTTACAATTCTCCGACGGGAATGCCATATCGGTATGTCCACCTACAGACGGGCAAAACGCGAGACGCCCGGAACAATCCGGCAGAAATCGGAACAGCACTGCTGGAGTTTGGAACTCTTAGCAAACTGACGCGAAATCCGATCTATTACGAAAAGGCAAAAAAGGCCTTGGTGGAGCTTTATGCCCGACGTTCAAAGATTGGCCTTGTCGGAACATGGATCAACATCGAAACTGGAGAATGGGTGAACACGCGAAGTCACATCAGCGGGGCGATTGATTCGTACTACGAATATTTGTTCAAAGCCTGGTTACTGTTCGGGGACAAAGAATGCAAGCTCATGTACGACGAAGGCATGAAAGCCGTCAACGCCTACATCGCAGACGAAAAGCGCGGAGAGCTGTGGTATGGTGTCGTGGATATGCACTCGGGGAATCGGCTTGCGACGACTTACGGCTCTCTTGACGCGTTCCTCCCGGCAGTTTTGTGCCTCGGGGGAGATGTGGAAAGGGCAAAGCGTTTGCAGGAATCCGGTTACAACATGTGGAATCTGCACGGCATTGAGCCTGAGATGATTGACTACGATTCAATGAAAGTACGGGCTGCGGAGTACCACCTCAGACCTGAAATCATTGAATCGGCGTATTATCTTTATTATTACACTGGAGACGTAAAGTATCAGAAGATGGGCGATACGTTTTTAAAGAGCATCAAAACATATTGCAGGACGGAAACGGCTTATGCGTATTTGAAAAATGTTGTCACGAAGGAGCAGGCGGACGGCATGGAGAGTTTCTTCTTCGCCGAGACGCTGAAGTATCTTTACCTACTCTTCTCGCCCGGAGAGACCCTACCGTTCGGGAGTGTTGTTTTTACGACAGAGGCGCATCCAATCCGTAAAACGTGGAAAGAGTGAGGATGACATCACATCGTTGGATTAATGGATTGATGGAGTGTTGGAATTGAAAATGACTGTTTACACAATTCTTTTCACACTATCACTGGCAAGTTTTTCGATTGCACAGAAAGGAACGAAGATGCCTGAATTCGAGAAAGCCACTTTCGGCGCGGGATGCTTTTGGTGTGTTGAAGCAGTCTTCGAGCGTCTTCCCGGCGTTCAGTCTGTGATTGCTGGATACGCGGGAGGGACGAAACCAAATCCGACGTATGAAGAGGTGTGCACAGGCGAAACGGGTCATGCCGAAGTAGCCCAGATAACGTTCGACCCTTCACAGGTTACGTACGAAAAACTCCTTGAATGGTTCTGGCACGCCCACGACCCCACCACCTTGAATCAACAAGGGGCCGACGTCGGCACGCAATATCGGTCGGCGATTTTTTGTCACAACGAGAGCCAAAGGAAAATTGCCGAGGCATCCAGGTCTGCAGCACAAAAGGATTTCGCAGAGAAGATTGTGACAGAGATCCAGACCCTGAAGGAGTTCTTCGAGGCCGAGAACTATCATCAGGATTATTTCAGAAATAATCCCAACGCTCCGTATTGCGCATTTGTCATCAAGCCAAAATTGAAGAAGTTGAAGCTGGATTAGACAATGCGCGTAGCCCTCGTTCAAACGAATCCTGAATTCGGAGAAATAAAGAACAACGTCACTTCCGCGCTCTCGCTGATGGAGAGCGTGCAGGCTGACCTTTACGTGTTGCCAGAGTTATTCAACACCGGGTACAATTTCGTTGATGAAACTGAGATTGAGCAGTTCGCTGAGCCCGCAACAGGTCAGACCTCTCTGCCTCTATGTCAGTTCGCAAAGAAAAGAGGCAGCTTTGTCGTTTATGGTTTTGCTGAAAGAGCGGAACGTGTTTTCAACTCGGCAGCCCTCGTCGGTCCATCCGGAACCATAGGTGTGTATCGAAAGGTGCACCTTTTTGACCGGGAGAATCTTTTCTTTGCACCCGGAGACCGCGGATTTCCGGTTTTCGATTTGCCGATTGGTAAAGTCGGGATCATGATATGTTTTGACTGGATGTATCCCGAAAGTGCGCGCTCACTTGCGTTGAAGGGTGCACAGCTTATCGCGCACCCCTCAAACCTCGTGATGCCGTATTGTCCCGATGCAATGGTCACACGTTGTCTAGAGAACCGCGTATTTGCTGCAACGGCTGACCGCGTAGGTCAGGAAAGCAGAGGAGGCATCGACCTTCGGTACATGGGAATGAGCGAAATTGTGTCCCCGAGTGGCGAAATCCTTCAACGACTTAGCACGGACAACGAAGAAATCGCCGTTCTTGAAATTGACCCAGAACTTGCCAACAATAAGAAAATCAACTCGCGCAACGATCTGCTTGCAGACCTGAGAGCGGATCAGTATTCCCCTCACTAACATGGCTTTTCCTGAAATTTGTACAAAACGCCATCACGTACACACCTGGCAATTCCTGGGTGTTCCAGCTTCTTGACCATTCCGCTCGTGGCATTCTTGTTGCATCTTTTAGAGGTACCTGCCTGGGGGCATACATGGCTGAAAAGCAATCTCACGTCGAAATAAAAGCATCAGTTGCGGAGACGCTCAAACGAGTGGACAGACTCGTAAAGAGTGGCGAGCTTGAGCAAGCGCTTCGGGAAATCGAGTATGCTAAAACGCTTGATCCCCGGAATATGTATGTGCATGCATACGAGGATCGCATTAAGCTCCTTGAGCACGACCGGGAACGCAACAGACAACAGGAGGAGTCCCGGAAGAGAACAGAAGAAGAGACGGAGCAAAAAAGGAAAGAGGAGCTTGCCAAACAGGCAGAAGAAGCGCGGAAACGGCTGAAGCAGGAACGTCACCGGCGTTTGGAAATTGATGCCAAGAGCGAAGAGTCGAGAAAATCACGCGAACACGTTCAAGCGCTCCAGGAGTATAACAGAGAGCTGCTTGAAGCCTGGGAAGATGGCGCGGTGACGCCCGAGGAGGAAAAAGACCTTTTGATGCATCGCACCACTTGGAACATATCGCCGGAAGAGCATTTCACGTTGCAAGCCGGCGCGAGGAGAGAGTGCTACAAGAATGCATTCAGGAAACTTTGGTCATCCGGCTCGTTGACGCCGGAAAGTGCCGCAACGTTGGCCGAACTGCGGAGAAGGTTTGCTATTTCCGCTGAGGAGTACGAGATTATCGAATCCGAACTTCTCCAGGAATTGCGCGCCCCTCGTTCTTCCATTGCCAAACTGGCCATCATCGACGATGATACCAAGCTGCTGGAATCCCTCAGGATGACGCTTGAAGAGGAAGGATTTGAGGTGCGGGGTTTCGACACGTCGGACGCAGCCTACAAATATCTTCGCGATCACCGCGTGGATTTGATCCTTTCCGATATTAACCTCGAGACTTCCACGATGGGAGGTTTTGCTTTTTATCAAAAAGTCAGAGAGCTCAGCCATCTCAATAGGATTCCGTTCTTGTTCCTGAGCGGGCTTACGGACGAGGCCATTATTTGTGCCGGAAAAGAGCTGGGGGTAGACGACTACGTGACGAAGCCTTTTGACCTGGATACGCTCATCGCAATCATGAAGGGGAAACTGCGGCGCTACAAAACGCTCAGCAAGATTCACCACAATTAACTGCATTCTTTCGCTTTGGCCGCTGTTCACTTCCTTTCTTTTTTAGTCCCATCTAGCTATTATATTCCTGCAAATTCGTAGGTGCCATGAATTCAAGCGATCATGTGATGAATCAACCGGAGTCCGGCAAGCCCCTTTTTCATTTGTTTGCGGTCGGTGTCCTTGCATGGGCGCTTTCGGCGATTGCCTCCATCGTTTGGTTTTTTGCCACGGTGAGTGACCCCGGCTTGGCGGGAGTGGCTGCTCCGTTCTACGCCTGGGTTATAGGATTTGTCCCTGGCGCGGGGGTCATGCTTTTCTATGGAGCATTTCGTCTGTTCCGTCGCAGGACAACATTCAAAACTCTAGGGTGGGCATTGGGAATATATCTCCTGCCCGTCGCTGTGGGCATACTCGTTTTCAATCTGTTTGTTTCTTCTCAGCCTCTTACAGTTCAAGGGGGCAATGACGTTATGATGTTCTCGGCTTTCGGAGGTCCGCTTTTCTTCTTTCTTTATGCACTCGGAATGATTGCCGGCTTTCTTCTCCGCGAAAGAACATTCAATCAGGTCATCGTCGTTATCACCGGGCCGCCCTTGGCGGGGATACTCTTTATCGTTTGCGCTTTTCTTTGGTTCACACTAACATCCTCACACTGGAAAAACCGCGGGGCATTCACGTTTGATGTCCGCTCGATAGGCTGGAAGGATCCCGGCCTCATCGTCGAAGGGACTTTGTTGATCGATGAAGATAAATCGGCGCTTGTTCATGCGTTTTACCAAGATCAATCAGGCGAAACGGGGCGGGGAGAGCCAGTGGATTCGTTTCAACTCGGCCGGTCAACGTTTGGCGGTTTGGCTTGGACAAAAGATCCGGTGAGATTTCAAAAAGATTCATCGTATCTGATTCGGCTCTTGTGGCCCAGGCTGCGCACAACGAGTTTGAATTCTCGTCGCGAAGTGATTTTCACTATCAGATCAGGGCCGGATTTTTTTAGCGGAGACCTTCTCAAGGAATTCAGAATCCCTGTCGATCCAGACGACGCGACACTTGAAGCACTTGAATCAACATTGAGGCCGATCACTCGAGGCGGGAAGACGGGCTACGCGAACCGCGCCGAAAAAATGGTCGTCGAACCCCAATTTGACTGGGCGGATGAATTCTCGGAAGGTCTTGCCGCAGTTCGGGTTGACGGCAAATTCGGGTTCATCGACATGAAAGGAAATCGAGTCATTGATTGCATCTACGATCACGCGACGAGGTTCTCAGGAGGTAAAGCTGCTGTCGGATTTCAAGGGAGATCAGGATACATTGACATGGCGGGAAAAGAGGCGATTCCGTTTCAATACGACTTTGCTCATCCATTTTCCGACGGCCTTGCGCGCGTCCGAATGAACGGTAAAGACGGCTTCATCGATGCGGCTGGGACGTTCGTGATCAAACCACAATGGACGATGGCTGATGATTTTTCGAATGGAAGGGCTGCCGTGCGAGTGAACGAGAAGTGGGGATTCATCGATCAAAGCGGTGCGATGGTGATCAAGCCGATATTCGAGGGCTTTCAGAAATTTTCCAACGGCCGAGCGCACGTCATGCTTGGCAACCAGTGGGGCTTCGTCGACAAGCAAGGAAACTGGTCTGCAGGTTCCCGTCAATGATTTTCTTGAAAAAGCCGCAGAAATTTAGCACCTTGTTTTGTCGAATGTGAAGGCCATCGTTACTTCTCAACCAGCGCCAACAAGAATTCCCCCCCCTTCTCTTCAGTCCGTCAGAGGGATAGGTCCCAAAAGGACGGCTGCTTTGCACGGCATCGGCATTCACTCTGTCATCGACCTCCTCTATTATTTTCCCCGCGATTACTTTGACCGCAGCACGATTATTCCTATTATCGACCTGAGAAAATATGCGAACAGGGGGAAGGCGGTGACTGTCATCGGAGAGGTTTTTCGCCAGGAAACAAGGCGGGCAAGAAAATCCACCAAACTGATGTTTTTTCTGACCATGAGAGACGAAACCGGATACGTTCAGTGTGTCTGGTTTGAGGGAATTCAATGGTATAAAGAAGCATTTGAAATCGGCGAACTGTTGGCAGTCTCGGCCGTTCCTACGTGGGACAGGCTGGGTCGGGTACAGTTTATCCATCCACAGTTTGACCGCCTCGGAAGCGCCGAAGGTGACGAGCCCGACTGGGGGAAACTTTTTAACACCGGCGCAATTATACCGAAGTACCGATCAAGTGCCGACCTCGAAAGGGTCGGCCTTGACAGCCGCGGTTTCAGGCGCATTATCCGAAATGCCACGAAACAGAATCTGGATTTTATCGAGGAAAATCTGCAGGAGGAAATCCGAAAACGGGCCAAAATCCCCGGCCTTCGTTTTGCGCTCGAGAACATTCATTTCCCGGCTGACCGCGACAGCCTCAATTCTGCCTCGCGCAGGCTCAAATTCGATGAGCTGTTCTTCCTGCAACTTCTGCTTGCTCTTCGGCGGCATCACTTTAAGCACGAGGAAAAAGGAATCTCCTTTTCGTTGGAAAGTCCGTTGGCGCGTGCGCTTGTCGCTTCACTGCCCTTCGAGTTGACGAAAGCGCAGCGGCGGGTGTTGAACGAAATAGCCGACGACATGAAGTCATCAAAGCCCATGAATCGATTGTTGCAGGGTGATGTCGGCAGCGGCAAAACGGTCGTTTCCTTGCTGACGATGTTGGTGGCCATCGATAATGGCTCTCAGGTGGCTTTCATGGCTCCGACGGAAATTCTTGCCGACCAGCATTACCGGACAATCGCCAATTTTCTCAAAGGCTTGCCGGTCAACGTCAGGCTGCTCATTGGAGGGCAAAAAAAGAAACTCCGAGAGGATGTGCTGGAGGATATTAGACGCGGAGACGCAAATATTGTTGTTGGTACACACGCGCTCATCGAAGAGAAGGTCGTGTTTGCGAAGCTTGGCTTTGCTGTGATCGATGAGCAGCACAGGTTTGGTGTCGTTCAACGAGCGGCGATGAGGGAAAAGGGATATAATCCCGACGTGCTCGTTATGACGGCAACGCCGATCCCGAGAACCCTGGCCATGACGATTTATGGAGACCTCGACGTTTCCGTTATCGATGAAATGCCGGCAAATCGAAAACCCATTAAGACTGCCGTGCGGATGGAGCATCAAAAGCAAAAGGTGTATGGTTTCGTCAAAGAAGAAGTAAAACGCGGTCGGCAAGTCTACATTGTTTTCCCCCTCATCGAAGAGTCGGAAAAACTTGACCTCAAGGCAGCGACAAAAGAATTTGAACATTTGCAGAAGTCAGTCTTTCCGGAGCTCAAAATGGGGTTGATCCACGGCCGCCTGAGGACCGAGGAGAAGGACGACGTTATGTCAAAATTCAAGTCCGGCGGAATTCAGGTTCTTGTCGCCACGACTGTCATCGAGGTGGGCATCGACGTGCCGAACGCCACTATCCTTATAGTCGAGAATGCCGAGAGGTTTGGTTTGTCGCAGCTCCATCAGCTTAGGGGCCGTGTCGGCCGGGGTGCGGACCAATCCTATTGTGTCCTGATTGCGGATTACGGTTGGTTTGACGGCCACGCAAGGGGAAAGGATCTCTTTGCGCTCCAGGAGGAAAAAGAAACTGCGCGCGTGCGCCTGGAGACGATGGCCGAAACATCGGACGGGTTCAAGATCGCTGAAGTCGACCTCAAATTGAGGGGTCCCGGCGAATTTTTTGGAACGCGCCAAAGCGGCGTTCCCGGATTTCGGATAGCAAACCTTGTGGACGATGTCGAACTTCTTCAAGTTGCGCGTAAAGAAGCTTTTGCTGTTGTCGAGAATGACCCGCAGCTTCGTTCTCCTTCTCATGCATCCATTCGAAAACATTTCGAGACGAGCTACAAAGAAATTTTTGATCTCGGAAACGTAGGATAGCAGTCTCCTCGCCCACTACCGTAACCTCAATCGCGTGTTTCATTTTTTTTCCAGAATGCTCGCGCGGACATTGTCAAGTAAGAAATGAAATTTTCGCGCCGAAAACGGCAAAAAAACTTGACATCCAGCCCTAAAAGTTTATATTTGTAGTAGTTTCTTGTTCATTGAGAAGGCGGTCGACATCTTTCACAAACTGAAAGGTTGAACGAGCTGCTTGCATAAGCAACTGCACGTCGCTCTCGTCTACAACATCCGGCCGGAGAATCCTCCGGTCGACAAGAAGGAGATCGAAGCGGGTTCGGAAGATGAGCGAAGGTTAACGAGCGGCGGTGAAGCTACTGTTGTCACTGCTTCCCGCACACGAACACGCAAGGCGAAGAGCGATACATACGCAGAATGGGACACCGAAGAAACCATTCTGGCCGTAGAATCGGCACTGAAAGCACATCACAAGGTCACTCTCATTGAAGCCAACGAGGAGGCTTACGGGAAACTCCTCGCGCTCCAACCAGAAATAGTCTTCAATATTGCTGAAGGCTTCAACAGCCCGTCACGCGAAGCTCAAATCCCCGCAATTCTTGACCTTCTCAGCATCCCTTACACCGGGTCCGATCCCCTGACCCTTGGCATATGCCTTGACAAGGCGCGCACAAAGGAAATTCTTTCCTACCATTACATCCCAACGCCCGGTTTTGCCGTCGTCAATGACCCCGAGCAACTTGTTTCAGCCAAGCTTCCACTGCCGGCAATTGTGAAGCCTTTGCACGAAGGGTCGAGCAAGGGAATCTTCAACGGTTCTGTTGTTCGTACTGAAGAAGGTCTTCGCGAGCAGATTCAAAATACCCTTGCCGAGTACGATGAGCCTGTTCTTGTGGAAAAGTTTCTCGAAGGACGGGAATTCACGGTCGCCTTGATAGGGAACGAAAAAAACCTTCGCACATTGCCGATTGTGGAGATTCGTTTTGATTCATTACCGGGGGGCGTCAACGCTATATATTCTTATGAAGCAAAATGGATCTGGGACCAGACCGATCATCCTCTTGACGTGCTCGAATGTCCCGCACGTGTTGACCCTGCCCTTGAACGTGAGATAGAAAATATTTGTCGACGAACCTTTAATGTCCTGCGATGCCGTGATTGGTGCAGGATCGATCTGCGGCTCGACGAACAGAACAGGCCGCATGTTCTCGAAGTCAACCCTCTTCCCGGCATTATTCCCAACCCGAAGGAGCACTCAAGTTTTCCATGTGCAGCTCGGGCAGCCGGGTTTGATTATAACGGTATGTTAAACGCCGTCCTGGAATCTGCTATTGTGAGGAACGGTCTCCAATAACCATGAATCCCATCCGCAAGTATTGCCGGGGCATTATAACATGGAAATCTCATAATGATTCCCAGAATCACACATAGAACCGAGTCGAAAATAATAGGCGTTGAAGTGCGAACATCGAACGAATTGGAAAAACTGGAGTCATCGGCTCGAATTCCGCATGCCTGGAAAAGATTTCATGAAGAAAAAGAGACAATCCCCGGTAGGAAGAGCGAAAAATCCGCTCTCGGTGTTTACACCAGCTATCATCCGGAGCGCAGGGGCGAGTATTCGCTTCTGGCAGCCGCCGAAGTGAACGCTCTGGACAACATCCCTGATGGAATGTCGGGAAAAATTGTTCCCTCAGGCAAGTATCTGGTTTTCGCGGCGAAAGGGCCGATGCCTCAGGTCGTCGTGAACACCTGGGCCCAGATCTGGAAATATTTCTCTAACGGGTCCCCTTTTAAAAGAGCGTACACCGTCGACCTTGAGGTGTATGATGAGTCAAAGGAAGACGAAGTGGAGATCCATATCGCCATCATATAAGAAAAGCGCGCATGAGAAAGAAAATCCACGTGGCTGTTGTTTTTAACGAGCCGACCGTAGAGACGGAGGAAGGCCGGAAATACATTTCCGAAAGCGGGAGGCTGGAAGCGAGTGCATCCCATGCAGAGGTCGTGTCGTCGCTTCCGTCGAACGCAGTCGATATGTCGGAGGTTGGCGTATTGGAAGAGCGGGCGCATGTTGAAGAAGCTCTTAAAAAGGCCGGATTTCGAACCTCGATGTTCAATGTAAACGGCGATGTCAAACGTTTGATTCGTTTCCTCGAAGACAAGGATCCGGACCTCGTGTTTAACCTTTGCGAATCCGTCGGAAACGATGCCGCACACGAAATGCATGTAGCGGGAATCTACGAACTTCTCGAGGTGCCTTACACCGGCGCGCCTGCCTTCGCACTCGGAACATGCCTGAACAAGGTGCGCACGAAAGAGATTCTCAGTCACCACAAGCTGCCGACGCCGAAATTTGCGGTTTTCAAGAACGCCAACGAAGTTTCTGCGGAAGACCTGCGGCTGGAGTTTCCCGTCATCGTCAAGCCTTCCCGCGAGGATGCGAGCGTGGGCATTGAGGAGGCATCTGTTGTTGACAATGAATCGGCGCTGAAGAAGCGCGTGCGCTACATTTTCCAGAATTTCGACCAGCCCGCACTCGTCGAGGAGTTTATCGAAGGGAGAGAATTGAACGTCGGCATCCTGGGGAACCGTCGTCCGATTGTTCTTCCTGTGTCTGAGATCGACTTTTCAAAAATGCCGGCGAATCTTGTAAAAATTGTCACCTACAACGCCAAGTGGATGAAAGGAACAGATGAGTATGCAGGGACGGTTGGCGTCTGCCCGGCGGAGCTTTCGCCCGAGGTGGAGAAAAAAGTGAAAGACTTGGCCCTCAAAGCCTATAAGTTGATGGGCCTGCGCGACTACGGACGTGTCGATATAAGATTGACCAAAAACAACTCGCCTTTTATCCTTGAGGCCAACCCCAACCCCGATATTTCGGACGACGCCGGTTTTGCAAGGTCGGCAAGAGCATATGGGTTATCGTTTGAGGACACGATCACGAAGATCGTCGAGTATGCCCTTGAAAGAAGGCCATGAAACTTCCTTCGTGATCAGCAAGCTTCCGACACCCCGTGCGAGCCGTTACGGCGCGCCCGTCATCCATTCTGTCGACACGAATATTTTTGCGTGGACGTATTATACGTTTTGCAAGGACTGTAGTTTCTGTCATGACGAATGCTGTGCACATGGCGTCGATGTGGATATCACGAACGTCGGTCGGATCAAGGCGCATGCACGGGAGCTCGAGAACTACACCGGCGTTGAAAGTACGGGCTGGTTTACGATCGAGTACACCGTTGATGAAGAGTTTCCGGGTTTGCAATACGCGCGAACACAAGTGGCCGAAGGAGCCTGCGTCTTTCATCATCGCCAGGGCAAAAGATGCCTGCTGCATTCGTTCTGCCTGGAACATGACATGGATTATCATGAATTAAAACCGATGGTCAGCTGCCTTTTTCCCCTCACGTTTGATGGCGGGTTGCTTCATCCGGCTGATGAGGTGGAAAGCCAGCAATTGATCTGTTTGGGGCATGGGCCGACGTTGTATCGAGGCGTACGAGACGAGATTCTGTACTATTTCGGCGATGGAATGATTCGAGATCTCGACGAAATGGAAAAAGAATTTGTCCACGACCCGTCCGGAACTCACCAACACGAACTCTTCACACACAGGAGATAAGATCGCACCATGGAACTTTGGCAGGAAATGCTTCGGCAAAGTGTTGACAGTGCAAAAGACCTGGTGCAGCGGTTTGGCTTTGAAAAAGAACAGGCGGAGAAACTCAACAAGTTTTTTCATACAAGGATTAATCCCTATTACCTCAGCTTGATTCGTTATCCGGGCGACCCGATCTGGCTTCAATGCATCCCGGATGCGCAAGAACTCGAGGACAAGGATGCACTCGAGGACCCACTCAACGAGGAGGCGGACAGTCCGGTTCAGAGTATTACGCATCGTTACCCCGATCGCGTGCTCTTTCTTGTGACAAGTCAATGCTCAATGTATTGCCGCTTCTGCACACGCAAGCGGAAAGTGAGCGACCCGTCGAAAATCAATACGCGCTATATTCAAGACGGTCTCGACTACATTGCGGCTCATCTGGAAGTCCGTGACGTGGTGCTTTCGGGCGGCGACCCGCTTATGCTGACCGATTTCATGCTCGAAAAAATTCTTGCGGGATTGCGGGAAATTCCGCACGTGGAGATTATAAGGCTCGGAACAAAAATGCCCTGTGTGTTGCCCCAAAGAATCACCTCGAAACTCTGTCGGATGATCAAGAAATATCATCCCGTTTATGTGAACACTCATTTCAATCACCCCTGGGAATGCACGGCGGAAGCAGAAAAAGGGTGTGCAATGCTTGCTGATGCGGGATGTCCTGTAGGGAACCAGGCCGTGCTCATGAAAGGCGTCAACGACGACCCCGATGTGATGCTGGAGCTTCATCGTAAACTCTTGAAAATGCGCGTACGCCCGTACTACATTTACCAGGCCGACCTTACTAAAGGGACGAATCATTTCCGTACACCTGTTCGGGTGGGACTCGAGATCATGGACAAGCTGCGTGGCCACACGTCGGGGCTTGCGGTGCCGTATTACGTGATTGATGCGCCCGGGGGTGGAGGAAAAATTCCTTTGCTTCCGCAATACGTGTTGGGAAGGAACGGCAACGACATTATTCTGCGCAATTTCAAATACGACATTTACACTTACCCGGACGTTGAAGAACAGAAAGCAGGCGATACGGAAATGGAGCGTCAATTCAAGCGCAAACGGAACGGACACGACCGGAAAGCGCCAGCACCTCAAGAAATGGAGTTGATCGGCAAATAGTGCAACGGTGAAGTCCGACTGCTGAAACCATACCCATAAACACTCCGTTCTCACCGCCTTGAATTTACGGCGGGGAAACCCTAATTTCATTCCTGACGTTAGTATGTGAAAGTGACAAAAGAAGAGGAGCGCCAATGTCTATCCGTCCCGTGAAACGAATCATCCAGTCCCAGCCGACGCTCGAGGGAGCGGGTGTGAAACTCCGCCGTGCATTTGGATTTGGAAACACAGAGGAATTCGACCCTTTTCTTCTGCTAGACGATTTTCGAAACGAAAATCCTGAAGATTATCTGGCAGGCTTTCCGTGGCATCCCCATCGCGGAATCGAAACAATTACATATGTCTTGAAAGGAACAGTCGACCACGGCGACAGCCTTGGCAACAAAGGAACGTTAGGATCCGGCGACGTGCAATGGATGACGGCGGGAAGCGGAATTCTTCACCAGGAAATGCCGAAAGGTGATGGCAACGGTAAAATGCACGGGTTCCAGTTATGGGCAAATCTCCCGTCCTCCAAGAAGATGACCGACCCCCGTTATCAGGATGTTCCGTCGAAAGAGATCCCGGAAGTCCAGGATGACGACGGCACAACCGTTCGTGTCGTCTGCGGGGAGTTTTGGGGAAAGAGAGGACCAGTCGACGGGATTGCGGCAGAGCCTCGCTATCTGGATGTGTGGGTTCCACCGGGCAAGCGGAAGTCGCTTAAGGTCGAAACCTACCGGCACGCTTTTGCCTATGTGTTTGACGGCTCAGGCTCATTCCGGGATGCCTCGCAGCCCCTACCCGTTAAAACCGATATGGTCGGGACGTCTGCCGGAGAAGTATTGAACAATGTCGGCAATCGCTCGCTCGTGTTGTTCGACAACGGCGATGAAGTGACTGTTCAGGCAGGCGACGCAGGAATACGATTTCTCCTGGTTTCCGGCCAGCCTTTAGAGGAACCTGTGGCTTGGTACGGTCCCATTGTCATGAACACGAAACAAGAACTTCAGAAGGCCTACGACGAGTTGCGTAACGGAACATTCATTAAACATGGCGCGAGAGTAGGCTAAGGGAATTATCTTCTGCTGAAGCAATGAAGATCTGCGCGAGGCAAACTCTTACCTGAAACCAACCCTTCATTGTTGCCGTAAACAAGGTCGAATCGACTTCAGTACTTAATTCTCAGGGAGGCTCTTGCCGCACAGTTCGCTGAAAAATGTTTTTGCATCGCTCGTTGTGATCCCTTCGCTGTTATACTCCACCTGGTTCTCCCCGCCCGATACTTCAAAATCGCGCCCAACCGTTCGGGCGGTTCGAGCGATTAATCCAATTTCGGTCGACGGGTTGCTGACGGAACAGGAATGGCAAGCTCCCGGCATCAGTGATTTCACGCAAAGAGATCCGGAGGAAGGAAAACCGGCAACGCAAAGAACTGAAGTGTGGATCACCTACGATGATGCTGCGTTGTACGTTGCTGCGCGCATGCACGATACCGCGCCGGATTCTATCGTCACACGTTTGGGGAGGCGCGACGCCGACCTGAACTCCGACTTTTTCTTTGTGGGGGTGGATTCGTACCACGACCGGCGAACGGCGTTTTACTTTGGCGTGAACCCCGGCGGTTCGATTCAGGACGGAACGTTCTATAACGATCAGCAGAACGATAATTCGTGGGACGGAGTATGGGAGGTGGCAACCTCCCTGGACAGCCAGGGTTGGACAGCAGAAATGCGCATCCCGTTTTCGCAATTGCGGTTCCCCGACCAGGAAGAATATATCTGGGGGGTCAATTTTTTGCGAATCATTAATCGTCGGAACGAAGAGGACTATTTCGTCATGGTTCCGAAAAAAGAAAGCGGGGACGTTTCTCACTGGGCGGATATGGTTGGCATTCGCGACATTCATCCGCCGGCGAGGTTGGAGATCTTGCCGTACGTCGTATCAAGCAATCTCTTTACAGATAACTTCAGTCCAGGTGACCCCTTTAACGATGGGAAGAAGTTCAGCGGGAACATTGGCGCAGATGTCAAAGTCGGTCTCGGCAGCAACCTGACATTAAATGCGACATTCAATCCGGATTTCGGGCAGGTGGAGGTCGACCCGGCAGTTGTGAACCTTACACAGTATGAAACCTTCTTTGATGAGAAGAGGCCTTTTTTCATCGAGGGGTCGAGTTTTTTCAGGTTTGGGCGCGGAGGAGTGAACAGCAACTGGGGATTCAACTGGGGAGACCCGGATTTCTTCTATAGCCGCAGGATCGGAAGACCGCCGCAGGGGTTCGTGCAGCACTCCGGTTTTTCAGATTTCCCGGATCGGACGACAATACTGGCGGCGGCAAAGGTGACGGGTAAAATCTCGGAGGGGTGGTCTCTCGGAAGTCTTACCGCCCTCACCACCCGCGAGGAAGCAGAGGTTGAAGACGCGACAGGCGCGCGGTATCGGGATGTGGTCGAGCCCCTTACGTCACACAACGTTGTCCGAAGTTTGAAAGAATTCAACGACGGAGCGCAGGGAGTGGGCGTGCTTGGCACGGCAGTCTTGCGGGACCTCGACCAACCATACCTTGCCGGTCAATTCAATCGCAACTCGTTTGCTCTGGGTGTTGATGGGTGGACGAACCTCGATTCCGACCGAAGGTGGGTTGTCTCTGGTTGGAGTTCAGCAACGCGCATTGAGGGCTCGGTCGCCAGGATACTGGCGGTTCAAAAGTCCTCTTTGCATTATTTTCAGCAGCCCGACAGCTATCAGAAACTCGACAGTGCTGCCACTTCTCTAACTGGCTACGCGGCGCGGGTTGCCGTGAACAAGCAAAAAGGTAACTGGAGGTTTAATTCAGCCGTCGGTGTTATAACCCCCGGATTCAACTCAAACGACCTGGGTTTTTTATTCCAAACGAATGTCCTGAACGGACACATTGTCTCGGGCTATCAATGGTATGACCCCGACGGCACGTTCAGAAGAAAAGGGTTCAACGTAGCGGTTTTTCGGAGTTATGATTTCAGCGGAAACAAGATCGGAGACGGATACTTCCTTTTTGCGGATGCCCAATTTATGAACTACTGGAGCGTTTATTTCAATGGCTCCTACCAACCGCCCCAATTGGACAACACCGTAACACGAGGTGGGCCTCTCATGGCTTCTTTCTATGAAGGTTATAACGGCGGTTTCGAGGTGTACACGGACTCCAGAAAACATTTCGTGTTCAGCTTGAATCTTTTTGGCGTTCGGAAGATTGGAAGAGAACGATTTATCGTCGGAGCGGGGGTTGAATGGAAACCTCGTCCGGAAGTGAAAGTGAGTCTTTCGCCAGGGTTTGACCACAACATCACATCTGCCCAGTGGGTAACGCAGCGAGCCGACCCGCTGGCAGTCCAGACAAATGGCGTCCGGTATGTTTTTGCGAATATCGACCAAAAGGAATTTTCGGCAAATATCCGACTCGACTGGACTTTTACACCAAGGCTGAGCCTGCAATTGTTCCTTCAACCGCTCATTTCAGTGGGCCGGTATACTCATTTTAAGGAGTTCGCTGCACCGCGAACCTTCGAGTTCAACGAATACGGAGAAAACGGCTCCGTCATCTCATACTCCGGCGGTGCTTACACAGTCGATCCTGATGGACCCGGCGTGGCACCATCGTTCCAATTCGATAATCCAGACTTCAACTTCAAATCCCTTCGAGGCAATGCCGTTTTGAGGTGGGAATATCTTCCCGGCTCTACGCTGTATTTCGTTTGGACACAAAGCCGCACGAATGAGGCGGATCCTGGCGACTTTAGGTTTGGCCGCGATTTTAGCAACTTACTCAGCGGAAAGTCTGACAATGTTTTTCTGGTTAAGATTTCGTACTGGTTAAATCCATAGCGATTCATCCACTAACGAGAAAACGGTAATTGAATGACAGCTGAGATCGTAAGAAACATCCAGGAAGCACTCAAGCAAGAAAAGCTCGATGGCTGGTTGCTCTACAACTTTCGAGGCTCCAATGTGTTTGCAACTCGATTGATGGCTCTGCCAGCGCACATCATGTGTACACGTCGATATTTCTATTTTGTACCGGCGAAGGGGGAACCGAGGAAGCTGGTCCATCGGA
>JACQPT010000150.1 GCA_016207415.1 Ignavibacteriales bacterium
GCACTCAACCACCCCAACATCCTTACGATTTACGATTTCATCGAAGAACAGGGCGAAAGTTTTATCGCTATGGAGCTCGTCGAAGGAGAATCGCTCAAGAAGAAAATCGCTGGAGCAAAAGGGAAAGTAAGCCAGCTTCCCGTCTCTCAAGTTCTGGGCTATGCAGATCAGCTTGCTCAAGGGCTCTCCAAGGCCCACGAAAAAGGGATCATCCATCGTGATGTCAAATCAGAGAACATTATGGTGACAACCGATGGACTCATAAAAATCATGGACTTCGGCCTGGCGAAACTCAAGGGCAATGTTGGCATGACGAAAGCTGGCAGTACAGTGGGAACTGCGGCTTACATGTCGCCGGAACAAATCCAAGGCGACGAAGTCAACGAGCAAGCGGACATCTGGTCGTTCGGAGTGGTATTGTTCGAGCTTCTCACCGGCGAGCATCCTTTCCATGGCGAGCACGAGTCGGCTATGATGTATTCGATCACGAATGAGGATCCCAAGTCACTCAGGAATCTTCGCTCCGAAGTCCCACTTGAGCTTCGACAGATTATCGAACGCTGCATGAAGAAAGATCGGTCCCAACGGTATGCATCGATGAGCCAGATTCTTCTAGACATCTCGAAATTGAGACCAGCTGCAGGAGTTGAAGTCAAGGCTTTGAGCCTACAAGCGATTATGAATAGCCTCAAGCGCCCGGCTGTCGCAGTTCCCCTTGTTCTCATGATTCTTGGGTTGGGATATCTTACATATTGGTATATCGATCGCAGTGCAAAGATTCGCTGGGCGCGTGAAGAGGTACTGCCAGAGATTGATCACCTGGTTGGCGAGAGTAAATTGGCGAGCGCATATTTCCTTGCAAGGCAGATTGAAGGCGTCGTTGGCGATGATCCTTTGTTTGTTAAACTTCGTCCTTTGTATGCTGCGCGTGGCGTCATCAGGACAGAGCCACCGGGTGCTGAGATTCTCGTCGCTGAGTATGGCACACCCCCCGAAAATTGGATCTCGTTAGGTCTAACTCCGACTGATACGATCTTTCTGCCACGGGGCCTTTGGAGATTGAAGCTCCGAAGGGAAGGATTCCACACATTCGACGGCGCCGGTTTCTTTTTGTGGGGTTCCTTATTCTGGGGAGGAGCGACCAAGCTTGATTCGACTGGTTCATTGCCCGAAAACATGGTGCAAGTCCCCGGCGGGAAGTATACGTTGAATATACCAGGGCTCGATCATCTTGAGTCTGCTCGCGTCGACGAATATTTCATTGATAAATTTGAAACCACTAACAAGGAATACAAACAATTCGTCGACCACGGAGGATATCAGAAAAAAGAGTACTGGAAGCATCCGTTTGTAAAAAACGGACGAACTCTCACCTGGCAAGAAGCGATGAAAGAATTCGTGGACGCGACAGGAAGACCCGGCCCCTCAACCTGGGAATTAGGGACATATCCCGAAGGAAAAGCCGATTATCCCGTTGGCGGTATTAGCTGGTTTGAGGCTGCCGCGTATGCGGAATTCCGCGGAAAATCTCTTCCGACTGTCCATCATTGGAACATCGCAGCGGAAACACGCGCTAGCGCGTTCATCATCCCTGCGAGTAACTTTGAAAAGAAGGGACTCGCCCCTGTTGGGAAGTATCCAGGCAACAGCCCCTGTGGCACGACCGATATGGGTGGTAATGTGCGCGAGTGGTGCTTCAACTCAAGCGGTAAACAGCGAAGCATCCTGGGAGGAGGATGGAATGACGAGCCCTATATGTTTACTGATTATTATGCACAACATCCTTTTGATCGCTCGCCGACAAATGGTGTTCGTTGCATCAAAATCTTCGAACCCGACAGCACTTCTAATGCCGCTTATGCTTCGATTGAGCGAGATCCCTATCGCAATTTCTTGAAAGAGAAACCAGTATCAGACGCTGTTTTTAACATTTACCTTTCGATGTACAAATATGATCGAACTCCGTTGAATGTCAGGATCGAATCGGCCGACACGACTTCAGACTACATCTTGCAGAAGATCAGTCTGGATGCAGGCTATGGCGGCGAACGTCTGACAGTATTTCTGTTTGCCCCAAGGGTCGGCAATCCTCCGTATCAAGCGGTAGTGTATTTTCCCGGATCCGGCGCACTCCACACTCGTTCAAGCCGCTTTTTAGAAGTCGGTGCGATTGACTTTATTGTGAAAAGTGGTCGCGCGGTCATGTACCCCGTTTATAAAGGCACGTACGAAAGAGGCACTGCGTTGAACTCCGACTATCCGAGCGAGACAAGCCTATGGAAAGAGCATATGATTGCCTGGGGAAAAGACATCGGGCGGTCGATAGATTATCTTCAATCCCGTTCCGACATCGATGCGAAAAAAGTAGCCTATTACGGAGTGAGCTGGGGTGGCATGATGGGACCGATTCTCACAGCTGTGGAAAAGAGGTTCAAGGCATCTGTGCTCTACGTTGCGGGCCTCAACTTTCAACGAGCTTTACCTGAGGTTGATGCGATAAACTATGTTGGCCGTGCAACTGTACCAGTGATCATGTTGAACGGCAAATACGAC
>JACQPT010000153.1 GCA_016207415.1 Ignavibacteriales bacterium
CCGATACGGTTACTCCAGCCTTCCTCGCCTCATGCTTCAGCGCCTTGAGAAACCGATTTCCAGTCTCAGGGAACCAGATGTCTTCAAGTTCGACTCCATCGAAGCCGAGACTTTTTCCCAGCGCGAGCATCGAGATCAACTTGATCCTTCGCTCAAAGAAAAGTCTGTGAAGAGACCAAGTCGAAAGAGAGAGCTTCATTTGCCGATAAATTCGAGATAGCTTTCAAGTCGAAAAATCAATCTTCAACCGATTGATGTCGCCTTGGTGGACGCGACGCGGTTTGTCCTCGCAGAGAGCTTTGGGACCGGTTTGTTATCAGAAAATATAAAGACGGATTGCGGTTACACATGAGCGAAGGTGGAACGATATTGCGAATAATCGACGTGTTCGCACCAGCGGTCCTGTTCTTCGGCTATAAATTGTTCCCTGTTTTCCGGAAGTTCCCTCAGTGTCGAATCGAGTCGATCAAGCCACGATCGTTCACGATCCGGCAAAGGAAGAATATCACACGCGTGTCCCTCCTGCATGATGATCACGGCTTCCCGCGCAACACGGACGCTTCTGCGATAATCATCGGATTCTGAGACAAGAGCTTGAGCTAGACGAACAACGGACGCCGGCGTCATGATGAACGCTTGGGGGTCGAGCTGCGCATCAGAAGCCACGAGCAGGTCCCGCAATTCCCCGGCCTTGCCGTTTTTCGTCGAGACATTAAACAGCCTGCAATCGTACACCAGTTGTTCCATCGATACCACCGGCGCCATTCCTGAAAGGAGCTTGACTTGCTGTACCGATTCGTTGCTCCAGAGGTCGGCGTATGCACCGGCAATATTTCCAATTGCGCTCAGATGGGCGCACGCGGCGGATTTCCCTTCAAGAGACATCAGGAACCCTGTGATTGCTTTCAGGATGGTGTTTTCATAGCCGCAGTCTTTTCCCGGACCGATTGCTCCGACTTCGTAGGCAACGAGTGACCGTACGGCTGTCACCGCACGGACTATCGCGGCAAACACTTTCGGAATGTACCCCTGGTCGGCAAGGACCATGGCCGTGTTGCCGATGCCGCATGCCGTATCTCCGGCAGGAATCGTGTTGGTTTCGCGCGCGATTTCACAAATGTGATCCCAGAGGAACTCCATATCCGCACAAGCGAGGACTCCCGTGCCGAAGATAATCCCCCGAATGTCGCCCTCCATGATTGCCGGGTCTGTGACCTCTTTTCCGCCTGTCGATTCAATTGAGAGAAGATCCCCTCCTGCCAATGCGCAGCGACGAAAAGATTCCATCATACAGGCGAATTCTTCTCCCTCGATTCTTTTCGGCGGTTTTTGCAGCTCACGGATGTCGACAGGCGTTATGCGAAGCAAATATGTCAACTGATGGTTCGCACGAAAACTCTCAAGAATTTCTTTCAACAGATGCGTAAGGGTTTCTCCCCAGGCCGGCTTGATGGTCATGGGCGGGAGCAACTCAAATTCCACAACAAGTTTTTTTTGATGTAACTCTATTGCCCGTTGACACACACCGGTCATCATTTCCGAGTACAACGTTTTCACCTCACGGAAGCTGTTTTCCGTGATGTCCATGGGAGGAAGCGTGAATTTGATCTCGGGGATCACGTCACCGCCACCGATAACGACGCCGTTACGCGAAACGGGAAACTTTGCCCGGCCAAATACCAGGTCATCGGCTGTGAAGGTCAGATGACGGAACGGCCGCCTCATGTCTGGGGCGCGCCGTCCAGGTGGAGCAGCGACTTTACGACATCGACTGCCGAGGCTGCGTCGCGTGCATACCCGTCGGCTTTGATTTCACTCGCAAAATTTTTCGATATCGGAGCGCCTCCAACAATCACTTTCACTTTGTTCCGCACCTGCTGTGCATCGAGAAATTCAACCACTTGTTTCATATTCATCATCGTAGTGGTGAGCAGCGCTGAAAGGCCGATGATATCGGGCTGCTCTTTTCGGATGGCTTCCACGAACTTCTCCTTTGAAACATCCGTCCCGAGGTCGACGACGTCAAAACCGGC
>JACQPT010000160.1 GCA_016207415.1 Ignavibacteriales bacterium
ATTCGGCTTTGAGAACGTGCGTCTCGAGCCCGTGTTGGTTCCGCATTGGGTTCGCGGTGGTGACGAAAAGGCGGAGATCCTTCCCGCCGGTAAACGAAAAGCGATGTCGTTAAACGTCACCGCCCTCGGCGGCAGTATCGGAACACCAAAACGGGGGATCACAGGCGAAGTCATCGAAGTGAAATCGTTTGAGCAATTGGCGCTTCTGGGAGAGCGAGCCAGGGGCAGGATCGTGTTTTTCAACCGGCCGATGGACAGAGGATATCTCACAACCTTCGAAGCATATGGCAGGGCCGTCAATCAGAGAGGCCGCGGCGCAATCGAAGCGGCAAAAGTCGGCGGCATCGCCGCCATCGTGCGATCCATGACCACGCGCATCAACGACTCCCCTCACACGGGTGCGATGGGATACAACGACACGATTCCAAAAATTCCCGCCGCCGCCATCAGCACGCGCGATGCGGAACGGCTGAGCGAGATGTTGGCGAAGGAAGAAAATGTGAGACTTCGCCTGAAACTTTCATGCGAGATTTTGCCCGACGTTGAATCCGCAAATGTGTTGGGGGAAATCGTGGGAAGCGAGAAGCCCGAAGAAATCATCGTCATGGGCGGACATCTTGACAGTTGGGACAAAGGTCAAGGCGCGCATGACGACGGTGCCGGATGCGTCCATGCGCTCGAAGCGCTGAGGATCATCAAAGCACTTGGTTTGAAGCCGATACGGACCATTCGGGCCGTGATGTTCATGAACGAAGAAAACGGCCTTCGTGGCGGGATTTCGTATGCTGCAAAGGACAGGCCTGGTGAGAAACACATCGCGGCGATCGAATCCGATGCCGGAGGATTTACGCCGCGCGGCTTTGGCATCGGAGACTCTGCGGCATTCAAAAGCCTTCTGCCGTTTGCACCTGTTTTTGGGATGATTGACGCAGACCGCATAACATTCGGCGGAGGCGGTGCAGATATCTCGCCGCTGATGCGGAAAGGTGTACCGGGTATCGGCCTGAACGTGGATTCTCACCGTTACTTTGATTACCATCATTCCGACAGTGACACGATCGACAAAGTGAACGAGCGCGAGCTTGCACTCGGCGCGGCTACGATAGCCATTCTTGCGTACATCATCGCTCAGGAAGGGCTGTAGAAATTGTTCTCACGGAGTCTGAAACTCGCTTCTCCCGTGCTCTTTGCCCTCGTATCCTGTTCTTCTTCGGGATTATCCATCGCCGACGCGATTGACGAATTGTTTCGCGAATATGATCGACCAGACGTCCCGGGAGCAGCAGTGCTTGTGATTAACGGAGGAACCGTCCTCCGCAAAAGGGTGTATGGCCTTGCCGATATCGAGATTCGCCGACCGGTTACGAGCGCAACGAATTTTCGGCTGGCTTCTGTCACGAAGCAATTTACCGCCCTGGCCGTGCTCATGCTGGCCGAAGACAAGAAGCTCTCTCTCGATGATTTTATCATCAAGTATTTCCCTTCGTTGCCTGCCTCCGACAAAGAAATCAGAATTCGGCACTTGTTAAACCACACGTCAGGAATCATCGATTATGAACCGCTGATTCCGGACTCCCAAACGATGCAAGTTCTTGATAAAGACGTTTTGATTCTTCTTCAATCGGCCGACAGCGTTTATTTTCCGGCCGGATCGCAATTTCGTTACAGCAATGCCGGCTACGCGCTGCTCGCTCTCCTTGTTGAAGCTGTTGCCTGCAGCCCATTCGCGGATTTTCTGCAGGAACGTATTTTTGCCCCGACCGGCATGAACTTCACCGTTGCGCGCCAGGAGGGCGTTTCCAGAGTTTCGAATCGTGCGTACGGTTACACGAGCACCGACTCGGGCTTTGTTTTAAGCGACCAGAGCGTCACCAGTGCTGTCCTTGGCGACGGAGGCATTTATTCTTCTCTTGACGACATGTTCAAATGGGACCGGGCTCTCAACTCGGAAACACTTTTGTCGCAAGGTTCGCTCGGACACGCATTTCTCCCCACCGTTCGAGCGGATTCTGTCTCAAGCTACGGATACGGGTGGTTCGTCGGCGATTACAGAGGAATGGCCACTGTCTATCATACCGGCTCCTCACGAGGATTCCGCAACGCAATCATCAGACTACGCGACCGACCGTTTACCGTCGTAATTCTCACAAACCGAAACGAGGGAAATCCGATCGACGTGGCACGAAAGATTATTGGTTTGTATTTTTTCAATTCCACCAGTTTATAGGGAAATGTCCATGGCAAAAACCGTTTATCTTCTTGTCGGCACAAAAAAAGGAGCATTCATTTTTTCTTCAACTCTTCAGCGAAAATCATGGAAGCTGCAAGGTCCCTTGCTCAAGGGAGCTGAAGTCAACGATGTGGTGATGGACACACGGAACGGCAAAACGCTGTATGCGGCGGCAACCTCGTACTGGTGGGGTTCCAATGTCCACATGAGCAAAAATCTCGGCAAAACATGGGTGCAATCTGAAGGCGGTGTCCGATTTCATGAAAACGCCGGCAAAAAGGTCGAGCGCGTGTGGGCTGTGAGTCCGGGAAGAGAGATCGAGCCTAAAACAATGTATGCCGGCGTCGACCCGGGCGCGCTGTTCAAGTCGGAAGATGGCGGAAAAAACTGGGCTGAAGCTCAAAGTCTCACAAACCATCCGACAAGAGAGAAGTGGTCTCCCGGCGCCGGCGGACTGATGGTGCACAGCATTTGTCTTCATCCTGAAAACTCAAAGAAAATGTTCGTCGGGATCTCTGCCGCGGGAGTTTTTGCAACTGAAGACGGCGGTTCTTCCTGGCAGCCGAGAAACAAGAATGTCCTTGCGGAATTCCTGCCGGACAAATATCCAGAAGTCGGCCAATGCGTGCACCACCTCGAGATTCATCCTGACAAGCCCGAAGTGCTGTATCAACAAAACCACTGCGGAGTCTATCGGAGCGACAATGAGGGAAGAGATTGGACTGATATATCGAAAGGCTTGCCTTCGCGTTTCGGGTTTTCGATGCAGATTCATCCGCACAACCCGGACACGGTGTATGTCATCCCTGAAGAAGGCGCTGAGTTCCGCGCCGTACCGAAGGGCCGGATGGCCGTATATCGTTCAACAAACCGAGGAAAAACCTGGCAGAAATTGACGAAAGGTTTACCATCCAAGAACGCGTTTCTCCACGTCCATCGCCAGGCAATGAAAGTGGATCGACTGTACCCGCACGGCATGTATGTCGGCACCAGCTCGGGGCAGATTTACTACAGCCGAAATGAAGGAAAAACATGGAGCCTTCTTGCGGATTACCTGCCGACGATTTATTCTTTGAATGTAGCAGGAGCATGAACGGGATTGCAATTGAGGCCTCTCGTTCGGCCTAGGTGTGGAGAGGATTCTTCGGTAGACCTCACCCCTCAGGTTGAGGCGATGTGTGAACCCACTCCTAAAGCTGGGAAAAGCAAGTTCAGGAGAGAGGTCGCGGATTTCCGGCGAAAGGCTAAGTTAAAGACTTAAAACAAAAGAGCCTCACCAATTTGGAGGTAATATGAGAAGATTTCTGTCTGGGGTTCTGTGTTTTTGTTTCTCTGAGTTCGGAATCTCGCAGACACTGGAACACAAGCTCAACACGTTCATCGAATCGCTTCCCCGGCCGCAGAGTGCGGGAGATTTCAAGCCGGTCTTTCACTTGCCGCCGTTGAACCAAGACACTTCGCTCATTTGCTGGAGTTTCTCAACATCTTCGTTCATCGAGAGTGAAATGGAGAGGCTGAAGATGAAGCCGGTGAGACTCTCGTTGACGTTTCCCGTGTACAATGTGTTTCTGGAAAAAGCCCGCCGGTTTGTTGCCACACGCGGCACGTCGCGGGTTGCACCGGGCGATTTGTTCACGGGAGTTCTTGACATCCTGAAAATGTACGGGGCTATCCCGGCGAGCGGATACGGCGGGAAGGAGACCGGGAATTCTGAAACGTATAATCACAACGCGCTTTATCGCGAGGTCGATCAACTGATGAAACGCCTGAAGGCTGATTCTCGCTGGAACGAAGCAAACGCTCTTGATGAGACCCGCAAGATTCTCGACAGGCATCTTGGAAGGCCCCCCGAGCAGTTTATCTACAACGGCAAATCTTACACGCCAAAATCGTTTTTCAACGACGTGGTGCGGCTCCCCTGGAACGAATACGTCATGGTGACATCGTTTCAGTACGCCCCGTTTTATTCTCACGCCGAGTTGAAGGTGCCCGACAACTGGAAGCACGATGCAACATATTTCAATGTTCCGCTCGACGTCTTTTTTTCATCGATGAAGTTTGCGGTCTTGAAAGGATTCTCCCTCGCTATTGACGCGGATATTTCCGAACCGAGCTACGTTCTCAACAAGAAGTACGCCGTTATTCCGGACTTTGATATTCCGTTGTCTTCGATTACGCAAGAGGCGCGTGAATTTCGTTTCGACAACGGCGCGACGACGGACGACCACCTTCTGCATATTGTGGATTGTCGAAATTTCGACGGCCAGGACTGGTTTCTGGTAAAAGATTCCTGGAGAACGGCATGGGAAGGCAGTAATAAAGGATATTTCTTTTTCCATGAATCTTATGTGAAGTTGAAGGTTCTTGCTTATCTTGTCCATCGCGACGGTATCCCCATCATCAGAGAGAAAATCCAATGAAAACAGCAACCTTTATCTTTGTCTTTTCATTTCTCTTTCCCGGGTTACAAACAAAAGTCGACGATCCGCGCGAGCGAATCCGGAAGGCCGACCTGGAATTCTCAAAGTTGTCAAAAGAACAGGGGCCATTGCAGGCGTTTCTCGCGTATCTCACGGAGGACGCCTACTTGCTACATCCTGGCGAGCCACCGCTGCAAGGACAGAACGCCATTTTCGCGCAGTACGGAAGTTTCCCCAAGGGCGCCACGCTCACCTGGGAGCCGACGGTGGTCGAATGTTCTGAATCCGGAGAAGTTGGATACTCGCTGGGCAAGTACCTCTTGAAGCGGGTGGGTCAGGACGGGATTTCGAGAATGAGCGAGGGTTTTTACCTTACTGTGTGGAAAAAGCCGGCTGAGGGTGAACTCAGGGCCATAGCCGACATGGGCGCTCCGGAGCCAATGTCGTCTGAATCGCCGGGTGTCTCCATTGCACGGATTCCCTTGCGCACGGAGCGTTCAAGCGCCGATGACTTTGTGGTTGCGTTCGGAACCTACCAGATGAAAATCCGGAAACTCGACGGCAAAGACAGCCTCGCGTATGGCAAGTACGTTCACGCGTGGAAAAAGAAAGCCGACGGATCGACAAGCACTCTCATCGACATGAGCAACGCCACACCTCCACCGAAATGAAGAATTTCAATAAGAGGAGAAGAGCATGACCGACCTTCAATACCCCATCGGGAAATTTCAGCCGAAGAGCGAAATCACGGACGGAGAGCGTCAACGGCTCATCCGCCAAATAAGCGAAGCGCCTGCGAAGATGCGCGCGGCGGTAAAAGGACTCAGCAAGAAGCAGCTGGACACGCCGTATCGCCCCGGCGGGTGGACGGTACGGCAGGTGGTGCATCACGTGCCGGACAGTCACATGAATGCGTACATCAGGTTCAAACTCGGCATCACCGAGCAGCATCCGACGATCAAGCCGTACGAGCAGGAGTTGTGGTCCGAGCTTCCTGATGCGAGAACGGCTTCCGTCGATATGTCGCTTGACATGCTGGAATCGCTGCATAAACGCTGGGTGTTGTTTTTGAAATCGTTGCAGCCATCCGATTTTGCCAGGACGATCAATCATCCTGAAAGCGGCGTGCAAAACCTTGACCGGGTGTTGCAGCTGTATGCATGGCACGGTCGGCATCACACGGCGCATATCACAACGCTGGGTGAGCGGATGGGTTGGAACAGGAAAACGACGAAGAAGAGATCGAAAAGGAAAAGAAGATAAGGCAGTTTTTCCGGCAGGTCGGCCTTAAGTCCGACCTACCACGCACCCCCTTCTCAACACAAATGCCGTCACACGAGAGGGGACTTTAGCGGAAGCTACTCGACGTACACCGATAATTATGAAACGGCAAAACATTTCGAGCGGCACGCCCTGGGAACCCATCGTCGGCTATTCGCGGGCGGTGAGAATCGGTCCGTCTATACTTGTTTCCGGCACAACCGCAACGGACGCGCAGGGAAACATTGTGGGCAAGGGTGATGCTTATGCTCAGACAGTGCAAATATTAAAGAACATCGAATCCGCGCTTCAGAAGGCAGGTGCAACCATGAGCGACGTTGTGCGGACGCGGATGTTTGTAAAAAACATTGTGGACTGGGAAAAAATCGGGAAAGCGCACGGAGAAGTATTCCGGGACATCCGGCCGACAACAACAATGGTCGAAGTGACCGGTTTTGTGTCGCCCGAAATGCTAGTGGAAATCGAGGCGGAAGCTATCGTCGACGACTAATTTGTTATTCCACCTGCACGGTCACTGCTTCGCTGAAAATTCTCCTCTCACCAACCACCGCTTCCAGCCGGAAGCGATGCAAGCCTTTCTGCAGCTCCCACCAAACACCCTGAGGCTCATACGGAATGCTTTGCCCATTGTCGATGTGGACTTTGACTTGATGGCTTGCTTTAGGGACAACGCCTGAAATTTTAATCGTCTGATATTCTTTTCTTAGAATAGGGTCAATTTTGAAAATTTCGCCGTTTCCCGGTGAAAGAATCGCGATGTCTCTACGGCGTGCAGCGGGCGGTGTATTCATAATGCGAACGGATCCGGGAGGCGGCGATGGAATCCGTTGCTCCAGAGCCCACGACTGATACTCAGGCGGAAGAATCTCGAACGTGCGTTCATAGGAATCGCCGTCCAGCGACTGGACCTTGAACAGTTGATGGATACCGCAGGTCCTCGTCGGGGCCCGGCCTTTTACATACCAATCAGATGTCGTTTTGTTGCATGAACTGCCGCGAAGTAACCCGGAGACTGCACAGACCTGGGATTTCTCGAGCCCGTGAGGTGCAACAAAAGGTGCGGGATACTTGAACGGCCGGTCGTAGATGCTCATCATGACGTCGAAGAAGATCCCTCCGGCTCCGGAAATCCCTGAGACTCCCCGCATCGCTTTACCGTCAAAATTTCCAGCCCAGACGCCTACAGAAAACTCGCTTGTGTATCCTATCGTCCAGTTGTCCCTGTAGTCTTTGGTTGTTCCCGTTTTCACGGCACATTGGAATGGAAAACGAAATGCGTTGCCAAATGCAGGCCGGCGTGCGACGGGGTCGCTCAGGACATCGGAGACGAGAAAGGCAATTTTTTCGTTGAAGACGCTGCGTTCCATATCCGGAAAAAAAACCCGCGCATCGACAGACGATCCGTTCACAGTCCTAGCGGACTCGACGAGCCTCCACGGCTTCCATGTTCCGCGATTCGCAAGTGAACTGTAGGCCGTCGTTAACTCCAGAAGACGGACATCGGCATTTCCGAGGGTGAGGCCGTACCCGTAATGACCCGGCGGCTCCGTCAAGGAAGTCAGTCCGGCGACGCGCAACCGTTCATAGAGCCTCGACACGCCAAAATTCCTGAGCAACCGGACGGCAGGAACGTTGTAGGAGCACGCCAGCGCCGTGCGGATGCGAACCGGGCCATGAAATTTTTTGTCATAGTTTTCGGGAACGTAGTCGCCGTTGACGTCGGGAATCTGCGTGGGGATATCGGCAACAACATCGGCGGGCGCGTTTCCTGCTTCGAAAGCAATTCCATAAGTGAAAGGCTTGAGCGCGGAGCCGGGTTGTCGAAGGGCGAGCGCCCCGTTGACCTGTCCCTGGTGCTCTCTGTCAAAATAATTCGCCGAGCCGACAAGCGCCCGAACTGCTCCCGTTGAATTCTCAATGACCACCACCGTCGCATTCGAGACATTCTTCCTGGCCAGCTGTTGAAGCTGATTTCGGACGACGAGTTGCAGTTTTTGCTGAAGCGGGTAATCAATGGTCGTGCGAAGGGCAGAAACGCCTTCGCCGGGTTGAAGCCGCGCGACCGCCATTTCCACGGCGTGCGGAGCCCGAAAATTGACGCTTGGCGGAACAATGCGAAGAGGCTGAACGCGCGCCCTCTCGTACTCGTCCTGTGACGCTAAACCCAGCTCAAGCATCTTTTGGAGGACATGTTTCTGTCGCTCCAGAACACCTGCGAGATTTTCATACGGGTTCAACAACGATGGGGCATTGGGAAGGGCCGCTAGGAACGCTGCTTCGGCAAGAGACAGATTACTCGCCGGCTTTTGAAAATAATGGCGCGACGCTGCTTCAACGCCGAACAGTTGATTTCCGTACGGCGCCCGGTTGAGATATTGTTCAAGGATTTCATCCTTTGACATCATCCACTCAAGCCTGAACGCGTACCATGCTTCAAGGATCTTATGGGAAAGTGTGCGTGGATGGTGGTACACATTTCGAATGACCTGTTGTGTAATTCCCGATCCGCCGGATTTCAACGACCCTGTTTTGATATTCTGCCCGAGAGCGCGAAGAACGGCCAACGGGTCAACTCCAGGATGATACCAGAACCTCTTGTCCTCGACGGCAATCGTTGCCTGCTGAAGGAACGGCGAGATGGATGAAAGCGGTCGCCATTGACCTCTTCCCTGCTGGTCGTTAAGGAATTCCCTTAGCAGAATCCCGTTGCGGTCGGTCACTTGAAGAGAATGGACGCTTTCCTTCCCAAAGTCTGTCCGGGGATGGGGAATCCATGTTGAGCAGACGAACGCGACAAGAGCTAAGGCTGAAGTTTCAAGGATATGTCGAGCCATCATCATTCACTCCACGGTCATTTTTGTCGATCCTGTCTGTCCAAAGACTTCGGGCTCGTACATTCCTTCCGCCCGCGTTGCAGGCATCTGGAACGTACCAAAGCCGGTCACGCGAACCAGGTAGCTCACGGAATACACTCCAGCGGGAAAATAGTCCGCGAAAAAGAGAGCGCGGTCGTCGTACATCTCGCGATGCTGGAACGGGTCGCGCCACCATCTCTCCCTCGAATCTCTCTCTCCCTCCATTTCTGCCGTTGAAGCAGTTTGGAAGGATGTGTTGATGATTTCGAAACCAGCCGGGATGGGGTCATCCACGACGATGAAATGACGATCCTGATTCGACGATACCGTCAACGTGATTTTTGCCACAGTCCCCGCTTTGATGGATGGGAGGTCGCCGCTGGCAGAGGAAATGTTTGAGATTTCTTTCGTAACAGAGATTCCTTCTTCTTTTGCAATTGTTTCGGCCTTCGGGTAATAGTTCATGCGTACAGTGTAGTACAGGCGGCCGGCTCCTTGCTTTTTGAAGTCGAGGGGATACTCCGCCCCCACCACAAGTTCCGACATAGGAAATGCCCGCAACGCCGTCTTGAAGTTCCTGCCGGAGAACATCTCAGTCATCATCGTGCTTCCCGCAAAGAGGACTTCTGTTTTGAAATTAGGCTCATCTTTTTCGTAGGCCTTGAAGTACATCGCGAGAGCGTCGATCACATAGATATTCTCCTGTGTTGACCGCCAGCATCCTGTTTTCTGCTGGTCGACGAGCCAGCGTACGACACGCGGGATGAGTGAGTTTTCAGGCTGAGTTTCGACAAGCGCCTGAAGAATCAAGGCTGTTGTGCGCGCTGTCGATTGAAAGATCCAGTAATCGTCATCACGTTGCTGATCTTCAAAGTGCGCGGATGTCGGTGCAATTTTTGCGTTATTGGTAAGGTCTCTTGCAAGGTCGGCAATCAGAGTCTGATTACCCTTCGCCACCCACATTGCCTTCAGCAGATACGCTCGCGCAAACAGGGGAATCCGGATCCTGTCGCTGTACATCCTGTCCATGTAGCCGAATTCCGGCGTT
This sequence comes from Ignavibacteriales bacterium, assembly GCA_016207415.1. GTDB lineage: Bacteria > Bacteroidota > Ignavibacteria > UBA10030 > UBA10030 > JACQPT01. The sequence continues at coordinate 9,835 of JACQPT010000160.1, forward strand.
CCGTTGAGAGCCAGTGTGTAGAGAATAAGCGCTTTTGTGCACGCCCAGGCGCCGTCTTTGTACCAAACGAAAGGATGACGGTCGTTCAACACTTCTCGTAAATAGCGGAAGCCGTTGTCCATGACAGTCTTGTCCACCGCATAACCGTGTTTTTGAGCCTGGACAAGCGTATACATCGTGAACGCGGAAAGGTACGGCCAGGTTTCATCGATGTTTTTCCAGTAGGAAAAACCCCCATTGCTTCTTTGGAAGAGAGGCACTTCGTCGATCATTGACGTTGCGACATCACGATAATTCTTGTTTTTAAAGACCTCAAACTTGAACGCTTCAACGA
>JACQPT010000156.1 GCA_016207415.1 Ignavibacteriales bacterium
CAAGGAGCGTTCGACTTCAATCGTAAAGTCAACGTGTCCCGGCGTGTCGATGATGTTGATGCGATGGTTGTTCCAGAAACACGTCGTCGCAGCGCTCGTAATAGTGATCCCGCGTTCTTTCTCCTGTTCCATCCAGTCCATCGTGGCAGCGCCATCATGCACCTCTCCCATGCGATGAAGTTTCCCCGTATAAAAGAGGATGCGTTCAGTCGTGGTTGTCTTACCGGCGTCAATGTGTGCCATGATGCCGATGTTTCTGGTTTTCTCTAATGAATAATCGCGAGGCATTTCTCTCCTACTGAATACATCGCTGAAACCCCCGAAAAGCGAGGGCTCAGGTACGACACGAATACAATGAGTACAGCAGACCTACCAGCGAAAATGCGCAAACGCCTTGTTGGCTTCGGCCATCCTGTGGACGTCGTCCTTTTTCTTGATCGCCCCCCCTTCGCCGGTGGATGCGGCAATCAACTCCGAAGCCAGGTTTTGCGACATTGACTTCTCCGAGCGTTCCTTCGCGTGGCCAATCAACCAACGGATTGCAAGAGCGGTTCGCCGCTCGGGACGAACTTCTGTAGGTACTTGATAGGTAGCACCACCAACTCTTCGTGCCCTCACTTCAATAAGCGGAGATGCGTTATCAACTGCTTTCTTGAACACCTCCAGAGGGTTCTTCTTGGTCTTTGACTCAATGACACCAAACGCCTGATACAGAATCCTGCGCGCAACGTGCTTTTTTCCCCGGCGTAACAAGCTGTTGGTAAATTTGGCAACGAGCAGGTCATGATACCTGGGGTCCGAAGCAATAATCCTTTTTGTGGCTCTCTTCTTTCTCATTGCTTACTGTTTTGGCCTTTTGGCTCCATATTTCGAGCGTCCCTGTTTCCTATCCTGAACGCCTTGCGTATCAAGAGTGCCACGGATGATGTGATAACGCACGCCGGGAAGATCCTTCACTCTCCCACCCCGAATGAGTACAATAGAATGCTCCTGAAGGTTATGGCCTTCCCCCGGGATATAAGCCGTTACTTCTATACTGTTCGTCAGACGCACGCGCGCAACCTTCCTCAAAGCAGAATTTGGCTTCTTCGGCGTCGTCGTATAGACCCTCGTGCAAACACCCCTTTTTTGTGGACTGCCCTGGAGCGCTGGCGACTTACTCTTCCACAGGACTCTTTGACGGCTGGCTCGAACCAGCTGGTTGATCGTTGGCAATCTCGACTACTCCGTTTTCAATTTTAGCCTTTAAATGTAGTGATTTTTCGAATAATTGTCAACGACCAATAACTGTATTGGACGCTCAGGCAACTGATTTGGCTTTCCGTTTCGTTTTCTTTTCTGTTTCGCCGTCTCCGCCGACGACCGCTTCCTCTTCCCCTAATTCTTCGACGGCGACCTCCTTCGGCACAACGACGAGTTCACGGAACTTCTTCTGGCCTGTCCCAGCCGGAATAAGGTGACCCATGATCACGTTTTCCTTCAAGCCAAGGAGCATATCGACTTTGGCTTCGACGGCTGCGTCGGTAAGCACCTTTGTTGTCTCCTGGAAAGATGCAGCCGAGATAAAGCTGTCGGTCGTCAATGATGCTTGGGTAATGCCCAGCAAAATCGGCTCCGATGTCGCTGCCTCGCCATCACGGAACTCAACCACTTTCTTTTCCTTCTTCTTCAAATCCAGGTTGATTTCTCGCACTGTCTTCTTCACCAGCACGGCACCGTTCTTGAGCTTGGAATCACCCTTGTTGACAACAACAACCTTCCCCTTCAGGAACTCGTTCTCGTCCTGCAAGCGAGCTTTATCTACGTGATCGCCTTCGAGATACTTCGTGTCTCCCGGGTCAACAATGCGCACCTTCTGCATCATCTGACGAACGATGATCTCGATGTGTTTATCGTTGATCTTCACACCCTGCATACGGTAAACTTCCTGAATCTCGTTTACAAGATATTCCTGAACGGCGGTGGTCCCTTTGATCTTGAGAATGTCGTGTGGATCGATCGAACCGGCTGAGAGGCGCTCTCCAGCGCGAACGACATCATTATCCTGAACGAGGAGATGCTTGCCAAGCGGAATGAGGTACGTGCGTTTGTCCTTGCCGTCATGGCTTGTGACAAACACTTCACGAGACCCTCGTTTAGGCTGTCCAATCGCCACCACTCCGTCGATTTCGGAAACAACTGCAGGATCACTCGGATGCCGCGCCTCGAACAGTTCCGTGACTCTCGGCAATCCACCTGTGATATCTCTGGTCTTTCCGATGTCGCGAGGGATCTTCACAAGGATTGTGCCGGCCTGGATCTCTTCGCCGTCGTCAACAATGAGATGGGCACGCGTCGGGACTGGATAGGTAACGGCTTTTTGGCCCTTCTTGTTTATGATCGTCATTGCCGGGATGAGACTCTTTTCCCGACTATCGATGACGACTTTTTGAATGTGCCCCGTTTGCTCGTCCGGCTCCTCACGGAATGTTGTATTCTCTTTGAGGTCGACATACTTCACCGTTCCGCTGTGCTCAGACACAATGACGGCATTGTACGGATCCCACTCGTATACGAGCTCACCTCTGGTAATGTGTGCACCGTCGACGATGGAGAGCGATGCGCCGTATGGCACATCATACTTCGTGAGAATTCTATTATCCTGGTCAAGGATGTTAATGACACCACTCCGACCGGAAACGACAAGCCTTTTCTCTGAATCGTTTCCATGTTCGATAAATTTGATGCCATCGTATTTCGCCTTGCCATCGAATTTTGAGGTGATCTGCGACTGGGCAGCAATCAGACTCGCCGTTCCACCCGTGTGGAATGTCCGCAGCGTCAGCTGTGTTCCCGGTTCGCCGATCGACTGCGCCGCGATAACACCGACAGCCGTACCAGGTTCGACAAGATTCCCCGTCGTCAGGTCTCGGCCGTAACATTTTGCGCAAATTCCCCGCCGAGAGTCGCATGTTAACACAGAACGAATCAAAACGGATTCTATCGAGGTCTCTGAGATCCGTTGCGCTTTGTCCTCGTCAATAAGGTCTCCAGCTTTCACAATACGTTCGTTCGTCAGCGGATCGACAACATCGTTGAGAGATACACGCCCGAGAATACGTTCGGCAAGCGGTTCCTTGACGTCCTCTCCCTCTTTGAGGGCGCCGGTAAGGACTCCCTGTATTGTACCGCAGTCCTTCTCGGAGATAATTCCATCCTGCGCCACATCAATCAGCCGGCGTGTGAGATAGCCGGCGTCTGCGGTTTTAAGCGCCGTATCTGCCAAACCCTTTCGAGCTCCGTGAGTGGAAATGAAGTATTCGAGAATAGACAACCCTTCACGGAAGTTCGCAATGATGGGGTTTTCGATTAACTCGCCGGTCGCGCCCGACATGCTTTTCTGAGGCTTCGCCATCAATCCCCGCATGCCCGCAAGCTGGCGGACCTGCTCCTTAGAACCACGCGCTCCCGAATCGACCATCATGTACAGCGAGTTGAACCCATCGCGGTCGTGCTGCAGCGCGTCGAACAATCGCTCCGCAATTCTGCTTGTGGCACGTGTCCAAATATCGATGACTTTGTTGTACCGTTCGCCGTTGGTAATAAAACCGCGATAGTATTGATTGTCGACGCTTTCGACATCGCGCGATGCCTTGCCGACAATGTCCTGTTTTTCTTTTGGGATAATGACGTCGCCAACGGAGACGGACAATCCGCCTTTCGTTGCGTACGTAAACCCGAGCGTTTTCAGCTTGTCGAGGAACTGCGCGGTGACCAAATTTCCGCAGCGGCGGAAAACCGTCGCTATGATTTGAACCAGCCGCTTCTTGTTTAGTAATTCATTGATGAACGGGATCTCCTTCGGAACTATCTGATTGAAGATCACTCGCCCTGTGGTCGTTTCCACAAGTTCTTTTCCGACACGCACTTTGATCTTCGCGTGGAGCCCGATTGTCCCCTGGTCATACGCCACAACGACTTCGGCCGGCGATGAGAAAAGCTTTCCCTCACCCCGCTCTCCAGGCCGCGACTTCGTAAGGTAGTAGCAACCAAGTACCTGATCCTGAGTCGGTGTCACGATGGGTGCTCCGTTTGCGGGAGAGAGAATGTTGTGGCTCGACAGCATCAGCATGCGGGCTTCAAGCTGGGCTTCGTAGGAAAGCGGCACGTGCACCGCCATCTGGTCTCCGTCGAAGTCGGCGTTGAATGCCGTGCAAACCATCGGGTGAATGCGGATGGCCTTCCCTTCGACGAGAACAGGCTGGAACGCCTGAATGCCAAGCCGATGCAGTGTCGGCGCCCTGTTGAGCATCACCGGATGGCCATCAATAATCCCATCGAGAATGTCCCACACTTCCGGACCTTTCTTGTCGACCATCTTTTTTGCGCTCTTCACTGTTTTGACGATACCGCGCTCAATCAGTTTGCGGATAATGTGGGGCTTGAAAAGCTCCACCGCCATGTCCTTTGGCAAACCGCACTCATGCAGCTTTAATTCAGGGCCAACCACGATAACGGAACGGCCCGAGTAATCAACGCGCTTGCCGAGAAGGTTCTGCCGGAACCGTCCCTGCTTTCCCTTGAGCATATCGGAAAGCGATTTGAGGGCGCGGTTATTGTCGCTCCGGACTGCGTTGATCCGGCGCGAGTTGTCAAAAAGCGAGTCAACAGCTTCCTGAAGCATTCGCTTTTCATTCCGAAGAATGACCTCGGGCGCTTTGATCTCGATCAGTCTTTTCAGACGATTGTTCCGAATAATGACCCTGCGATAGAGGTCGTTCAAATCCGACGTTGCGAATCGGCCTCCTTCCAGAGGAACAAGAGGTCGAAGCTCCGGCGGAATAACGGGGATGACATCGAGCACCATCCATTCCGGCTTGTTGCGTGCGCTCTCATCGCTTTTGCGAAAGGCTTCAATAACGCGAAGTCTCTTGAGCGCCTCCTGCTTCTTCTGTACGGAAGTTTCCGACTTGATCTGTACACGAAGTTCGGCCGCCGTTTCTTCCACGTTCACCCGCTTTAGCAGGTCTTTAATCGCGTCTCCACCCATCTTGGCAATGAACTTCTTCGGGTCGGCATCCTCGAGGTCATGATTCGTCTCCGGCAACGAGGCGAGGATTTCCAGGTATTGGTCCTCGGAAATGAGGTCAAGCTTCTGCAGTCCTGTTGTGCCGGGGTTGACCACGACATACGATTCATAGTAGATGATTTTTTCCAGCTCTTTCGAGCCGATGCCAAGAACGTTGCCGATCTTGCTCGGGAGGGACCGGAAATACCAGATGTGGACGACGGGTACGGCGAGCGAGATATGGCCCATCCGTTCACGTCTGACGCTTTTCTGCGTCACTTCAACGCCGCAGCGGTCACACACGATGCCCTTGTAACGAATGCGTTTGTATTTTCCGCAATGGCATTCCCAGTCGCGAACAGGTCCGAAGATCTTTTCGCAAAACAACCCGTCTTTTTCCGGCCGGAAGGACCGATAGTTAATCGTCTCCGGCTTGGTCACCTCGCCGTGCGAGCGGGATAAGATCATGTCCGGTGAAGCGAGACTGATGGTGATTTTCGAAAAACTCTTCTTTTCTTTTGGCTCATTCATTGTGTACGGCATGAAACCTCCTCTGGTGATGTTAACCGCGTTCCAGGCGAAATGTCTTTTCCGCGGGCGATCACATCATTCAATTTTCACTTCCAACCCTAACCCCTGCAACTCCCTGACGAGGACGTTGAAGGATTCGGGAACGTTGGGTTCCGGCAGATTCTCGCCTTTCACCACCGATTCATACACTTTGGCCCGGCCTACGACGTCATCCGACTTGACCGTCAGAATCTCCTGGAGGACATGTGCTGCGCCATAACCTTCCAGCGCCCACACTTCCATCTCGCCAAACCTCTGCCCGCCAAATTGAGCCTTTCCGCCGAGTGGCTGTTGAGTAATCAACGAATATGGACCAATCGACCTGGCATGAATCTTATCGTCCACCATGTGAGACAATTTCATCATATACAGGTAGCCGACGGTGACTTCCTGGTCGAACGGTTCACCCGTGCGGCCGTCGATCAGCACCGACTTGGAGTTTTCGCTGAGTCCTGCCTTTTTGAGATACTGTTGAACCTCTTCCCATGAAGCGCCGTCGAAGATCGGAGAAGAGAATTTCTCACCGAGTTCGCGGCCCGCCCAACCGAGAGCAACTTCAAACAGCTGGCCGAGATTCATACGCGACGGCACTCCGAGCGGGTTCAACACAATATCCACCGGCCGACCGTTGGGTAGGAACGGCATGTCTTCGACCGGGACGATCGTGGAAACCACACCCTTGTTTCCGTGTCGGCCTGCCATTTTATCGCCAACCGCAAGCTTTCGTTTCTTCGCGACGTACACCTTCGCCAATTGAACGATACCTGGAGCTAGCTCATCGCCGAGTTGTATCTTGTTCTTCTCATGACGGTAGAGCTCCTCGATCTCGCTCTGCTTCTGACGGAAGTTTTCATACACCTTCACGACGACGTTATGCTTCCGCGTATCATCGATCCAATTCTGAGAAACATCGAGTTTTTCCAAGCTGCCAAGAGCCTGAAACGTATCTTCTTTCAACGCCGTGCCGCTGCGGAGGATAACGTTCCCGTCCGTATCGCGTATCCCAGCCGATTTTTCGCCGTTCAGGAGCTGGTCGAGTTTCCGGGCAAGCTTTTCTTCCAGCTCTTTTATCTCGCGGCGGCGCGATCGGTCAAGAGCTTCGAGTTTGCGCTTGTCTTCTTTCTTGCTTTCCGTATCCTTCTTCTTCCTGCTGAAGAGCTTCGTCGAAATGACGATTCCCTTCATCCCCGGCGGCGCCTTCAAGGAGGCATCTTTTACGTCTCCCGCCTTTTCACCGAAAATCGCCTTGAGGAGCTTTTCCTCCGGAGTAGGATCCGTTTCGCCCTTCGGTGTGATCTTACCGATGAGGATATCACCTTCGTTCACTTCAGCGCCGACCCTGACGATTCCGTTCTCATCAAGATCTTTCGTTGCCTCTTCACTGACGTTCGGAATTTCGCGCGTGAGCTCTTCCTCGCCCCGCTTGGTATCCCGGACCTGCAGCTCAAACTCCTCGATATGAATTGAGGTAAAGACATCTTCGGCGACAAGCCGTTCACTCACGACGATGGCATCCTCAAAATTATACCCACGCCACGGCATAAAAGCGACAAGAATGTTGCGACCCAACGCCAGCTCGCCGTGATCCGTGGCGCAGCCGTCAGCAAGCACGTCGCCCTTCTTAAACCGCTGCACTTCCTTGACGACAGGCTTTTGGTTGATGCAGGTATCCTGGTTTGTCCGCAAGAACTTCGTCAGCTTGTACTCCACCCTCTTCTTGTCGTCGAAGCTGATGATCGCTTCTGTGCTGTTTTCATCTATGTCGTACTGAACGACAATGTTGTCCGCGGTGACGGACTCAACGGCTCCATTCCGTTGCGCTGTAATAATTGTTCGCGAATCCCGGGCAAGCTTTTCTTCCAGGCCGGTTCCAACGATGGGAGCGACAGGCTGAAGCAATGGAACGGCCTGACGTTGCATGTTCGAACCCATGAGCGCGCGATTCGCGTCGTCGTGTTCAAGGAACGGGATCAACGCTGCGGCGGCGCTTACAATCTGATTCGGCGCAACATCCATGTACTGGACTTTCTCCGGCTCGGCCAAAGGATAATCGCTCTGGTACCTCGCCTTCACTTTCTCCTCTTTGAAATGATTCTTATCATCGACAGGAGCGTTGGCCTGAGCGATCGTTACTTCGTCCTCCTTCTCCGCCGTCAGGAACTCAATCTCTTCTGAGATGCGCCCGTTTTTCACTTTGCGATACGGTGTCTCAATGAACCCGAAGTCATTGATGCGCGCGTGAATGCAGAGAGAAGAAATCAGACCGATGTTCGGACCTTCGGGCGTTTCAATAGGACACAATCGTCCGTAGTGCGTGTAGTGAACGTCCCGTACCTCGAAGCCGGCCCGCTCGCGCGTGAGCCCCCCGGGGCCCAGAGCCGAAACGCGGCGTTTATGAGTCATCTCGGACAGGGGGTTGGTTTGATCGAGAAACTGCGAAAGCTGGTTTGTCCCGAAGAACGCGTTGATGACGCTCGTGATTGTCCTTGCGTTCACGAGATCCTGCGGAGCGATCGTTTCGGTGTCACGAAGGTTCATGCGCTCACGGATCGTTCTCGTCATTCGGGAAAGTCCGATGTTGAACTGTTGGGCAAGTTGCTCGCCGACGGTGCGCACGCGGCGGTTCCCCAGGTGGTCGATGTCATCCACCGTCTTGCGTCCTTGCTGCAAATCCATCAGGTATTTGACAATGGCGATGATGTCTTCTTTCGTGAGCGTGGTAACGGTCAACGGAATGTCGAGCCCGAGTTTTGCGTTAAGACGATGTCGACCGACATCACCAAGATCGTAGCGTTTCGGGTTGAAGAAGAGACGGTCAATCAGGTTTTTTGCCGTGTCAAGGTCGGGCGCTTCACCAGACCGTAGCTGCGAATAGATTGCCTCGAGGGCATCTTCCTCTGAACGCGCGGAATCCTTCTGAATCGTATTTGCGATCACCGACCCCTGAGATCCTTCATCCGTCCTCAGCAGTCGGATCTTCTTTATTTCAGCTTTTTTGATCTGCTTGATATGTTCTTCGGTCAACTTTGCATCTTTGTTGATGAAAATCTCACCCGTCTTCTTGTCGAAAACGTCGCTGCAAATGATACGGTCAAGGTAATCCTTCAGGTTGATTTTGTTCACCTCCACATCTTCCACGAGTCCGAACAAGTCCATGATGGCGTCGTCTGATGAATACCCGAGGGCGCGAAGAAGAGTCGTGACAGGGAATTTCTTCTTCCGGTCGATGTACGCGTACATGACGTTGTTGATGTCGGTGGCGAACTCCACCCATGACCCGCGGAAGGGAATGATCCTCGCCGAGTACATCATTGTTCCATTAGGATGCACTGACTCGCCAAAAAATACGCCGGGCGATCGGTGGAGTTGGCTCACAATTACGCGCTCAGCCCCGTTAATAATGAACGTTCCCCGATACGTCATTGCGGGGAGATTGCCGAGGTACACTTCCTGCTCGATCGTGTCGGTAAACTCCTTGCTTCCCTCTTTCTTTGACGAGAGCCTAAGTTTCGCCTTCAGTGGGACGGCATAGGTAAGCCCGCGCTCCTGACATTCGACGACCGAGTATTTCGGTTTCTCCACGTAGTATTCGACGAACTCGAGAAGAAAGTTTTCCCGGGCGTCAGTGATCGGGAAGTTCATTTCGAATACCTGCTGCAAGCCGATCTTCTTTCGCCTCCGCGGCGGAATATCCGTTTGCAGGAAGTTGTTGAACGAATCGGTCTGGACGTTCAGGAGGTCCGGCGTTTCAATGACGGCTGGAATTCGTCCGAAGGACGTCCGTCCGTTTGTACCGTTGGATGAGTGTTTCAACGTACCCACTCCTTAAGATTGAAGTACACTGTGAAAACTTGGTTGAAAGGTTTTCGAGGGTTTCTCATGTAAGAACACGATAAGCCGATGGCTCAAAACCGCTCTCAGGAAAGCGGGAGCCACCGGCTCTCAACGAGTTTATGCGCAAAACTCTGTCGTATGAACAAAGATTGGCCCGGAAAAGTTCTGGATTACTTCAGCTCGACCTGAGCTCCGGCTTCTTCCAGTTCCTTTTTGAGCTTCTCTGCTTCGTCTTTTGACAAAGCTTCCTTGACAACTTTCGGCGCGCCATCAACGAGGTCCTTCGCTTCTTTCAAACCCAACCCGGTCGCAGCGCGAACAACTTTGATGACATTAATCTTCTGAGCGCCGGCACTCTTGAGCTCAACAGTGAACTCGGTTTTTTCCTCGGCAGCTGCAGCTGCACCGCCCGCAGCAGCTCCCGGCATCATACCGCCCATCATGACCGGCGCAGCAGCGGTGACACCAAACTTGTCCTCGAGGGCCTTCTTCAGCTCGACTGCTTCGAGAAGTGAAAGTTTTTCAATTTTCTCAACAATTTCTGTTACGGATGACATGTGGTTCTCCTTGTAGGTAAATTAATTTCGAATTTTACGCTGCCTGTTTCTTTTTCGCAATCTGGTCGACGACACTGGCAAGGTCTCTGGCCACAGCGTTCAGTACGCCAACGATGCCTGCCATGGGCGATTGCAGACTGCCAAGAAGACTCGCGACAATCTCTTTGCGAGACGGGAGGCTCGAAAGCTGGTCAAGTTTCGATCCGTCGTACACCTGCTTCTCCAGCACAGCGACCTTCAGAGCAAACTTTCCCGTTTTGTCAGAGAACTTCTTGATGATCTTTGCCGGAGTCGTGACATCGTCGTACGTAAAGGCAATGCCCGTCGGTCCGACCAACTTATCGTACACTCGATCATTCCCGGTCAGTCTTTCGAGCGCCTTTTTCGCCAGCGTGTTTTTGACGACGGTATACTCAACACCGGACTTACGGAATTCGCGGCGCAACTCTGTCTCTTCCGCAACATTCAACCCGGTAAAATTCGCAAAGTACATCGCTGTCGCACGCGAGGCTTTGTCAGCTACATCGGCGATGATCGATTCTTTTCCACTGCGTTTCATGATAACCCCTGTTCTTCACCCGATGAGAAGCCCCCCGGAAGAGGCATCGGGCAGTAAGTATAGTTGAGTCCGTAAACTCTTTAGTGTGCGACGACCTCGTTCCGGTCGATGCGAACCCCGGGCCCCATCGTCGTCGAGAGGGCTATGCTCTTGACGTACTGCCCTTTTGCCGTTGCCGGCTTGAGGCGCACGATAGTGTTTAAAAATGCATGGATATTATCGACGAGCTTTTGCGGCTCGAAATTCGCCTTTCCGATGGAAGAGTGGACGATGCCGTCCTTGTCCACACGAAACTCGATCTTGCCCGCTTTGACTTCCTTCACTGATTTTCCGATTTCCATCGTCACCGTGCCGCTCTTGGGATTGGGCATCAACCCTCGCGGTCCGAGAATCTTGCCCAGTTTTCCGAGGTCTGCCATCACATCCGGAGTAGCGATGATGATGTCCACGTCGGCCCAGCCCTGCTGTATTTTTTCGAGATAATCCTTGAAGCCCACATGATCGGCACCTGCCTCCTTCGCCTCTTCGTCCTTCGGAGGTTTGGCAATGACCAGAACGCGCACCGCCTTTCCTATCCCATGCGGCAAAGCGACAGTTCCTCGGATGGCCTGGTCCGCTTTTTTCGGATCGACTCCGAGACGAACCGCAATGTCCACGGATTCACTAAACTTGGCCGTCGCCGTTTCCTTCACCTTCTCGACAGCTTGTGAGATGGAGTAGTTCTTCTTCTCAATTTTTTTCGAAACTGCGCTATATCGTTTGCTCCGTTTTCTCATCGTTAACTCCTGATAATTCTTTACTCCTCCACCACAATGCCCATGCTTCGCGCTGTCCCAGCAATCATCAACATTGCAGATTCAACGTTGGAAGCATTGAGATCTACCATTTTCATCTCGGCAATTTCCCTAACCTGTTTCTTCGTCACCTTCCCGACTTTGTTGCGGTTCGGTTCACCCGAGCCCTTCTCTACTTTTGCCGCTTTGAGCAGAAGTGTGGCGGCGGGTGGAGTCTTTGTAATGAAAGTGAACGACTTGTCGCTGAATACCGTAATGATAACGGGAATAATAAGCCCTTGTTGGTCCTTAGTGCGGGCGTTAAACTGCTTACAGAACTCCATGATGTTGACCCCTTTTTGCCCGAGCGCAGGGCCGACGGGAGGCGCGGGGTTCGCCTGTCCTGCTGGAATCTGCAGTTTGACAAAACCTGTTACTTTTTTCATCTCTGAATCCCTTAAGTAATGTACCGACTACTTTTCGAGTTCGACCTGGGAGAAATCCAGTTCTACGGGAGTTTTCCGGCCGAAGATGCTCACCTCGACCTTTATTTTCAGCTTTTCCGCGTTCACTTCTTTCACAAAGCCGTTAAAATTGTTGAACGGCCCTTCGACAACTTTCACCGGGTCTCCCACGCGAAACGGGATCTCCATCAAGTGGACTTCTTCTTTCTCTTCCATTTTTCCCACGAGCCTCCGTACCTCATCGGGTTGAAGCGGAGCCGGATTGTGCTTGTCTGGAACAAACCCCAGTACCGACGGAGCCTCCAAAATCATATGCGTGGTTTCCTTGTCAAGGATAGCTTCCACTAAAATGTATCCCGGGAAGAAATTCTTAACCTTGGTTTTTTTCTTCCCATCCTTCACTTCGACAACTTTTTCGGAAGGGATCAGCACGCTCGAAACCCGATCGCTCAGGTTGGCGCGGGCCACCTCCGATTCCAGATACGCTTTGACCTTTGCTTCGTGGCCTGAATACGTTCGAACGACATACCAGCGCTTTTCCAATTGTTCTGCTCGCTCTCTATAAGATCGATTGCATGGCTTTACTCACCACGAAATCGACCACATACGTAAAAACGGAGATGATGAGCGAGACGATGATAACAATTTTGGTCGACTCCATGAGTTCTTCGCGGGTCGGCCATGTGACTTTTTCCATTTCCTTCCGAACGTCTCTGAAGAAGTTGAGTATTTTTTCTTTCATCGCGTTTCACTGCTTTCGATTGCTGTTGCGCACGTCAGGAGGGACTCGAACCCCCAGCCTGCGGTTTTGGAGACCGCTGCTCTACCAATTGAGCTACTGACGTATTATTTCGTCTCTTTATGCGGTGTGCGCTTGTTGCACCACGGGCAGTATTTCTTGTACTCCACGCGCCCGGTTTGTTTCTTCTTGTTCTTCGTCGTCGAATAGTTTCTGCGCTTGCAGTTCGTGCATTCAAGGGTTATGATGTCTCTCACGATGTCATCTCCAAGTGATAAAAAACTTTCTCCCCAAGCGTCTCAGCGAGCTTGCGACCGGGATTGAACCGGTGACCTCGTCCTTACCAAGG
>JACQPT010000157.1 GCA_016207415.1 Ignavibacteriales bacterium
CTCGATTTATTTAAGCCACGACCTGAAGGTCGTGGCTATCTCCAGATTTCTTTTCTCGGCCAACAATAGGGCCAACGAGCTATTGCCACAAGCTTCAGCTCGCGGCAAGAAAAATCCAGCCATTAGCCACGGGTTTCAACCCGTGGCGAGAGAGTTTCAACTCGTGGCTGAGCTTTGCAGAATCTCAAAGCCATATTCCTTCAAGAATTCCTGGTACTCCTCGCCAAAGGATTTCTTCCGGTGATGCTCTTCCTGATTCTTAATATAGGCCCTCACCGTATCAACGGCGGATTCGCTCACGGAGATCGCGATATATTCATCCTGCCATTCAAATTTGAACCGCGTGAGGTTCTTCTGATTGACCCAATGGGCGGATTCGCCTTTGAGAAGCTGTGCAATCCGGGCAATTGTCTGGTCCGCTCTTAATGAAATGAGCGCGTGAGCATGATCAGACACCGCATCGATCGAATCTAACAAGATATTTTTCTCTTTTGCGTTCTCGCGAACGTGATCAAGTAGCTGTGGAAGCAGCTCGCGGCTGATCGTCGGCTCACGATTCTTTGTTGACCAAATCAAATCAATCCATACGCGAATGAATGGCATCACTCGCTCCAGCCCAGCCCAACCTGCACGCGGTCGGAGAGATTCTTCCGCCTTCGTACACAGCACTCCGGCGGACAGGCACCCGGCTTTTCTCAGCTGGGGGTCGATGAAGTTGTAACGGGTTTGTGCTTCGCTGACGTGGAGCGGCAGGAGAGTCCTCCCTAGGATTTCGACTGGACGTTCAAAAATTTCGTCCAAGTTAGCGATTTTCTCGCAGGGCTTCAATCATGCTCTTGCCACGAGTTTCAACTCGTGGCAAGAAAATCAAAACCGGGCCGGGTTTCAACCCAACACTATCAGGGGTTAAAACCCCCGCAAGGCTCGATTTATTTAAGCCACGGACAGGAGTCCAGAACATAGCTAAGTCCTGGATTCCCGCTTAATACATGCGGGAATGACAAACCGTTTACGGCTTGGTTCCGGTTGCAAAAACATTATCGCTATTTCCCCGATCGAATCTCAAACACAACCCTCACACCGGATTTCACGCTGAACTTGTGTCCAAAAAAGGCCGCTCCGCCACTCTGGGCCATTACAACAACGCTCGTCGCCATCATCCTGTTATATAAAGGGGATAACGGTTGTTGTACGGAGAAATCGCCATCTGAAGGCGAAAAAAGCTCCTCGACGAACAGCACCTTGCCCAACGCAATACCGAGCTGCCCTGCCATAAGCGTAGCTTTTTGTTGAGCGTTGGCAATCGCAAGCCCCCGCACCTCCAGTTTCTGCAGAGAGTCGCTCCTCAGAGAAAAAATGATATTGGAGAGCCGCTCGGGCGAGGCATTTGCCAGAACTGAGACGACGGGCTCAAGGAGGTCAAGGCTGTCCACGGTCACCACCATGTCGATCTGCGTCCGAAAATCGCGGCTCGAGGACCAGAATGCCTTTCCTTCAAAATTATCGCCGCTGTTAAAAGACGAAGTGTAGAGATTGCTTTCTTTGAGTCCGAGAGAAAAAAGCTTTGCAGTGACGTCACGTACTTTCTTTTTTGTCTCGTTAATGGCCGTTTCCAACGTAGGTCCAAAACCTTTGAGACTTAGTGTGATCTGTGCGCGGTCGGCGGGCTTCTCTATTGTAGCTGTGCCGTAGACGATCATTTGATTGGTGGTGACGCTCGTTTCCTGCGCAACGGTATGGTTGAAGACCAGGAGAGAAGCGAGTATATGCAGCAAAAAATGTTTCATTTTGACCTTTCTTGTCATTGCAGAGTTAAGATTGCTTCGTCACTGAGAAACGTTCCTCGCAATGACAGGGTACGGGATAAGATTGCCTCGTCGTCGAGAAGCGCTCCTCGCAATGACAAGAAAGATGATTCGATGGACGACGATGATTCCGGGTCAAAGGTTGCCTCCCCATAAGGACAGAATCGAAGCGATGGTTATTTGAGGCTAAGGTATTTGCGGTTTTTTTGAGACATTGTCAACGCAGTAAAGTACTGCATGTTCCATAGGTAAATTACCTACCGGGTCGCCGTAACTGCAATTTTTACTATCGATTGCAGAGGCTGGTCCACGTGAGAAGACCGTTTTCCCTCCATCGGGCACAAACAGTATCAAATACTGCAAAAAGCTACCATGTTAAATCGAGCGAACACTTGCATGGCTGGACCAAACAAAAAATCCCGGCCTTTCGGTCGGGATTCTCTGATTTTGACTCATATCTAAAACCAAACAGTCATTCCGTCGGATGTTAAGACGGAATCCAGGGCAATGCTTAGTCTGGATGCCCGTCCGACTTTGTTCGAGATCTCGATTCGATGTGAACATCGAATCGGACTTAAAATCCGCGGGCATGACAAAGACATTTTTGAGATGGACTCCGTACAGCCTGTGCGAGACTTACACTTCGTTCTTCATCCTCGCTTCAGCCACTCTCCTCACAATCGTCAGCAAAAACCCCACCACCAGCGTCACCGTTCCCACCCACACGAGGTTGATGTACGGCTTGATGCTCGCTTCGATAACGAGCGTTTCGGCTTTCGCCGCCGCTGATGGGTCGTTCGCAGTCTTCACCGATATTTCGATCTTCGACTTCGATTTATCTTCCCTGTCGGGAATCAGGCGGGAGATTCTGAATTCGTACGATGTTTTGTCCAGAGCAGTGTAGGTTTTTGCGGGATATTCGAATTCCCCCTTTTCTCCCTTCATCTGCAGGACGATCTTGCTCTTTTTCACGCCATCTCTGATTTCCATTGTCGCATCGATGGAAAACGCACGGCTTTCGGCCATTGCGGCCTTTTGCTCGTTGCTGAACTCATAATCGACGAAAAGCACATTCAAGCCGGAAACATCGGCGCGTTCACCTTTCTGAAGCGTCAGCGTTTTGTCGCTGCCGGAGCTCGCCTCTTCCAGCGAAAGCGGCGCCACGTAAAAATCCTTGTTGATAAAGTTAATCAAATCCGGGTGACGCATAAGTCCTTTTGTAAACTCGCTGTAATACATCGTCGGCGACACCGTCCTTCGCATCCCGTCCTTTTCCACGTCGATGGCAAATGCGTACCGGTCCTCCACGGGGTGATACCCAACGTATGTCATTTTGTAGCCGAGGGCGTCCACCGGCTTGCCGCGCTCCAGGGCCACGGTTTTCTTCTCGTCATACCGCTCCGAAGTGACAAATCCGAGGCACATGACGGCTATGCCGATGTGAGCGATCGACCCGCCCACAAACTTCGGGTTGCCCATGTAGATCTCATACCCGACATGGAGGTTTGCAAAAAGCGAAAACGCGGAGCAAAAAACGAATAAGAGAATAAGAAGGTTCTGGTAACCGAGGAGAAGGACGACGGCTGTTGCAGCGACGGCAAGAATGAGCGCCGGCGCCATTTTCTTAAGCAACGAGCTTGTCCTGGAGCTTTTCCACCAGAGCAGCTGGCCTATTCCGGAAAGAAACGTGATGGCAATGCCCAAAGGCAGGTTGGTTTTCACGTAAAAAGCGATGTCCATTGCGGAGGCTTTGCCCTTTGCAATCGTCGTGATGATGGGCGATGAGGTGCCGACAACGACAAAAATTGCTACGAACGTAAGAGCCGAAGCACCGAGAAAGAGGGCAAATTCCCGTGATACGATCGAATGCTGGACGGGGATTTTCGGCATTTCTTTCATCCTTGCAAACAACAGCCCAAACCCGAGCGCCGCAAACACAGTTATAAAAACAAGCAGCAGCCAGTACACCCACATCCCCGGGTCGACAAAGGAGTGTACGGATGTCTCACCAAGAATGCCGCTGCGCGTGAGAAACGTGCTGTAAAGAACCATGATGAATGTCAGGAGGCTGAGCACAAAATTCGTCCTGACGAACGCGCCGCTTTGTCGTTGCGTCAGCGTCGTATGAATCGAGGCGACGCAGATCAGCCACGGCACGAGCGAGGAGTTTTCCACCGGATCCCAGCCCCAGAAGCCGCCCCAGCCCAGCGTCTCGTATGCCCAGTACCCGCCGAGGATAATGCCTGTCCCGAGGATCATAGCTCCGAACACAGACCATGGTGTGGCGACTCGAATCCAGGAATGATAATCGCGTTTCATCAGCGCACCAACCGCAAGCGCGTACGGTACCGCCATCGACGAGAATCCAATGAACAACACCTGCGGATGAATGACCATCCAGTAGTTTTGCAGGAGCGGGTTGAGCCCCTTCCCTTCGACAGGAAATCTTGCCCAAACACTTTTGGCCGCATCAAGGACAACATAGTTTGTGATGCCCGCCGGTATCGGGCCAGTCTGAACGAGGTCGTTCGGAAACGTGTCCCAGATAAACGCAAA
>JACQPT010000158.1 GCA_016207415.1 Ignavibacteriales bacterium
AGCCTGTCCTCGGCCGTAATCCTCCTGCCGCCGATTTCCTGCCTTAGCACCCTTTCCCTGTACGCCCTCAGGCCGTCGGAAAGCACCCTCGCTGGCTCGATGCTGGCCTCAAGTGCCGCTTCTATTCTTCCAAGCCTCTCGTCCATGGCCTTGCGAAGGTTCGATACGCTTTCCAGCAGTTCCACTTCCATGCGCAGAGGAAAATTCCTGCTTCACCCCCTTTTGAGCACATGAGAGAAAGGGCTGTCTTTAAATACCCCACGATGGAAATGGGTTCCGCCTTGCCTACGAATGCCAATCACATGAACTAACGGCAAGGGAATTATTGACAGAAGCCGTCACAACCCCACAATGTCGCATCCGCTGCCCTGATGGTAACTTCGCAGTCTCCCGCTTCAATGCAGGACTCGCCAGTGGAACATGAATCTTGGTTTGCCTTGCGTGCCGCAGCGACCGATACAGGGTCTGGATTTCTCGTCAGCTTGACGAAAACACAGTATTGATTCGAGGATGTCTTACGCGCTTTTACGTTCCGTTGGCATGACCCTATGCAGTTGTACATGGCTCCCTCTGACGGGATTGAACTCATAGAGATGAAGTCGCATTGAACACTCTGGCAGAAGCCGACCTCGCACTCCTTGTACCATTTGACCTTCGGCTCAGAATAGATCGTGCCATCGGCTCGAACGTAAGCGCACTCGTCCCCTATGCCGCCCGACGGCACCTCAGCAGACAGAGACTTCTTCTTAGAATCCTCTCTTTCAGGGCTGGGCTTCGCTGGCGCGATACCCAATTCCGCATCGATGATTTCTTTAAACGTCTCATATGGATGCACCCCGACAAGCTTTACCTTGTTGATAAAGAAAGTCGGCGGTGTCGAAACTCCGCTCTCTATTCCAGAGGCAATCCCATCAAGAATCTTCCGGCGGTATCTCTCTGAATCTACACACTCGCTGAATCGTTGCGTATCGAGCCCGATTGTCTTCGCGGCCTCTATATAAATCGACAATTCAGCGGCAACTGTGTCATCGTTTCCCCCTGCTCCTGCTGTGTTGGCCGTGATTGAATTGTAATTTGAATAGATGTGGTCATGGAAGGTCCAGAAACCGCCTTGCTCGTTCGCGCATTCTGCGGCCTCCGCAACTGCATACGCTCCGGATTTAGTATCCACTGGAAAATACCTATGAATTATTTTTATCCTTCCGGCATCTATGTATGCGTCCTTTATCTTCGGCAGAATGTCCCGGAAATACCATGCGCTATGAAAATCACGGAAGTCTCCATATTCTATTAGCGTTACATTTGCGGCGGCATAGCCATAGTATGCTTCGCCTTTCGCTGGCGGTTGAATTGTGACCATTGCTTCAGTGGGATTTGATTGATTGTAACTCTCCCTGTCGCCGAGTGGACTCAGAGCTTGCCCGGAAGGTTCATCAATGTCCGTAACTTCACAACCCAGAAGAACGATTCCAACAGCAAAAGCCAAGCACGCTAAGTATTTCATTGACACCCCCTTTTGTGTGTTGGCGGGGGTGCCTTTTTAAAGTTTTCCTTCACGGAATATTAGTGGCGGCGGTTCCGCTCCTCGGCATAGCCTTTTTAAAATCCGACTTTCCATACAGTGGAATGCTCGAAAATCTTCTTGATACCACCAAGGGCATCCTTGACTCTTTGCAGAGGGAGACCGGCTACCGGGTGCAACTTATGCCCGACCAAGGGCCCTACCTCAGCAGCGCATTGATTTCTGCAAGGCACAAGAACGGGGACGGAGGCCATGTTGTCATCGCCTACAATCCCGAGGCCAAGAGCGTTGACTACGCCATAGCGCATGAAAGCCTGCGGTTCATGCGCTTCTTGCGAGCCCCTCCTGAGCAGCGCCTGATGGTTGCTTCTGATCCCGAAACCAGGCAGTACGCCTATGAGGCAATGGAAAAAGAAATTGCCGGGAAGCCGGGAATGCTCCGCGACCTGATACGCAAAGGCTTCGGCTTCTTCTATGACGGCATCCTGACACAGCTGACCAGCACGCCCGGCGACTTTTGGATCAA
>JACQPT010000159.1 GCA_016207415.1 Ignavibacteriales bacterium
CGGTCGAGGTTGTCACGAATATTCTGCCGGACTTCTTCGAGGTAATTCTGGACTTTGGGATTATCGTATGTCGCTTTCAGGACCTGGATCCCATCGACGACAACCGGCATCACAATCTTTTCCTCCAATTCCGCAAGGGATTGCTGCACTTTCTTTTCGATATTGCGCAGCTCGCGGAACACCGTGCTCATCTGCTTTTCCAGGACGTTCTGGGTGTCCTTCAACGCCTCAAACTGTTCTTTCGGAAACTCGCCTTTTTGGACCATCGCCTCGACCTGGTCGAGGTTGGTCGGGTTTTCTTTTACAACCGGCACAATATCGGGGCGCATGACATTGCCCATCTGGACCTGTACCAGCCCGAAACCTTTCTCCTTCACTTTGCTTTCAAAATCCTGCAGGATGCTTTTCTGTCGTTCCTGAAAATGCTGAAGAAGCGATTTCCGGGCTTGTTGATAACGTTGGCTTTCGTACACTGCAGGGATATTCCGGAGGAGATCTCCAGTGAAATTCTCCATGTCTTCTTTGAGGGCTTTTCCCTGTCCTGAGGGGAGCGACAGGGCGATCGGAGTGTCAGGGTGCTTAAAATTATAGACATAACAATGATCCCGGAGCTCCCCCTTAGTTTTCTCGAAATCTCTGAGCATGCGTTTAATCGTGGTCGTCCGGCCGGTACCGGAAAGCCCCGTCACAAAAATGTTGTAGCCATAGTGTTTCATCTCCAGGCCCACGTGCAATGCACGCAGAGCACGTTCCTGTCCTATAATCTCCCGTCTCGCCTTAATATCCAGCGTGGATTTTAGTCCGAGGGATTTTGGGTCACATGTCCACTGAAGTTTTCCGAAAGAAAGCGCTCGGTGTTGAATGGCCGCTTTCAGTCGAGGATCGGCGGTTGGGAATGTACGTTTTTTCATTCCATTATGGACGCATTGAATGCGTTAACAGGATAAAGAGCGGGGATTTCACCATGTCATGCTGCGCCGACGACGGCGTTGATGGCAACGACATTGACGATGTCCTCAACACTGCAGCCGCGAGATAAGTCGAACGCCGGCTTCCTGAGACCTTGAACAACAGGGCCGAGGGCTTCCGCGCCGCCCATCCGTTGAGCAATTTTGTAGCCGATGTTTCCTGCGTTGAGATCCGGAAAGATAAGCACATTCGCGCTCCCTGCCACCTTGCTGTCCGGAGCTTTTTGTTTCGCAACGGAAGGGACGATGGCCGAATCCAACTGAAGCTCCCCGTCCACGCTCAGACCCGGCGCTTTCTTTCGCGCTATGGCCGTTGCTTTTTGGACCTTTTCGACAAGGGCATGATCGGCACTTCCCTTTGTTGAAAAGGAAAGCATGGCAACCCGCGCTTCTTCACCCGTCAGCTTGCGGTGGTTTTCAGCGGAGGCGATGGCAATATCGGCGAGTTGCTCGGCAGTCGGATCCGGGACAACGGCGCAGTCTGCAAACGTATATGTCGTGTACGGAAAAATCATCAGGAAGAAACTGGACACCACGCTGATCCCCTCGGCAACCCCGATGCAGTGAATAGCGGCGCGCAAAACGTCCGCCGTCGTTGAAACTGAACCGGCGACACTCCCATCAGCCAAGTTTTCGCGCACCATCATTGCGCCGAAAAAGAGCGGCCTCTGCATGATCTCTTGCGCATCTTCAATGGTGACGCCTTTTGACTTGCGTAGATTGAAATAGATGTGTGAAAAATCGCTTCGTCTGTCGGATTTTTCCGGGTCAACGATTCGGATCTTTTCCAGGTTTACCCCGGCCTTCGACGCTTTGGCTCGAATTTCCTGCTCGTCTCCGATGAGGGAGATTGTTCCAATACCTTCGTCCAGACAAATCCGCGAAGCTTTTATCGCCCGTTCGTCAGTCGCGTCCGGCAGGACGATATGCTTTTTCAGTTTTTTTGCTTTTGCTTTAATGCCTTCGACGAGTGCGGACATGGCGTGTCGCGTGGTGGAAATTCGTGGACAAATATACGAGAGCTTAGCTGTCCAATCAATCCCTAAATCCGTGGATTGAATGCTGACGATTTGGCAACATTGAAACCCTTTGCGTCCGAAACCTAAACCAAAACTTGAAGATTAAAACAGTTTAACCTGCTTTCTTGTCTGACATTTTTTCACTACATTTTTTATCCCATACCATGACCCAAAAACGCCACATTTACCTGGAAACATACGGCTGTCAGATGAATGTCGCAGACAGCGAGGTCGTCCTTCGGGTCATGCATGACGCAGGTTACGACCGCACCGACGAGATGGTTAAGGCTGATGTCATTTTTGTGAACACATGCGCCGTTCGCGAGAATGCTGAGGAACGCATTTATGGACGCTTAGGGGCTTTCAGGAATCGCAAGAAAACGAAGCCGGGTGTTGTCGTTGGGGTTCTCGGTTGCATGGCGGAGCGTCTTCGAAAGGATCTCATGGAGTCGGAGAGTCACGTCGACCTCGTTGTCGGCCCAGATGAATATCGGAGACTCCCCCAGCTTGTCGAAAACGCTTTTGCGGGAGAGAAAGGTATCGCCGTTCGGCTCTCACGCGTTGAAAATTACGACGACATTGTGCCCTTGCGGACCGACGGGATTAGCGCCTGGGTTTCGGTAATGCGCGGCTGCGACAAATTCTGCACGTTTTGTGTAGTCCCCTTTACACGGGGGCGGGAGCGGAGCAGGACTCTCACCGGCGTGGTCAAGGAAGTTAGCGAGCTTTCCTTTCGCGGATTCAAGGAAGTAACCTTGCTCGGCCAAAACGTGAATTCTTATCGTGACGGAGACAACGATTTTGCCAACTTGCTTGCGAGCGTGGCGCGCATCGACTCATTCATGAGAGTTCGCTTTACCACATCGCATCCCCAGGACATGTCCGATAAATTGGTTCACACCATCGCAGAGTATCCGAATATTTGCAATTACATCCATTTACCCGTGCAGTCAGGTTCGGACCGGATCCTGCAACTGATGAATCGCACGTACGACCTCGGCCACTATCTCAAACTCGTTGAACGGATCAAACGTGCGATCCCCGGCGTAAGTCTTTCGACGGACATCATTTCAGGGTTTCCGACGGAGACGGAGGATGACCACAGAATGACTCTTGACCTCCTCCGGCGGGTTGAATACGACGGCGCATTCACGTTTAAATATTCTCCGCGTGAAAACACAAAAGCATGGCACATGGGCGACGACATCCCGGATGAAGTCAAAGCCGAACGGCTGAACGAAATCATTGACCTTCAGCGCGAGATTTCGCTCCGAAAGAATCGCGAACTCGTCGGGAAAACTGTCGAGGTGCTCATCGAGGATGAGAGCAAGAAATCACCGAAGGATTTTTGTGGGCGAACCGACACGAACAAGATGGTCGTTTTTTCCAAGAACGGTTCGTGCGTTGGGCAATATGTTCATGTGAACATCGAAAAAGCGAACTCGGCAACCCTGTTTGGTAACGAAATCTCCCATAATTGATGTGAAAGGACGCGGAGAATGAAGCCAGGAAAGATACTGTCGCTGATTGTGCTGGCCTCGAGCATCATGAATGCCCAGTCCCCGGGTAATGAGCCCGACATTCAGCGCCGTCTCGAAATGATCGAACGCGGCCAAGTCGAGGCGGTGAAATCTGAATTGCCGACACTCATGACGAATTTCCAGAACCATCCGGGTGTGCTGTACTTGCAGGGCGTGTTGACAACGGACGGTGCTGAGGCGGCAAAAATCTACCTGAGTATCGTGGACAATTTTCCGAAAAACGAATGGGCCGACGATGCGTTGTTCAAGCTCTATCAGTACTATTATTCTGTCGGATTGTATAAAACGGCCGACCAAAAACTTGCACAGTTGAAACAGGACTACCCCTTTAGTGCATACGCCGCAGAAAAACAGGCCGTCATCGAGCCCAAAGTGGTACCCCAGGAGCAAGCGGCAGTAGTGAAAACCGAGGGGCCCGTTCCAAAGTTTACGTCGAAGTTCACTGTGCAGGTCGGCGCGTTTTCTACTTTTCAAAACGCCGAAGAACTGCGCTCAAAATTTGAGGCGGAAGGCTATCTTTCCAATATCTTTACTCATACGGCAGCGGGAAAGAAAATACACAGAGTATGGGTCGGTGAGTTTCAAACAAAAGAGGAAGCAGTTCGCTTTTCGGATGAAATTCGAAAGAAATTCAAGCTGGAATCCATCGTTGTGACCAGGTAGTCGGAGGTAGAGGAGCCTAAGATGGACAGAGAATTATTCAAGAAACAGCACGGGATCATCGGCCAGTCGCTGGAAATCCGCGAAATTGTTGACGTCATCCAGCAGGTAGCCCCGACGGACATTACTGTTTTGATTACCGGAGAAAGCGGCGTCGGTAAGGAGGTTATCGCCCGCGCGGTTCACGCAGCCAGCAAAAGGGGAAAAAAGCCTATCGTGACGGTCAATTGTGGCGCCATCCCCGAAGGCTTGATTGAAAGCGAACTCTTCGGCCATGAGAAAGGCTCCTTCACCAGTGCTGTGGAGATGCGCAAGGGATACTTCGAAATCGCTGATGAAGGCACGATCCTGCTTGATGAAATCGGCGAAATGCCGCTCGCAACGCAGGTGAAACTGTTGAGGGTGTTGGAAAACGGGGAATTTAACCGCGTCGGCTCTTCGTTGCCGCGAAAAACTGATGTTCGCGTCATCGCTGCCACCAACAAGGTTCTCGATGACGAAGTGCAGCAGAAACGATTCAGGCCCGACTTGTATTTCCGCCTGAGGTCGGTCAATATTCACGTTCCAGCCTTGCGCGACCGCAAGGAAGATATTCCTTTGCTGGTCGAGCATTTTGTAAAAGATTTTGCCTCACGCAACGATGTGCGCTTCCAGGGTTTCAACGAAGACGCAACCGAGCTCCTGATGAATTATGACTGGCCGGGAAACGTCCGCGAACTCAGGAACGTCATCGAAAGCATGCTCGTCCTTGAGAAAGGGAAGAAAGTCACCGCCGATGACGTTCGAAAGTATCTCCATCGAGAAACCCTGGCGGACCGCAACCTCCCTATGATCGTGAACAGAACGGCGGAACAAGCTGAGCGAGAGCTTATTTATCGGGCTCTCATCGAGTTAAAGACGAACATCGAAGAGGTGAAGCAGTTGCTCAAACGTCGTTCGGTTCTGCACCCGGAAGCGACTTCTACGCTGAACGCTGAACCCACGAACGGCAACGGCTCTATCACCCTCGACGAGATGGAGCGTAAGATGATCATGAATGCACTGGAGCGGAATCGTAATAACAGACGCCTCGCTGCGCGCGAACTCAATATCAGCGAGCGGACATTGTACAGAAAAATCAAAGAGTTTGGACTACAGTAGAATGTGGATTGCGGAATAAAGGGAAGCTGAGCCTTATGACATTCCGCATTCTGTACTTCTCGTTCTGTTCGGTTGCACGTATTCCTTCAAGGGAGGCTCCGTCCCGCCGCATCTCAAGACGATTGCGATTCCGATTGTCGAAGACCAGAGCGGCTATGGCGACCCGGCCTTGCGGGAGCAGTTTTCCACCCAGCTCGTTCAGCGTTTCTTGAATGACAACACGCTGGAAATGGCAGACCGTGGAAGTGCGGACTCCATGCTCGAAGGCGTCATCACGGACGTGAAAGACGCGCCGAGCGTTGTCCAGGCTGGAGAACAAGTGGCAAGGCGTCGTATCACGGTAACGGTGCACATCACGTTTCAGGATCTGAAGCTTCGAAAGAAAGTGTGGGAACGGGATTTCAGCAGCTGGGGCGATTACCCCTCGGGCGGCGGGCTGACGCAACGCAACGAGGGCATTCAGGAAGCGGTTCGCAAACTCACAGAAGACATACTCAACGAAACAGTCGCAGGATGGTAAATTTCTTATGGTCATAGCATTTTTCTTTCGCCAGGAAATCGTCGAGAATCCGTTATTCAACGATTTTGTTCTTTCTCTATATTTCATTTCACTTCTCATATTGTTCACGTTTGGAGCGCACGGCTTCGTGATGGTCTACCATTATCTGAAGCAACGCAAAACGCTTGCCGCAACTCCGTTGCTCACGGAAATACCTGCGGTGACAGTGCAGCTGCCGATTTTTAACGAGTTGTACGTTGTCGACAGAATCATCGATGCCGTCTGTAGTCTGGACTACCCAAGGGAAAAGCTTGAGGTGCAGGTGCTCGATGACTCAACCGACGAAACAGTAAGACTCGTACAGGCTGCCGTTGAGAAGTATCAGGCACTGGGTTTCGACATCAAGCGCATTCATCGTACAGATCGATCGGGCTTTAAAGCAGGCGCACTCAAAACCGGACTTGCCCAGGCAAAGGGAGAATTCATTGCCATCTTCGACGCAGATTTCGTACCGAGGAGAGATTTTCTCCTCAAAACTCTGCCGTATTTTGCAGACAAGAACGTGGGGATGGTACAAACGCGATGGGAACACCTGAACGACGATTATTCGTTTCTCACACGTACGCAGGCGCTTGCTCTCGACGGCCATTTCGTGATGGAACAAGCCGTGAGAAACAAGGCCGGCTATTTCATCAACTTTAACGGAACGGGCGGCATCTGGAGTCGCAAGTGCATCGAGGATGCGGGAAATTGGCAAAGTGATACGCTGACAGAGGATCTGGATTTGAGTTACCGCGCGCAGATCAAAGGATGGAAGTTCAAATACCTAAACGATTTTACATCTCCGGCGGAGCTCCCTGCTGAGGTCAATGCGCTCAAGTCGCAGCAATTCCGGTGGACAAAAGGGGCAATTGAGACAGCGAGGAAAATGCTTCCCAGGGTATGGAAATCCAATATTCCTTTGCGGGTGAAATTGCACTCGACGTTCCATCTCACGAACAATATTGTGTTTCCTTTTATCCTGCTCGCGGGGATTCTTAATGTGCCGCTGATTTATATCAAACAACAGGGTGGCCACGAAATGTATTTTTCGCTCATGTCGGTGTTCGTTCTGGCGTTCGTCGGCTCGTTTCTCTTCTATCTTTTCTCTCAGAAAGCCGTGTATCCGGACTGGCGGCGGCGGATTCTCTTGTTCCCCCTCTTTATGGCTGCGAGCATGGGATTTGCCGTGAACAATTCGAGGGCTGTTTTTGAAGGGTTGTTCCGGAGGAAAAGCGAGTTCATTCGAACGCCAAAGTACGCCATCAAAGGCAAAAAGGATTCCTGGCTTGAGAAAAAGTATACACGGAAGAAGATCGACTGGATCGTGGTCATCGAGGTTGCAC
>JACQPT010000164.1 GCA_016207415.1 Ignavibacteriales bacterium
CGCACGTCGGCAGCAACCTTGAGACGTCATGGGGCACAACGTCGGGAAATGGTTTGATCTCCGTAGAATATTCCTTCGTCGGACAAACTGCCCATAGCGCAGGAGCTCCCTGGCGCGGAAAGAGCGCCCTGGACGCGGTCGAGCTTATGAATATCGGTTGGAATTTCCGGCGAGAGCACTTGCGCATTCAACAGCGTTCTCACTACGTTATTACCGACGGAGGGGATCAGCCCAATGTCGTTCCTCGCACCGCCTCGGTCTGGTACTACCTGCGGGAGACGGATTACAAGCGCATTATGGAGATGTTCGATACTACGAACAAGATTGCCCAGGGTGCCGCGATGATGGCGGATACCAAGTTGGAATCGACAAGAATTCTCGGTTCAGCCTGGCCTGGACATTTCAGCAAGCCTATTGCCGAAGCGACATATGAAAACATCAAGACGGTCGGGTTGCCACAATGGTCAGAAGCCGATCAAATGCTGGCAAAAGCTGTACAGAAAGAGGCCGGCGTGGAAGAGAAAGACCTCAAGGGGCTCGATACCGCTCTTGCCAAACTCGATAATCCGATCAAAGAAGAAGACAAACGGGGGGGCGGCTCGGACGACATAGGCGATATTTCCTGGAACGTTCCAACAATCACCCTTCGTTTCCCCTCAAACATTCCGCGACTGCCGGGACACAACTGGCTCAACTCCATCGCGATGGCAACGCCTATTGCCCACAAAGGCGCGACGGCTGGCGCCAAAGTCCAGGCGATGACGTTGCTGGATCTCCTGACGAAATCTGCTCTCATCGACAGCGCGTGGGCGTATTTCAAAAATGTTCAGACCAAAGACCTTCAGTATAAGCCCCTGATTCGGCGCGAAGACAAGCCCGCTGTATGGCTCAACGCAAAAATCATGGAGAGATACCGGAGTGAAATGAAAAAGTATTACTACAACCCGGAAAAGTACAGAAGCTATCTCGATCAGTTAGGAATTCAATACCCGACAATAAAGAAACCATAACGTTGGAGATCATCAACGGCAGATAAATCGCTCCCTTTGTTCGCCTTGTTCCAGGGCTGCTTACAGATGAAACAGTTATCGCGGAAAGAATCCATCGCCGTTTGTTTCTTATTCTTCTTTCTCCATATCCGTCAGATTTTTGCACAAGACGTAAAGGTCCCGGCTTTGCCGACTCCCACCGCTTGGGCACAACGCGTAAACAACGCCCCAGTCATCGACGGAGAAGTCGAAAACGATCTGGCGTACGCAAAGGCTATGCCCTTGACGGAATTCTGGCAGGTGAAACCCGACGATGGTCAACCAGCAAGTGAGAGAACCGAGGTTCGCGTTGTGTATACAAGCGACACATTGTACTTCGGTGTTATCTGTTATGACAGCAGCCCTTCAGAAATTATTGTTTCTGAGAACCGCCGCGACGCACTCCTCGACGAAACAGACTGCGTGCAGATTCTCCTCGATACATATCGCGACAAACAAAATGGCTTCATCTTCGGAACAAACCCAGGCGGCCTGGAGTATGACGCTCAGATTACAAAAGAGGGGGAACTGAGCATGCTCGCACAAACGACGGGATCTACAGGCGGATTCAATCTCAACTGGGACGGTTCGTGGGAAGTGCGAACCATGACCGGAAGTTTTGGCTGGAGCGCCGAATTTGCAATCCCGTTCCGCACGCTGAGGTATGCCGGTTCGAACCCGCAAACATGGGGCTTGAACATCCAACGCAATATCCGCCGGCGTAAGGAGACTGCTTTCTGGTCGAAAATCCCGCGACAATTTACCATCAACAGAGTCTCTTACGCGGGAGAACTGCTGGGGCTCAATCTCCCCATCCCCAAAAACCTAAAATTCATCCCCTATGCACTGGGAAAAACCCGGCAAACGCCGAATCGGCGGAATCCCCCACTTATCGGCCAGAGCGGATTCGACATGAAATACAGCGTCACACCCAGCCTCACACTTGACGGAACAATCAATACGGATTTTGCTCAGGTTGAGGTGGACGAGCAGCAGGTGAATCTCGACCGATTCGATTTGTTTTTCCCTGAAAAAAGACCGTTCTTCCTCGAGAACGCCGGAGTGTTTGACGTCGGAAGCCCTGGCGAAGTCGAATTGTTTTTCAGCCGACGCATCGGCATCGGCCCAAACGGCCATATCATACCAATTGTGGGGGGCGCAAGACTCTCGGGCAAGATCGGGCGAATGAGTATGGGACTTATGGATATGCAAACGCGCAGTGTTGAAGGAGTCGCTCCCTCGAACAATTTTCTGGCTGCGAGGGTAAATCAGGAACTTCCCAATCGCTCGGCCCTAGGCGCCCTTGTCGTGAGGCGTCAAGGCAGCGTCAATTCTGACTACCAGGGAACCGTCGCGGCGGATGCTCGTTGGGGCATCGGTGAGTTCAACCATGTTCTCGGGTTCCTGGCAAAAACATTCAACGACGGGTCCGTCGCGGAGCGGCATGCCCTTAAGATCGGCTTCAGTCACCAATCCCCCGGATGGACAGCCGAGACTCATTTCACCGAAGTTGCGCCAAATTTCAATCCCGAGGTGGGTTTTCTTCGTCGACGGTCTTACAGAAAATCAGAGTCGGTTGTTCTGCGACGCTATCGGCCGGATGATGTACTCGGATTGCAGGAGCTTCGTCCGCACATTTCTTACCGCGGATTCTGGAATTTCACCGGCTTTCAAGAGACAGGGTTTCTCCATTTCGACAACCATTGGGAATTCAAGACCGGAGACGAAATTCACACCGGAGTGAATTTCAAGAAAGACGGCGTCACGACGTCTTTCGAAATCCACCCCGGGATCTTCATTCCCGCCGGCACCTATGACAATACGGAACTCCAGTTCGTTCTCCGGTCCAACCAGGGGGCTGTTATCAGCACTGACGGGATGTACTTTTACGGCGGGTTTTTTACCGGAAAATATTTTTCCATGAACCCCGTCGTCAAGATGCGGGCCGGAGATCGATTCAATGTGCTCGTCGGTTGGAACCACAGTAATGTGAATTTGGCTCAGGGGAGTTTTACGGTGAATATCCTTCGAACGCGAATTTCTTACTCCTTCACCCCGAGAATGTTTCTTCAAGGGCTATTTCAGACAAACGACCGGACACATACATGGTCTGGCAACATCCGTTTTGGCTGGCTCCAATCCGCCAATACCGGATTGTTCATCGTGGTGAACGAGTTGCACGAATGGATGCAAGGTATTGGAGCTTTGCAGGATCGGTCTGTGATCGTCAAATACACGCACCTGTTTGAGCTCCTCGATTGAAACTACCTCTTCAGGACTTAATCCTTTGCAAGAATCACTATGGCCCCGCAATCTCATTCCCACGGAGAAGTCTCTCGATGACAAAGAAGACATGTTTCGTTCTTGTTCTCAGTTCAGCATTTTTCTTTCCTGCGTGTGAAAAGAAGGAAGGCGCCTCAAAAGGAAAAACGATCGGGGTTTCGTTGCTCACCCGGGGTCACATGTTTTATCGCGACCTGGAAGAAGGCCTGGTAACGGAAGCGGCAAAGAACAACTATGAGCTCATCATTACAGCTGCGGAATTCGACATCAGCAAACAAATCGGCCAGATTGAAGACTTCGTGGCCAGAAAAGTCGACGCTATTATTGTTTGTCCGGTTGATTCCAAGGGCATCGGCGCAGGCATCAGAAAAGCGAACGCTGCGAACATTCCTGTTTTCACTGCGGACATCTCAGCCCAGGAAGGCGAGGTCGTGTCCCATATTGCGTCGGATAATGTTGCTGGAGGCCGGCTTGCCGGTGAGTACCTGGCCAAGCTTCTGAACGGCAAAGGAAACATTGCAATCATCAATCAGCCCGTCGTGAGTTCTGTTCTGGACCGCGTTCAGGGTTTTCGAGAAGCCATAGGAAAATTCCCCGGCATCAAGGTCGTCGCTGATGTCAACGGCCAGGGCGTTCGTGACAAAGCATTGCAAGCAACGACTGATATTCTCCAGGCCAACCCGAAGCTCGACGGTATCTTTGGCATCAATGACGATTCTGCACTCGGGGCGCTTGACGCCGTGCAGCAATTCAAGCGGACGAACATCGTCATCATCGGGTACGACGCCATCCCGCCTGCCGCGGAAGCTATTCGGAAAGGCACACCGCTTAAAGCGGACGTTGTCCAGTATCCCAAGAAAATCGGCACAATGACGGTGCAAAAAATTCAGGAGTTTTTTGCGGGAGCGCAGATTCCAAAGGTCGTCCCCGTCGAGGTTGGAATTATCGACCAGGCAGCTCTGACAAAAACTGACAAGTAATTCGCAACAGCGATTCAAGAGTCGCCCCTCGATGCAATAAAATTCCATGCCAATAACACCGCTTCTCGAAATGCGAGGCATCACCAAGCGGTATCCCGGTGTCCTTGCCCTTGACCACGTAAACTTCTCACTTCAGCCGGGCGAGGTCCATGCTCTTGCCGGCGAAAACGGCGCTGGAAAATCTACTCTGATGAAGATCCTCGGCGGCGCCATTCAAAAAGATGAAGGTGAATTGTTGTTTAACGGGAAAACGGTGGAAATTGATTCTCCCGTCACATCGTTGAGCTGCGGAATCGGAATCATCTACCAGGATTTCAAGCTCGTACCCGAACTCAGCGTGGCGGAGAACATTTTTCTTGGACACGAGCCACAACGAGGAAGCTTTATCGATTTTTCACGAATGCACGAAATGTCCCGCCTTGCACTCCAGCAACTTGGTGAATCGATTGAAACGGGTGCTTGGGTGAAGTCCTTGAGCGTGGCACAGCGCCAAATTATTGAGATCGCCAAAGCGCTTTCAAAAAAGGTCCGTGTGCTCGCTCTCGACGAGCCGACGGCGTCGCTGACGGCGCAGGAAATAAAAAATCTTTTCACCGTAATTCGTAAGCTGAAATCAGAAGGCGTTGGTATCATTTATATTTCACATCGTCTGGATGAGATTTTCGAAATTGCAGACCGAATCACTGTCTTGCGCGATGGGGCTGTTGTTGGGAGCTGCCTCGCACATGAAACGGATCGATCGGGGCTGATCCAACTCATGGTTGGACGATCGCTGGAAGATGAGTATCCGAAAGTTCAGCTGAAGCGAGAAGATGAGATCTTGAGGGTTGAGAATTTTACCGCCACAAAACTCAAAGGTGTCAGCTTGACTCTTCACCGGAGAGAAATTCTCGGCATTGCGGGGCTTGTCGGAGCCGGGCGTACTGAGCTGGCACGCGCGATGTTTGGAGCAGACGCGATTGAGGATGGAACGATGTGGCTCGAGGGAAAAGAAGTTCGCCCGCGTTCTCCCAGAGAGGCGATCAGTGCGGGCATCGGGCTCCTTACCGAAGACCGGAATCTTCAAGGATTGGTTCTCCAAATGACTCTGCGTGAAAATATTTCCCTCACGAGCCTTCGCGAACTGACGCGCGGAGTGTTCATCAATGCCTTCAAAGAAAAATCCGTGGCGGAGGAATTCATGAGCAAGCTGCAAATCAAGGCCCCCTCGACGGAAACCTCTGTCGAAACGTTGAGCGGAGGCAACAGGCAAAAAGTCATTCTGGGTCGTTGGCTTGTCACCAAATCCAAAGTGTTGATTTTTGACGAACCCACGGTCGGCATCGATGTTGGAGTGAAATACGAGATTTACAACCTCATCAATCAACTCGCCAAAGACGGCGTCGGTGTGATCGTAATTTCTTCAGACCTTCCGGAGCTTCTCGGCATCTGCGACCGCATCGCCGTCATGTGCGAAGGGCGGATCACCGGAACTATGATGCGACAGGAGGCAACGCAGGAAAAAATCCTCAAACTTGCCACTTCGTTTCTCTGACCATGCTTTCACGCGTCCTCGGTCAATACGGAATAGCGTTCGCACTCGGCGCCGAGGTAGTCGTTTTCGCAGCGCTCTCACCTTACTTTTTTACAGCGGACAATCTTCTCAACGTAACGCTCCAGATTTCCATCACGGCAATCATTGCCGTGGGAATGACATTTGTGATTCTGACGGCGGGCATTGACCTCTCTGTCGGGTCTCTCGTTGCAGTCGTCGGTGTTGTGTCGACGATGATCCTCAAGATCGATGAGGCATTCACTCTTGCGCTTCTTTTGTCCGTTTTGGTTGGACTTGGTGTTGGCGCGTTCTCCGGCGTTGTGGCGGGTACGTTTATCACGCGGTTTCGAATTTCACCCTTCATCGTAACGCTGGCACTCATGACGATTTGGCGAGGTGCTGCTTTCGTCGTTACCGAGGGGCGGCCTGTCTGGGAATTACCCGAGGCATTCAGCATAGTTGGAGGCGGACGCATTCTCGGGATTCCAAACCCCACCGTCATTATGATCTTGGTGTTCATTCTCGCCCATATTATCCTCAAGCGTACCCGTTTCGGCCGATACGTGTACGCGATCGGAGGAAACATCGAGGCGGCAAGGCTTGCCGGAATCAACACGAACCGGGTATTAATGTATGTATACATTATTTCCGGGATGCTCTCCGCGCTCAGCGGAATTCTTCTGGCATCCCGAATGAATTCAGGCCAGCCAAACTCCGGCCTGATGTATGAACTCGACGTTATTGCCGCTGTGGTTGTTGGGGGCACGAGTTTGTTCGGAGGGCACGGGTCGGTTGCCGGAACATTCATGGGCTCCCTGCTTATCGGAATTCTGCGTAACGGATTGAACCTGCTCAATGTCGGCTCGTACGTTCAACAGGTGGTCGTTGGCGTCGTGATCCTCTTAGCTGTGTTGTTGGACCAATGGCGAAAGAGATGAATTCTTCTCACCATGTTAGCTCGAGCGTTAACGGTCGGCGATAATGGAGAAATTTCTTGTTGCTCAGAAAAACGTCGAAAATAAAAAATAATGATATAGTCCGACCCTTAAGGGTCGGGCTATTAAGCACTCTCCTCGTATCCCAGCTTTTAGCTCAAGATGACCCGCCCGACATTTCAATAC
>JACQPT010000161.1 GCA_016207415.1 Ignavibacteriales bacterium
ATTCAAAGTGGTTCGATGTTTACCAAAAAAAGACCGGCATTCAGTTCAACTACCAGTCCATCGGCAGCGGCGGCGGCATCAAACAGGTCATCGAAGGAACGGTGGATTTCGGCGCAACCGATGGGCCAATGACGGATGAACAACTCGCCGAGGCCAGGAAAAAGCAGGGCACGGATGTCCTCCATATTCCGACTGTCATGGGAGCTGTTGCTGCAACATACAACGTTAGTGGCATGGACGCCGACCTGAATCTCACGGCGGACGCGCTTGCGGGTATCTTCCTCGGCGAGATCACGAGGTGGAATGATCCCAAAATTGCCGGTGCAAACAAAGGCCGTAACCTTCCGGACAAGCCTATCATCGTTGTTCACCGATCCGACGGAAGCGGCACCACGTTCATTTTCGTTGACTACCTCACAAAAGTAAGCGAGACCTGGAAAAACAAAGTGGGAAAAGGAACATCCGTCAATTGGCCGGCTGGATTGGGAGGTAAAGGAAACGAAGGAGTTGCTGGTCTTGTGAAGCAAACAGACGGGTCCATTGGGTATGTTGAGCTGGCGTATGCCGTCAAGAATAAACTTTCATACGCGAGCATTCAAAACAAGGCCGGTAATTTTGTAAAACCATCCCTCGAATCTGTAACCGCCGCTGCGTTGAATGAGGTCCAAAGAATGCCCTCCGACTTCCGCGTTTCCATTACGAATCCGGACGGGAAAGACTCGTATTCGATCAGCGGGTTCACCTGGCTGCTCGTTTACCAAAACCAGAAAGACCGAACGAAGGGTAAGGCGCTCGTGGATTTTCTGAAATGGTCTGTGACAGACGATGAGCAATATGCGGCCGACCTCTTATATGCTCCCCTGCCCAAAGAAGTCGTCAAGCTGTGTGAAAAGAAAATCGCAACGATCACATTGCCTTGAGGCAGCTGCAGCTCATGTTAAGCCATGTGATAAACGAATCGCAGCTAGCGAAGGCCTCCACCGGCGGACGCAACGTCGGAGATCTTGTGTTCAAGAACCTCGCCATGTTCTTTGCCGCAATGATTCTCGTCTTGATCATCGTCATGGTTGTGGAAATGTGGAATTCCTCGGCCCTTTCCCGCGAAAAGTTCGGACTGAGTTTTCTGACGCAGTCGATCTGGGATCCAGTGCAGGAAGAGTATGGCGCATTGCCCTTCATTTACGGCACACTCGTCTCTTCGGCGCTTGCGTTGATCATCGCACTTCCTCTCAGCCTTGGAATCGCCATATTCCTTTCTGAAATCACACCTCCGTGGCTTGAGCGCCCGCTCTCGTTTTTTGTCGAGTTGTTGGCCGGTATTCCGAGTATAGTTTATGGTATCTGGGGTTTTTTTGTCCTGGTCCCATGGATCCGCTCTGACGCTGAGCCGCTTCTCTCATCGAGTCTTGGATTTATCCCGCTTTTTCGCGGAGCTCCGTATGGAATCGGCATGCTTGCAGCGGGAATGATCCTCTCGATCATGGTTTTGCCGATTGTCTCTTCGATTTCCAGAGACGTCTTGAAAGCTGTTCCACGCGCACAGAAAGAAGCCGCGCTGGCACTCGGTTCAACAAGATGGGAGGCAACAAAGATTGCGCTGAGCTACTCGCGCTCGGGAATCATTGGCGCCCTGATTCTTGGCCTGGGACGAGCCCTGGGTGAAACAATGGCGGTCACGATGGTCATAGGCAACCGGCCCACAATCTCGGCATCACTGTTTGAGCCGGGATACACCATGGCAAGTGTTCTTGCAAATGAGTTCACAGAAGCTACTACGCAGACATATCTGAGCGCCCTCATTGAAATTGCTCTTGTCCTTTTTGTCATTACAATTATTGTCAATTCTTTTGCACGGCTCTTGGTATGGAGCGTAACGAAACATGGTGATGCAGCGAGCAGACAATAGCGGATCATCCCTTCGTTTTTATTGGCGGAAGGCAGTGAGCGTAACGATGTATGTGCTGAGCGGTTTGAGCGCTCTTGTGGCGATCATTCCGCTTGTCCTCATTTTTTACTACACGCTGTCCCTTGGTCTTTCAGCCATTAACGTGGATTTTTTTACGCAACTCCCGAAACCGGTCGGAGAATCGGGCGGTGGATTGGCCAACGCAATTGTCGGAACGCTGGTTCTTGTCGGCCTTGGAAGCTGCATCAGCCTCCCGGTGGGCATCATGGCGGGCATTTACCTTTCTGAATTTGGGAACAACGCATTCGGAATGGCCGTGCGTTTTCTCACCGATGTGCTGAACGGTGTTCCCTCGATAGTCACGGGTGTCGTTGCGTACACGATGATCGTGATCCCCATGGGTCATTTTTCCGCCTATGCGGGAGGGGTGGCGCTGGCAATTCTGATGATTCCCACAATAACACGGACGACGGAAGAAATGCTGAAGATTGTCCCCCAATCGTATCGCGAAGCTGCACTTGCGCTGGGAATCTCCCATTGGAAAACGTCGCTCCGTATTGTTGTTCGCACGGCATTGGGAGGGGTTATTACTGGAATCATGCTTGCTGTGGCGAGAGCTGCAGGAGAAACAGCGCCATTGCTTTTCACTGCTCTCAATAATCGCTTTTGGCACACGTCGCTCGACCAGCCTATCGCTTCTCTCACGGTTTTTATTTACAATTACGGAGTTTCGCCGTTTGACGACTGGATTGCACAGGCGTGGGCAGGCGCGCTGGTGCTGATGCTGATGATTCTCGTGTTGAGCGTTGCCGTTCGAGTGGCAACAAGATCCAGATTTGAGGAACGATAATCATGACTGAGGAACTGATGACCGAAGTACGACAGAAGACGGAAGTTGTGGACGGATCTTCGGATGAGCACTCCCAAAAATCTGCCAAAATCGAAGCGGAGAACGTCCACGCCTACTTTGGGCCTGTTCATGCGCTCCAGGGCATCAGCCTGAAGATCCATGCCAACTCGGTCGTTGCGATTATCGGTCCGTCGGGATGCGGGAAATCGACGTTCCTGCGGTCGATCAACAGAATGCACGAGGTCATCCCGGGCAGCCGGATAACAGGGAAGATCCTCCTCGACGGCGCCGATGTCTATTCCATGGACGCCGTCTTTGTCCGCAGGCAGATCGGCATGGTGTTCCAAAAACCCAACCCCTTTCCAACGATGTCCATTTATGACAACGTTGCTGCTGGACTTAAAATGAACGGAGTGCGAAACAGAAAAACACTCGATGAAATCGTTGAACAAAGCCTGCAAAAGGCCGCGCTGTGGGGCGAAGTAAAAGACTCGCTCTCAAAAAGCGGCGTGAGCCTTTCCGGAGGCCAGCAACAGCGACTTTGCATTGCACGAGCCTTGGCAGTCAACCCCGAAGTTCTTCTCATGGATGAGCCAGCAAGTGCGCTTGATCCGATCTCCACGGCCAAAATCGAGGAGTTGATATATGAACTGAAAAAAAGCTATACGATTGTGATTGTCACGCACAACATGCAGCAAGCTGCAAGGGTCAGCGATGAGACGGCATTTTTCTACATAGGTGAGTTGATCGAGTTTGATGAAACGAAGAAGATTTTTACCGCCCCAACGAAAAAGCAAACGGAAGACTATATTACGGGAAGGTTCGGCTGACCATGGCGACGAGAAAAAGAGTATTGTTCGTTTGCGTCCACAACAGCGCGCGAAGCCAGATGGCGGAGGCTTTTTTGAAAAGTTACGCCGGAGATTTTTTTGAAGTCGAGAGTGGCGGGCTTGAAGCTGGCGTATTGAATCCGATTGTCGTGGAGGCCATGAAGGAGGCCGGCATCGATATTTCCGGAAATACAACAAAGGAAGTATTCCTGTTCCTCAAACAGGGCAAAGCATTTCACTACGTGATCACGGTGTGCGATGAGGCCAGCGCGGAACGATGCCCGATTTTTCCCGGAGTTTCGCAAAGGCTGCACTGGGGGTTTGCAGACCCTTCATCCTTCACCGGGGATCACGAGGAGAAGCTATCGAAAACGAGAGAAATCAGGGATCTGATTAAAGCAAAAGTGATGGAATTCATCGAAAAAGAAACAAAGGTTGCCGCCCGTGGAACGCAGGTTTGAAAGAGAACTCGAAAGTCTTAAAACGTCTCTCGTAAAAATGGGGAGCGTTGTTGAGCAGAACCTTGAACAGGCCATTCAGGCTCTGATGAATGACGACGCCCAACTTGCAAAAAAAGTTGTTGAGGGTGACGAGCGCGTAAATTCCCTCGAAATAGAAATCGACAATGCCATCATCGACCTTCTGGCGCTGCAGCAACCTGTCGCGTCCGACCTGCGGCTGATCATTGCCGTGCAAAAAATCAACAACGACCTCGAACGCATCGGCGACCACGCGGTGAATATAGCGGAGTCCGTTGTGGACTTAGTCAAAACTACCGGAGAAGAACCGCTCATGGAGATTCCAAAGATGGCTGAGATTACCACGCGCATGCTCCGTCATGCGCTGGACGGGTTTATCCTGCTCGACCCGAAGCTGGCAAAAACTGTTCTTGAACGCGACGATGAGATCGACGAGCTGAACAGAATCATGACAAGGAAAGTTGTCGAGCTGATCAAGTCCGACAAGGAATCGATTGAGGGGGGTCTGCAGCTTATCCGCATCAGCCGCAACCTTGAGCGGGTTGCCGACCTCGCGACCAACATTGCCGAAGACGTCATCTTTCACATTCAAGCCCGCGTTGTAAAACACCACGCCGAAAAGCGACAGGAAGCGAAGAGCTAGTTTTCGTTGCGAGGCTTCAGTCGCTGCGTTGTCCAAAAATTGCTTTGACATTCCGTCATTTTCCTCTTATATTTTTTGGCCATTTTTGAGAGGATTTCAGGGAAATGCCGTCGGAGCGAGAGCACCACAAGTCCAAGAAAAAGCTCTACTCGATTGTCGTAGTGCCTGGGGAGGACGCCGAGCCGAAGACCTTCCGATTTACTCGATTGCGAGCGTTTGGGGTGGGCTTGCTCGTTCTTGCTGCCTTCTTCGGGTCGGTGCTTGCTCTCGTTGTCTACACCAAGCTGGGGGCTCTTCTTCCCATTACGAATCCCGAACTGGAGAACAGGTATAACCGGGAACTCATTGCCCTCTACAACGAAGTCGCCCACATGAAAGAGCAACTTTTGGAAATAGGCTCGTACAACGTTAAGCTTAGGAAAGCGCTCGGCGAAAACGTCGCCCTTACAGATACGGGCGTGGTGAGACTTGATAAACCCAGGACGAACGAGCCGCAGACGAGCAGGATCGCTGAGAAGGCGGAGCAGGTTGTGCGTCAGTACGAGCAGCGAGTGTTGGAGTTTTCGTCACAGCAGGTCGTCGACAAGACTCAGCAGGGAGTAAAGACAAGGGTCAACTTGCCGGCAATCCTTCCGACTGAGGGCTACATCACGCGTAGTTACGAGCCTGCTCAACGGCACTTCGGCCTTGATATTGCCGCCAAAAGCGGGACTCTGGTCAACGCAGCGGCGGACGGTTTTGTGGTGTTCTCGGGTTGGACGCATGATGACGGCTATCTTGTTATGGTGTCACACTCAAACGGGTTTTTGACATTCTACAAGCACAACAAGTCACTTTTGAAGGCACTGAATACCTTTGTCAAGCGGGGAGAGCCGATTGCCTTGCTGGGCAACTCGGGAAGAACGAGCTCGGGTCCGCATCTCCATTTCGAAATCTGGAAGGACGGAACGCCGGTCGATCCTTCGCTGTATGTCCTGAACCTGAATCTCTGAGGAAAAGCCGTGGCAAACAAGGTTGACCCAGCCAAAGAAATTAACCTCATCGGCGCCGGAACGGTGGTAGAAGGGAAAATCCGCGGGCAGGGAAGCTTCCGCATTGACGGCAAACTGATAGGTGACATTAGCGCGAGCGAGAGCCTTGCCGTTGGCGTCACGGGAGAAATTGAGGGAAATGTGACGGCAAAGAATGTGACGGTCGGCGGAAAGATACGTGGCTCTATCACAGCGCAGGAAAAAGTTGTCTTTGAAAGCAAATCCGTGGTCAGAGGCGACATCCGTGCTTCGAAGTTTATCATTGACGAAGGCTCGATCTTCGACGGAAGGGTCTCGATGGCGGAGAAGTCTCCGCTGTACGAGGTCAGACATTAAGCGTAACGGTCGGGGCCGTGGCTTCGAACGATGGGCGCAAGGAAAACGGTTCTAAGAATCAACAAATCCCCTTGCGCACACAGTTTTATCGGGAAGTCGCACCGTATTTTGGCCTTGGGATTCAACTCGCAATTGCTGTCGTCGCTTTTTACCTGTTTGGCAACTGGCTGGATGAGCGGTACGGAACAACGCCCTGGCTCGGCCTGGCGGGATTATTTCTCGGGACGCTCGGCGGTTTCATCAAGTTCTTCAAAACGGTCTCAGACCTTTCGAAGAAAAACAGTCCAACCAAGCGCGAGCCCTCGTGAAGGCTGACTGGGTGTTTCTCAGGCTTGTCGCCTACTGTGTCGGAGGTTCAGCTGCGCTTGCCTATTATCCTCTCTCAGCGTTTGCAGCACCCGATGTGATTGAAAGCGCCGTTGCAGGTGGAGTAGCAGGGTTTCTCAATCTGACACTGGGGTATGTTGCCATTGAGCTTGGATTTCGCAAATCAAACACAACGTTTCTGAAAATTGTTCTTGGAGGAATGACGGTTCGCCTGTTATTGATGTGGGCCGCACTCGCCATCATGCTGAAGTTTTATCAGTATCATGATACGTCTCTGATGTTCACGTTGTTGTACATGTATCTTCTCACGCTTGTTCTCGAAATCTATTACCTTCAAAAGAGAGTCATTGTAAAGAGCTAACAAAAGATGACAGGCACCGAAAAAATGGTCGTCGACACAACAAAAGTGCTGACTGACACGGTTGCGGTGGTGTCTCACAGCGGTGGGGGGCATGGAGAGAAATTCGAGTTTAGCCATCTTCTCGACCACGTCAAAGACAGCCGCGAGGTTGAAATACCTTTCGGCCATTTCGAGTTGCCGCATTTCAAGCCTCTTCACATCGGGGGGTTGATCATTGACCTTTCACCTACGAAACACGTATTCTTTCTGGTTCTCTCTGCCGCCATCCTTGTCCTGCTTGCACTCTACGCTGCGCGCCGTTACAAAAAGGACATTGTACCGACAGGTACTGCAAATGCGTTCGAATCGCTTGTACTATTTATTCGGGATGAAGTGGCAATCCCGAACATGGGAAGGGGAGGAACTCGTTACGTACCGTATCTTCTTACGACGTTCTTTTTTATTCTTATCATGAATCTCATAGGCCTCGTACCATTTGGGGTAACGGCAACGGGGAACATTGCGGTCACGGCCGGACTGGCCATTATTGCTTTCTTTATGATTCAGATTTCCGCCATACGTGCCCAGGGTCTCGCTCACTATCTCGCGCATCTCACGGGAGGAGTGCATTGGCTGTTGTGGCCCATCATGGTACCAATCGAGGTCCTGGGCCTGTTCACAAAACCGTTTGCGCTTTGCATTCGTTTGTTTGCCAACATGACAGGCGGCCATATTGTGATACTTTCGTTGATTGGGCTGATTTTCTTGTTTCGATCCTTTGTCGTTGCGCCCGTCTCCGTGCTCTTTGCGTTGGGGATTAATATGCTGGAGATCTTCGTCGCATTTCTGCAGGCGTATGTGTTTACGATGCTGACATCGCTTTTTATGGGTTTGGGAATGCAGGCCGGTCACGAAGAACAAGCTCATACTGAAAGTCACTAAACTCGATTCTTTCACTTAACCTTCCGTTCGCGGAAGAACTTCTCAACAGGAGGAACTCACACATGGAAAATGCAATTGAAGTTGCGCGTCAAGCGGCAATGCAATGGGGCTATCTTGCGGCCGGGTTCGGCTCAGGATTGGTCGTGCTTGGTGCCGCATTCGGTATCGGAAAGCTTGCCGCAGCGGCGATGGATGCCAGCGGCCGGCAGCCCGAAGTTGCAGGCCAGGTGCGGACATCGATGCTGATTGCAGCAGCCCTGATCGAAGGTGCAACCTTCTTCGCTCTTGCGATTTGCATCATCCTGGCGACCAAATAAGCCCACAAAGCAGGAAAGGCATATCCTATGTTTGAAATCAATCCAGGGCTCATCATCTGGACGATGATCACCTTTGGTGTGCTGGTGCTGGTCCTCGGGAGGTTTGCCTGGAAACCGATTCTCAAGGCGCTCAATGAGCGCGAAGAAAAAATCCGGAGCGCCATCGAACAGGCAGACAAAGCCAGGGCGGAGGCGGCCCACTTGCTGAAGCAAAATGAGAAAAACATGGCGAGGGCGGAGGCGGAATACCAGAAAATGATGAGGGAGGCAAGGGCCATGGCTGAGAAAATGAGGGAAGACATTGTGACGAAAGCACGCCTTCAGGCAGAGCAAGAGTTAAAACGGGCAAACGAAGAGATACAGCGAAATCTTGAAGCGGCCAAGCAACAGCTGCGCTCGGAGGTGGCAGACCTTGCCGTGAAGGCAGCGGAAAAAATCCTTGACGAAACATTGGATGCTCAGAAGCATAAGAAAATCGTGGACGGATTTCTGAATCAACTGCCGAAAAACTGAGACGGTTAATTGGTTGTGGTTAAATCGTGTGGTTCATTGGTTCACTGGTATCCAATGAGCCATTTCTCAATTACCAATTAACGAAATACCATATGGCGAATATCAGAGTTGCACATCGTTACGCTGAGGCGCTGATGGGCGCGGCCGAGGAACAACAAAACATCGACCGGACCGGCGAAGACCTCAAACTCCTCCAGACCACCATAAAGGGGTCAAAGGAATTCCTCCTTTTTCTCAAGAGTCCTGTGATTACAAAAGAGAAGAAGTCGGGAGTGTTGGGCCAACTGTTTGCGAAGACAATCCACAGCTCCACGATGCTTTTTCTGAACCTTCTGACGGAGAAAGGACGGGAAGATATACTGCCGTCGATCATCGACAAATTCTTCCGTCTCAGGGATGAGAAACGAGGCATCGTAAACGTAGAAGTGAAAGCGGCTGTGGAACTTGCAAAAGAGCACGACGCCGAGCTCCAGAGACGGTTCGAAGGATACACGAAGAAAAAAGTCAGAATAACCTATAGCCTTGACAGGCAATTGATGGGCGGGTTTGTTGCCAGGATCGGGGACACGATGTTTGACGGAAGCATCAAGCGCCAGCTTGAAATCTTGCGGGAGCAATTTACCGAAGGATCATTGCAAAACTAATTGAAGGGCGACGCGTCTCTTAAGAAACTGAAAAGGGTCGTCTCCTTAATTAACGAGGACAACACTATGGCAGATGTCAGACCGGACGAAGTCTCGGCAATTCTCCGAAAGCAGCTTTCGGGTTTCGAAAAGGAAGTTGATATCTATGATGTGGGAACGGTGCTGCAAGTTGGCGACGGGATCGCCAGAATCTACGGACTTTCGAAAGTGATGGCCAGCGAGCTCATCGAATTTCCCGGAAACATCTACGGCATGACTCTCAACCTCGAAGAGGATAATGTCGGCTGCGTCATTTTTGGCGAAGGTTCGCATATCAAAGAGGGTGACATCGTCAAACGAACGGGCCGTGTCGCTTCGATGCCGGTCGGCGAGCAAATGCTCGGTCGTGTGATTACGCCTTTAGGGGAGCCCATTGACGGAAAAGGGCCAATCAAAACCGAGAAGTTTTATCCTCTTGAGAGGAAAGCCCTTGGCGTGATCTTTCGACAGCCCGTCAAAGAACCTCTGCAGACAGGCATCAAAGCGGTTGACGGAATGATCCCCATCGGACGCGGTCAGCGAGAGCTTATCATCGGCGACCGGCAAACAGGCAAAACAGCCATCGCCATCGATGCAATCATTAATCAAAAACACACGCACACAGAGAAGGCGCGTAAAGAAGGGGTGAAGCCTGTCTTTTGCATCTATGTTGCCGTAGGTCAAAAGGGATCGACGGTTGCACAAGTGGTTTCGAAGCTGCAGGAACAAGGTGCGATGGAGTACACGACGATCATCCAGGCGACGGCCAGCGATTCAGCGCCGATGCAGTTCATCGCCCCGTATGCCGGCGCGACCATCGGAGAATTTTTCCGTGACGGTGGACGTCATGCCCTTGTGATCTATGACGACCTTTCGAAACACGCGCAAGCCTATCGTCAGATGTCACTGCTTCTTCGTCGTCCACCCGGTCGTGAAGCATATCCCGGCGACGTCTTCTACCTTCACTCCCGCCTGCTGGAACGCTCTTCCAAACTGAGCGAAGAGTTGGGCGGAGGAAGCCTGACTGCGCTGCCGATCATCGAAACACAAGCCGGAGACGTCTCGGCGTACATCCCGACGAATGTTATTTCCATTACGGACGGCCAGATTTATCTCGAACCC
The DNA here is from genome assembly GCA_016207415.1 of Ignavibacteriales bacterium. Lineage (GTDB taxonomy): Bacteria > Bacteroidota > Ignavibacteria > UBA10030 > UBA10030 > JACQPT01. The sequence goes on from JACQPT010000161.1 coordinate 10,299, forward strand.
GGCTTGTTCAATTCGGGAGTGCGTCCCGCTATCAACGTTGGCATCTCTGTGTCGCGCGTCGGCGGAAATGCTCAAATCAAGGCGATGAAGAGGATTGCAGGACGTTTGCGACTTGACCTTGCCCAGTATCGGGAGCTTGAAGCATTTGCGAAGTTTGGGTCTGACCTCGACCGCGCAACACAACAGGCGCTCCGTCGTGGCTCCCGTCTCGTCGAGCTTCTGAAACAAGGCCAGTACGTTCCGATGACCGTCGAGAAGCAGGTACTCTCGATTTTCATGGGCACCAATGGCTATCTCGATGAAATCCCCCTTGAGGATGTCCAGCGTTTTGAAAAAGAGTTCCTGGAGATGATGGAGTTGAAACACGGCGATGTCCTGACCACGATTTCGGAGCAAAAGGACCTCAGTAAAGAGTTGCAGGAGAAGCTTCATGCGATTGCAAAGGATTTTGTCGCAAAATTCAAGGTGACGTCGAAGTAGCATGGCAACTTTGCGCGAAATACGCCGGCGCATCGGCGGCATCAAAAGCACGCAGAAAATCACGAAGGCCATGAAAATGGTTGCTGCCGCGAAGCTCCGACGCTCACAGGATGCGATCATTTCTGCCCGGCCCTATGCACGCAAAATGAACGAGCTGCTGCGTCACTTGGTGACAAAGATCGACCCGGAAATTAACCCCTTGCTCCAAACGCGGGAGGTGCACAAGGCCGCACTGATCATCGTGACAGCAGACAGGGGTTTGTGCGGAGCGTTCAACAGCAACATTATCAAAACAGCGGTCGACCACATCGAGAAAAACTACGCGCACCTCATAGAACGGCTCCACGCCTTCAAACTGATCATGGTGGGGAAAAAGGGGTTTGATTTTTTTAACAAGAAGGATTACGAGCTCCACGCCAAGCATGTGGGGATCTTTCAAGCTGTGGATTTCAACCACGCCCGGTCGATTGTGCAAGAAATCTCCGACGGATACCTTAAAGACGAGTTCGACAAGGTGGAAGTGATTTACAACGAATTCAAGTCGGTGATTCAACAACGCATCGTGGTTGAGCAATTGCTACCGATTCCTCCCGAGGACACCAAGGAGACGGATGACCTGAAATCGCTGGCCCAGGTGGAATACATTTATGAGCCTTCGAGTGCGGATATCGTCAATGCGCTTTTGCCGAAACACTTGAACTTTCAAATGTGGCGAATTCTTCTCGAATCGAATGCCGCAGAGCAAGGTGCCCGCATGACGGCAATGGATAATGCCACGACAAATGCCAGCGAGTTGATACGAGACCTGACGCTTTCATACAACAAGGCGCGGCAGGCGTCTATTACCAAAGAGCTGCTTGAGATTGTTAGTGGGGCAGAGGCGTTGAAGAAAGCAGGCTAGACGCTGAAAAATTATGGCTTGATTGGCTGCGGTTTTTTTGCTATTTTTGAGGAAATAAGACCAGAACTTCCGAAGTCTTAGCGGCGGCAAGAGATGATGAGGCTTCGGAAGTTTTGCTTTCAAACAGCCGTTAGGTCATAACTGATGAGAGAAGCACTGCGATATATCGAGAATGCGCGGGAAACCTTAAAGAAATCTCCCATTGAAGAGGGAAGATATAAAGACAACAAGTACGTTAAGTCTGCTTGCGTGGTTGCGTATTTGGGTGTGCCGAAGGCAATTGACGAATTCTTGTTGAGGAATGGCATTGCTCGAAAACAACTGCCCAAAAAGGTCGAAGAGCATCAAAAAGCACTGACGAACTTCGGTTCATCCAGGAATGGGAAAATGCTGGACGCCTTGAGTGATATCTACGACGAGTTACATATCGCAGGATACTCAGGATACTATAGGGGATTTCTCCATAGAGTTGAAGTCGTCAAGGAAGCGCTAGGAGGTGCTGAAGAATTCATTCGAAAACTTAATTGACGAAGATACATGTTTGAAGCTCTCAGCCAGAAGCTGGAAGTTGTCTTTAAAAAGCTTCGAGGCCACGGAAAGATTACTGAAGCGAACGTTCAAGATTCACTTCGTGAAGTTCGCCGTGTTCTTTTAGATGCCGACGTTAACTACAAAGTCGCGAGGCAGTTCATCGACGACGTCCAGAAACGGGCGCTGGGCCAGGAAGTCCTTGCCAGCATAACCCCTGGCCAGCTCATTATCAAGATAATCTATGATGAGATGGTGAGGTTGCTTGGCGAGGCGAAAGTTGACATTGCTGAGGCAAACACGCCCCCGACAGTCATTCTTGTTGCCGGGTTGCAGGGTTCGGGAAAGACAACGTTTGCAGCAAAACTTGCAAACCACCTGAAAGCGAAGGGGAGGGTTCCTCTCCTTGTTGCAGCAGATATGCACAGACCGGCGGCCGTCGACCAGCTGATCACGCTCGGCAAACAGATCGAAATTCCTGTTTATTCGGACCGATCGGCCGGAGCGGTCAACATCGCAGAAGCATCCGTTGATTTTGCAAGAAAGAACGTCAGGGACACAGTTATCGTCGATACTGCCGGGCGCATGCACGTTGACGAAGAGATGATGGCCGAAGTCGCAGCAGTCAAAGAGAGGACGAAGCCGCACGAAATTCTTTTTGTCGTTGATGCGATGACCGGCCAGGACGCCGTCAATACAGCGAAGGCGTTCGACGAGCGATTAAGCTTCAACGGGGTTGTGCTGACGAAACTGGACGGCGACAGCCGGGGTGGTGCGGCTCTCTCGATACGGTCCGTGGTTCAAAAGCCAATCAAGTTTGCCAGCGTCGGCGAAAAACTGGATGCCCTTGAGCCTTTCTACCCGGAACGCATCGTTTCGCGGATCTTGGGCATGGGGGACATCGTGACGCTCGTCGAGAAAGCCCAGGTTCAGTTCGACGAAGCAAAAGCCGTCGACCTCAAAGAAAAGCTCCGAAAAGCACAGCTGACGTTTGATGATTTTCTGGATCAGCTGCGTCAGTTGAAGAGCATGGGTTCTTTGAACGACGTTATGGGAATGATCCCCGGCATGGACCGTATCCAGCGAAATGTGTCAATCGATGACAAACAGATTGTTCGAGTGGAAGCGATTATCCAGTCGATGACAAAAGAGGAAAGGTCGAGGCCTTCCTTGATCAACGGAAGCCGACGCCGCCGTATTGCGATAGGAAGTGGAACGACCGTGCAGGAAGTGAATAGGTTGTTAAAGCAGTTCGAAGAAATGCAGCGGATGATGAAGAAAATGAGCAAAGGAAACATGCGTCGGGCGTTGCAAGGCGTGAGATTGCCGACGAATTAACAACGCCCAATACGTCCCCTCTCGAGTGTAGGTATGTGTGACGAGAGAGGGGAGCAGAGGGGTGTGTTCTTTTATCAAGTTGGGAAAAAACAAGAAGAAAAAAACACACACCCCTACTGTGAACAAGCTAAGCGTATCCCCTCTCGCTCAGCTCAAGCCATCGCTGCAGAGATACGAGGGGACTATTATATAAAAGCGTCAAGAGCTACAACATAAACACAATTGGATCGTCAATGGTCAAATTCTCTATCATTTTATTTAGGAGTTCTCCGTGGTTAAATTACGTTTACGCAGAGAGGGGAAAAAGAAATATCCGATCTACAAAGTCGTTGCGGCCGACATTCGGTCGCCGCGTAACGGCAGGTTCATCGAAGCCGTGGGGCAGTATAATCC